>NZ_JBWJFG010000005.1:0-141774 GCF_056388495.1 Corynebacterium sp. TUM25020 | reverse complement strand
CAGTCGGCTTGCCGTCGAACTTGTTGCCCTCACCAGAGACCTCGTCACCATCATTGATGCCGTCGCCATCGGTATCAGCCTTATTCGGATCAGTACCGAGCTCCTTCTCCTTATCGTCGGTCAGACCGTCACCGTCAGTGTCCTTCTGGTCGTCTGCGCCCGGCTTAGAGTTCGGGTCGTTCGGGTTGGTCGGCGCGTCCTTGCCGTCCTTGTCCTTGTTGTTGACCTCGACACCATCGTTGGAGCCGTCACCATCGGTATCAGCCTTGGTCGGGTCAGTCGGCTTGCCGTCGAACTTGTTGCCCTCACCAGAGACCTCGTCACCATCATTGATGCCGTCGCCATCGGTATCAGCCTTATTCGGATCAGTACCGAGCTCCTTCTCCTTATCGTCGGTCAGACCATCACCGTCGGTGTCCTTTACAGGCTCAACCGGAACGTCAACGACGACCTTGTTTTCACCGTTCGCATCCTTCGGCAGATCCGGATCCTCAATGGTTACAGAAATCGGACCCTCTGCATCGGTGCCCGGGGTGACGATGACATTGCCGTTCTCATCAATCACAACCGGAACGTCCTTGCCGTTCTTATCCTTCGCAGAAATCTTGGTGTCGTCGTCCTTGTTCTTGACGTCAATACCAGTGTCCTGCTTCGCATCAGTCGGGTTGACCGGCTTGACACCAGACTGATCCACAACGGTCTTGGTGCTCACCATGAAGGAGTCAGAAGCAACATCCTGGGCACCAGACACAAGTACCGCAGAGTAGATGTCGCCAGTCTTAGCATCATCCGGGACAGTGAAGGAGCCACAGTCCTTCAGGTCATTGAGAAGCTCAATGTCACAAGTCTTGCCGGTCGGCTTACCGTTCTTGCGCCACTCGATCTTGTTCGGCAGCACCGGAAGATCACCAGAGAGCTTCACCTTAGCGACATCACCGGGCTTGGCAGGGGTGTCGGTGGTATTGAAGTTAGTGATGTCCAGATCTACGCGGCGGTCCGGAACTGCAGCGAAGTGGATGTTGTAGAAACGAGCACCACGAACCGGAAGTGCCTTCTGCTCTGTAGGGTTGCCTGATGGCGCCCACGTCGCCGAGTAGTTATTCACTGAGTGGAAAACAGGCTGCTGCCACTGGCCATAGCCAACAATTTTTTCACCATCTTTATTTTCAACCCACATGAACGTGTCGTGGGGGTGGTACTCATCCTTCGGCACGTGGATGGTGTAATCACCGTTCTCATCAGTCTCGGTGTAACGGACTGACTGGACGTACTCCGGGTGCTCCTCGAGCATCTGCTTGGTAGCCAGCGCGCGCTTTTCAGCCGGGAGCTTCTTGATCTCAGCGTTCGCCTGACGGCCTTCCTCCGTGAGCGTCGCGGCATACACCTTGTAGCCAACGCCAGACGGCTCACCAGTGCCGGTAGACCCCGTGAAAAGCTGACGCTCATCGCCAGTCTCTAGCCATACACGGCCGGAGTAGTCGTACCAATCTTTGATACCACTAACCTCCCGGTCATCCTTGATCACCTTCAGGCCATTCGGAAGCGGCAAGCCCGGCTCCGGCTTCTTGTCGCCCATCCAGTAGTTGTTCGGGTTAGTCGGCAATTCGGCAAGCCAGACACCAGTGCCCTGCATGTTACCGTTCGTACCAACAGCACCCGGGAACTCACCCAGCCCGTCGCCGGACCCCTTGCCGTACGCATACGGTGTATAACCCGGAGCTACACGAACGATTTCACGTTCATTTCCAGTCTCTTCATTGTCCGGTGTATCAGACCAGACGCGCATCTTCTGAGCCGTCAAAGCCTTGTACTGACGCTCCTTACCGTTTGCATCAGTCCACGTCGGCACCTTAAAAGCGTACATACCCGGGCCGTTCGCACCGAGGACTCCGTCAATAGTGTGGGTTTCTGCGGAGTAAATCGGGGACTCCGCGCCATCTACATCCTTCCACTGGAAGTAGACCTTCGTGCCATCCGGCGCGCCCTCGAAACCGTCGTACTTCGTCGATAGAATCGCGGAGTTCTTCGGCGTCATCAGGTTGACGCGGCCAGAAACAACGTCCTTGGCGACAGTCTGCGCAGCAGATAGCTGCGTACCGGAGGAAATGGTGCCGTCCGCGATGGCGTCGACGTTGATCGCGCCATCCGCATCCGGCTGCGGCGCCACTGCGGCGTCCTGAGCCACAGCCGCCGGGGCGGTCTGGGTAGCAACTACCACAGTGCCCGTCGTAGCCAGAGCCAGCACAGCACCCGCAGCCGCGATGGACTTCATGCTGTTGTTCTTGAAACCAAGGGCAACTGCCCCGAAACCAGTACGGATGGAACGTCCGCGCAAGTTTGCCATGAGTTAAGTCCTTTCCGAAGACTTCTCTAAAGTTTTCTTGGCGGCCCACCCACACCGGGAAGGCCACACGCCATGACCCGCACCCGCCCATCCTGTGGAACCAGGATCTTTGCACGCGTGCGCAAGCCTCTTTGCAAAACCTTAGCGACTACACCCCTCAAGAGCGACTGCATTTCTCCTGTGCTGAATTCAGGTTCATCCATACTGATCGGCATACCCTATCAAATCACGCCGCCGCACTCACTCTCCCCCCCATGGAGATGACGCGCCCTTTCCTCATTCAAGTTTTTGACGCCATATCCACTGGGCGTAAATCTCAGCCATTACCTAAGTAAAATTTCCATTCTCGACCGTTTATGTTGATCTAACCCTCTACCCTGCCGACTCGGCGTGGCCATCGAGTTAACCGAAAGTGAACGTGCGTAGATAGCGTAGAGACGCATCCATACTGCATACTTGCAGCAGTTTGCATGGAAATACACCCAGGGCGTGCTTATGGTTTAAGCACATCAGAGACTTTAAATGTTGCCGTTATATAGGTTTGAACCTATATAAAAATTTTATATAATCTTGACCATATACCCCCTCCATACCCCCAGAGCCTTAAGTTAATCTTCAGGCTTTGCTCAACCGCCCCCACAGCGCTCAACCCGTACGAAAAGGCGCCTCCAGGAAGGCTACATCGCAGCCAACCCAAGGCACCTCGTTAACCCAATCCCTACACGTGGGAATGGGTTTTCTGCGGAAGTAGAGGGATTTGAACCCCCGGATGGTTGCCCATCGCTGGTTTTCAAGACCAGTGCATTCGGCCGCTCTGCCATACTTCCAACACGGCTTAAAGCCGCATATGCATCTTACACGCCACCCGCGCCTACCCAATTCGCCTCCCCTCCCGAAAACACCCCACTGCACCTAAACCCATTCGTTAGGGTGGGGAACATGAGCATCACCACCAACGCAATCGTCCAGACCGACCCCGCGAACCCCAGCTCGCTGGCCTGGCAAAGCACCAGCATCGCCGACCCCCAACCCGGCGAAGCACTAGTGCGCATCCACTATGCGGGCGTCAATAGAGCAGACACGCTACAAGCCCAAGGCCACTACCCACCGCCAGCCGGCACCACAGACATCATCGGCCTCGAAGCCGCCGGCGTCATCGAAGACCCGAACGGCGCCACCCGGCCCGACGGCACCCCCTGGCACGCCGGCGACGAAGCCGCAGTCCTGCTCTCCGGGGGCGGATACAGCGAATACGCCACCGTGCCCGAAGGCCAACTCCTCCCCATCCCCGCCGGATACAGCCTCGCCGAAGCCGCCAGCGTGGTGGAAGTCGCCTGCACCGTCTGGTCCAACATCATGATGACCGCCCACCTACGCGAAGGCGATACCATCCTGTTCCACGGCGGCGGCGGAGGCATCGGCATTTTCGGCATCCAACTGGCCAAAGCACTCGGCGCCACCGTGGCCGTCACCGCCGGCTCCGAAGAGAAACTAGACGTGTGCCGCCGCTACGGCGCGGACATCCTCATTAACTATAAGGAAGAAGACTTTGCCGAGATCCTCGCCGACCACGGCGGAGCGGACGTCATCCTCGACATCATCGGCGCCAAATACCTCGACCGCAATATCGAAGCCCTCGCCCCGGACGGACACATCGTCATCATCGGCATGCAAGGTGGCGCCAAAGGCGAACTGAATATCGCCAAACTCCTCAACAAGCGCGGCAACATCAGCGCCACCGGCCTGCGCTACCGCGATACTCAAGGCAAGGCCCGCATCGTCGCCGAAACCCTGGGCAACGTATGGCCCCTGCTGGAAAGCGGGAAGATCACCCACCACATCGACCGCATCATGCCCATCGCAGAAGCCGCCGCTGCGCACAAGGCACTGCTCGCCGGAGAAGTCACCGGCAAGATCGTGCTCGAAATGCCGCAGTACTAGCCAGTACTAGCCGCGGGACTTACGCTGCCGGGCAGTCCTCCTGGGCCACCCGCCAGTCTGCACCAGCACCAACGCCGCCAACACCAGCAGCAGACCCGCCCACTGCACCACGCTCAGCCGTTCGCCCACAAAAACCACGCCCAGGAACGTCGCCGTCACGGGACTCAGCACACCCAGGATCGCCACCTGCACCACGTCCAGCTTCGCCAACCCGTGGAACCAAATGCCGTACGCAATCAGGGCACCGAAGATCGTCAGATACGCATAGCCCGCCACGTTTTGGCCGGTCAGATGGCTCGGCAGCCCCTCCATCACCAGCAGCAACGGAACCAGGAACAATCCGCCGAAGGTCAGCTGCCAACCCGTGACCGCCAGCTGCGGCACCTCATCCGGCTTGCCCCACTTCTTCGCCAGAATCGCCCCGAGCCCCATGCACACACTGGCGCCTAAGCCCGCGAGGATACCGGCGGCATTGAGGGCTGCGGCGGGCGTCAGTACCAAACAAGCCACACCCACCACCGCGACAAGCGCGCCGATCACCTGATACGGCTGAATCCGCGTGCCCAACAGCGGCGGGCTTAAGGCAATGACCCACAGCGGCGCAGTATTCGTGACGATCGCCGCCACCCCGCCCGGCAGCAAATACGCCGCGGCGAACAGCAGTGCAAAGAAGCCACCGATATTCACCACGCCCAGCACCGCGGATTTCCACCACCACTGCCCTTTCGGCAGCTTGCGGAACCACAGCAAAAGCAGCAACCCCGCCGGCAGCGCACGCAGCACACCGGCTAGAAGCGGCCGCCCAGGTGGCAACAGATTCGTGGTGACGATATACGTCGTCCCCCAGATAATTGGCGTAAGCGCAGTAATCAGTCGAAGCACACGGCTACGCTATCGTACCGACGCCACCACCCGCACCAGCTGGTCCACATCATGGATGGTGTTGTGCGGGGCGAACCCGACGGCGACTGCACCGGCCTGATCCAACGAGGACCCCAGCGAAGTGGATGCAGTACCCGTGGCGTTGGCGGTGTGCAGGGCGGAGCTCCCAGCGCTGGTGGCAGGGTTCGCATCAGCATTGCGCCCGTGGCGGCCGCGGCGCGCCTTGGCTGGCTGCTCCGTGCGCTGAGCCTGCTGGCTCTGCGGGGCGTGCTCTTCGAACACGCCCATGCGCTCCAACAACTGCGACTGCCCCGGCGCGACCACACCTGCAACCACACCATTGGCCAATAGACGCTGCACCACCACTCCTGCGGGCACACCATCCACCAGGAAACTCACGCGCGGGATCCGGTCGACGGAGGCGAACTCCTCCAACACGTCGCCATCCCCATCCACGCCAATGACATGCACCGTACCGAGGCTCTGCAAGCCCTCGACCAGGTGCGCAGCCAGCGTCTTCAGATGTTCAGCAGCCTGCGGCAGACCCGTCTTCAACCGCGAACGGCGCGTACCACGAGCGGAATCATCCAGGCGAGCCAGGTGATCCACGGCCTCCGACACGCCACCCAGGAGCCCCTCGGACACGCCGCCGACCCCCACACCGTGCCCAGAGCGGAAGATGGCCTGACGGGTGGCATCGTCCTTAAACACGAGCGCGCCCACACTCGGCCCGCCCAAGCTGGCCACATCCAGAGCCAACACATCCGCGCCCATCTGCTCCACATCCACCACGCGATAAGGAGCGAAAGAATCCACGTCCACCACCAACAACGCCCGGGACTTCGCCCGCACACAATCGGCAATGGCACGCACATCCGTCACCGCGCCGACATAACGGTTCGCAGCGGAAACCGCGACCACCGAAGTCTCGTGCTCCACCAGGTTCGCAAACTGCCAGGCGGGCAGCACACCGCTGGAAAGATCTGGCTCCGCCCAGCGCACCCGCGCGCCATAAAGATCCGCCGCAGTCTTCCACGGGGCCACATTCGCGGGATCATCAATACGGGACAGCACAACCTCCTGCCCCAGGCGCAACCGCCGGTACAGTGCGTGCGCCAGATTATCCAACAGCGCTGCACGGGAAGCCCCCAGCACCACATTCTCCGGGCGCGCACCCGTCAGATCCGCAATGGCAATCCGCGCGGAATCCCCGAAAGACTCCCCGATACGCCGGCCCGGACGCTGCGCCCGAGAATGCGAACCCGTCGCGGATTCCAGCGGCTCCAACAAAGAAGCCACCCTAAAGCTGCGCGCTACCGCCGAGGACACCCGCTCCGGCACCTGCGGAAAATCCTGCGCATTGAGGTACGTCCAGCCATCCGATAACGATGCATACAACCCCCGCACCCGTGGCACATCGAACACTGGAACTCCTTATCTTCCTAGACTGCTTCGGACTTCACTTCTGCCCAACCGATACTAGCCTGCCCGCCGGACAGGCAACACCGTCAGCGACCGTGACCGCCAACACGTTAGCGGGACGCGCCGGGAATAGGAGGTGTTGGCGTCACAAAGTAAAATAAGGTGCCTTAAAGCAACAGCAACTTAAAAGCAGGAACTCATGCCACAGAAAATGCCAGAGGCCGCGGATCTACAAAGGATCACCGCCGCGGCAGACGGCGACATCCCCGCTAGCAACTCCCAAACCTTCGCCGCCGCCTGGGACGACCTCAAGCGCGGCCTGGCGCAACGCGAACTATGGCTCGCGCTCGGCTGGCAGGACATCAAGCAACGCTACCGCCGCAGTACCCTCGGACCGCTATGGATCACCATTGCCACCGGCGTGATGGCCCTGGCCCTCGGCCTGCTGTACAGCCTGCTATTCCAGCAGGACCTCGCCAGCTTCCTGCCGCACGTGGCCGTCGGCCTGATCCTGTGGGGTTTCATCGCAGGCTGCATTAAGGACGGCTCCGAGGTGTTTATTGCCAACGAGGGGCTGATTAAACAGCTGCCGTCGGCTCTGTCGGTACACGTGTATCGCCTGGTGTGGAGGCAATTCCTCTTCCTCCTGCACAACCTGGTGATCTGGCTGGTGCTGCTGGCCGTGTTCCGCCCCTCGCTGGGGTGGCAAGTGCTGCTGGTGGTGCCCGCCATGGCGCTGATGATCGCCAACGGCATCTGGGTGACCATGTTCTTCGGCATTATCGCCACGCGCTTCCGCGATGTCGCCCCGTTGCTGGATTCGCTGGTGCAGCTGGCCTTTTATATGACGCCCATCGTCTGGACAACCAAAACCCTGCGCGAACAAGGCGGGGCAGTGGCCGAGCGAGCTCGCATTGCAGAGATTAACCCGCTATACCACTACCTGGAGATCGTCCGCGGGCCAATGATTGGCGAGCCCGTGCCTGCGTACCACTGGGGGATTGTCGCAGTGCTGACGGTGATTGGGCTTGCGCTGGCTCTGCTGGTGATGCGCCGCTGGCGCTTCCGCGTGAGCTACTGGGTATAGGCGTGCCAGCTGGTGTGCTTGGTATGGCTTGGCTTTGCGACTGGCGGCTGGCTTGGCTTTGGCAAGTAAGCGCCCGGCGTGCGAGCGCCCGACAGCCGCGACAACTGAAACAACGAAGTGAGATGACATGGTTTCGATTGACACTTACGACGCTTGCGTAGACTTCCCCATCTTCGATGCGAAGACCCGCTCCATGAAGCAGACATTCCTGGGTGCTGCCGGCGGCGCGATCGGCAGGAACTCGTCGAATACGGTGATGGTGGAGGCGCTTAAGGGCGTCAACTTGCACCTGCAAGATGGTGACCGGATTGGCCTGGTCGGGCACAACGGCGCCGGCAAGTCCACGCTGCTGCGGCTACTGAGTGGGATTTATGAGCCGACGCGCGGGTCAGCTGTGGTGCGCGGGCGCGTGGCGCCGGTGTTTGACCTGGGCGTGGGTATGGATCCGGAGATTTCCGGGTACGAGAACATCATGATCCGCGGGCTTTTTCTGGGGCAGACGCGGCGGGCGATGCGGCGGAAGATGGACGAGATTGCTGAGTTCAGCGAGCTGGGCGAGTACCTGGAAATGCCGCTGCGTACATACTCGACGGGTATGCGCATCCGGTTGGCTTTGGGCGTGGTGACCAGCATCGATCCGGAGATTCTGCTGCTGGATGAGGGCATTGGTGCTGTGGATGCGGCGTTTATGGCGAAGGCGCGCGGGCGGCTGGTCGAGATGGTGGAGCGGAGCGGCATCTTGGTTTTCGCTTCTCACAGCAACGAGTTCCTGGCGCAACTGTGTGACAGTGCGATGTGGATCGACCACGGAGAAGTGCGGCAGGTGGGCCGCGTGGATGATGTGGTGGAGGCATACGAGGGGCCCGAGGCTGGCGCGCATGTGCGACAGGTGCTGAAGGACCTGGGGCGGATGTAGTTTCCGCTGGTGGGGCCCCTGCCCCACGCAACCCCAACCTCCCCTACCACCCCAGACAACCCCAACCTCCCCTACCACCCCACCATTCCCACCTGCTCCACCTATACCCCGCTCATCCAGCCCAAATGTCGTTGAATCGGGAATCTGGCGGCGTGCGCAGCAACCTGCAAATTTCCCCAGCCCCCTGACCTGCACCTTTACAAACTTGCAAACCACTTCCAGTAACACATTCCCGATCTAACGACATTTGGGTAGCTCGGTGGTACCCGGAAGCCCCTTGGCAGCACCTTTATCTAGGCATCCGCTCCTCACCTGACGACACTTGCAGGTGTGCAGCCGCGCAGAACCTGGGCTCACATACACCATCGCAAGGGTTTTAGCATCAGAAGATTTTGCGCCTGGGGATAAGTCCCACTTCCGGCAGAAGTTATCCACAGATCAGCGAAAGCTGGGACAAAGATGCACGACAAAAGGTGGTAAAGATACCTCCCATGACGGGGGATAGAACCAAAGCCAGCGTAGCCAAGCCAACCACCGGCCAAACCACCAAGACCAGGTCCGCCAAGCACCACTTGCCAGTAAAACACCTGGTCGATGTGCGCCGAATCGACCCATCCCAGGCTCGCAAGTGGCAGCGCTGGGTGGAAAGAGGCGAAGCCGTCCGGCTCGCGCGCGGTGTCTACATCCCCGCCAGCCTCTGGCGCGAGATCAGCCAAGACCCCAATGCCGAGGCGATCAAAGCGCAGGCCTACATCGTGGCGGAATACCTCCGCTACACCCACAAAATCCCAGCCCTCGCAGCGGGCAAATCAGCGGCCTTCCTCCACGGCCTGCCCCTAGAAAGGTTCGGACCGCCGGAAACGGTGGAACTGGCGTCACCAAAAAGGGCAATGATGGGAAGAAATGGTAGGTCAGAACGTTACCTCGCGGCACCGGGACAAGGCCGGCGTGCCGTACCGATCGCGACCGAGTTCGGCGAGATCTGGACCAGCGGGCTGCTGGATACCTGCCATGAATTGGGACTACGGCATTCGCTGGACGATGCCGTCATCGCCACGGAGGCCGCGTTGCATACAAAGAAGATCACGTGGCATGAGTGGTGCAAGTGGCTTGACTGGCAGAGTGGACAGCCAATCCGCCACGGCGCCCAACGCGCCCGCACGGCGGCGCGCCTCATCACCCGCTACTCCGAAAGCCCGCGCGAATCGCAGCTGAAGATCCGCTTCTGGGAACACGGCCTGCCCGCACCGTTTCAGCAGGTCAACATACTCGACGAGGACGGCTGGACCATCGGGCGCGTCGACATGTTTTTCGACGTCGGCCTCGCCGTCGAATACGACGGCCGCGAGAAGTACGGCGCCACCACCGACGCCACGAAGCGCGCCCTCCTGCAGGAACGCCAGCGCGAAAACGACATCCAAGCCCGCGGCTTAACGCTGCTGCAAGTTACGGCGGAAACGTACCTATCCGGCCGCGCAATCGAGCAGGTCAGCGAGCATTTCCGCGCCCTTGCGGCACGCCCGACCCGCCCGCCGTGCGCCCTCTGGAGCGGCGGCGCGCTCGCCTGGTCATAGCCATTTTTATCCTTTCTTATTGACGCCCCTCGTTCCCGCCACCTTCACCTCCAGCCTCCCGAACCGTCCTCCCCGACCCGGCACAAACTAGAGATAAAAAGAGAATTAATAAACCCGGCCAGATGAGGCAGCCAAACAGTTAGACTCGGTCAGTGTTACGGCACATGTCGCAGCCCTCACGAGCCCCCTCCAGGGCTGACGTGCAAACTAAACACAAACAATCAGTCATAAAACATCCCAAACAACCACCAAAAACAACGTAGAACCAGGTGAAACAGTTGACCAACCCAGCAGCCGACAACGGTGCAGGTGCCGCAGGCGCAACCGCCTCCGAGGCTTTCAACTCGAAGGCATGGCTGCAGCATTACACGCCGTGGACGCAGCACACCATTGACCTCGACGACCCCGCGGAGAACCCCTCCGGCTTCACCATCCCGCAGGTCTTTTGGCATGCGGTGGAGACCATCGGCGAGCGCAACGCATACTCCTTCTTCGGGAAAGTCACCACCTACGAGGAGTACGGCCACCAGGTTGCCATCGCCTCCCAGGGGCTCAAGAAGCTGGGCGTGCAACGCGGCGATCACGTCGCCATCGTGCTGCCGAACTGCCCGCAGGCTCTCATCGCGTTCTACGCCGTTCTGAATGTCGGCGCGGTGCCCATCCTGCACAACCCGCTATACACTGCCGCCGAGCTCAATCATCCATTTAACGACCACGCAGCGAAGGTCGGCTTCTTCTGGGACAAGGTCAGCGACGTCGCTGAGCACCTGCGGCTGGATAGCCCTCTGGATACCGTCATCGCCGTCACACTCCCCGACGAAATGCCAGCTCCGCTGCGCTACGCCTTGAAGCTGCCGATCCCGAAGATCAAGGCCATGAAGGACAAGCTCACCGGCCCGGCACCCGCCGCACTCTCCTGGAAGCGCTTCATGAGCTCCGGCGGGAATGGCAAGCAGTCATGGCGTGAGGGCGTCATTAACAAGAAGATCGAACCAAGCGACCCGGCGCTGATCCTGTACACCTCCGGCACCACCGGCAAGCCGAAGGGCGCCGTGCTGACGCACCGCAACCTCATCGCGAACCTCCGACAGGGCCAGACCTGGGTGAAAGGCCTGGGTAAGGGGCCAAAGCAGGAGGTCATGCTGGCCGCGCTGCCGATTTTCCATGCATACGGCCTGACCATGAACATCACGCTCGCCCCGATGATCGGCGGCGTAATTCAGCTGCTACCCGCACCCGAAATGCCGCTGGTCATGCGGGTAATGAAGAAGAACATGCCCTCCTGGATGCCGGGCGTGCCTGCGCTGTACCAGAACATTATGAAGGAGGCCGAGAAGCGCGGAATGTCCATCTCCGGCATCCGCAACTCCTTCAGCGGCGCCAGCGCCCTGCCCGCAGAGACCGTCCGCGAGTGGGAAAGCTCCACCGGCGGCAACATCGTCGAGGGCTACGGCCTGACCGAAACCTCGCCCATTATCGCAGGTAACCCCATGGGTAAGGGTCGCGAGGGCTACATCGGCGTGCCTTTCCCGTCCACCGAAATCCGCGTGGCCAACCCGGATAACCCCGCCGAAACGATGCCCGATGGCGAGGCCGGCGAGCTGGTCGTCCGCGGCCCGCAGGTGTTCAAGGGCTATCTCAACCGCCCGGACGCAACCGCTAAGGCCTTCTATGAGGACTGGTTCCGCACCGGTGACATGGCCGTCATGGAATCTGACGGCTACCTGAAGATCGTCTCCCGCATCAAGGAAATGATCATCACCGGCGGCTTTAACGTCTACCCCGCCGAGGTCGAGGAAGTGCTGTGCGAGCACCCCTCCATCGAGCAGGCCTCCGTCGTCGGTGTGGAGCGCAAGGACGGCTCCGAAACCGTCGCTGCGGCTGTGGTTTTGGCCAATGGCGCTGTTATTGACGCCGACGACTTCCGCGCCTTCGCCAAAGAACGACTTACTGCGTATAAGGTGCCTAAGGTATTCCATGCCTTCCAGGAACTGCCCGCCGACCAATTGGGCAAGGTGCGCCGACGCGAGGTGCAAGAACTGGTGGCGGAGAAGGAGAACGCCTAGAACATGCCCCTGAGCAGGAACGATACCGTCGCAGCAGTGATCGTCACGCACAATCGCGTGGAGCTGCTGGAGGCCTCACTGCGCCAAGTCGCAGGCCAGGAAGGCGCGGAAGTCGCGCACGTAGTGGTTGTGGATAACGGCAACGACCCGGCGGTGCGGGAGCTGGTGGAAGACGTGTGTGGCTCGCGGGCGCACTACGTGGGCTCCGAGACGAACCTGGGCGGCGCTGGCGGATTCGCGCTGGGATTCCTCACCGCGCTTTCTTTGGGCGCCGATGCGATTTGGTGTGCCGACGACGACGGCAGGCCGGCGGATGCACATGTGCTGGCCACCTTGCAGGAGGTTGCGGAGCGCGAGGGGCTGGAAGAGATCAGCCCGGTGGTGTGCAATATCGATGCCCCGGAGCGGTTGGCTTTCCCGCTGCGCCAGGGGCTGGTGTGGCGGCGGACTCTATCCGAGCTGGAGGGTTCGTTCCTGCCGGGGATCGCCAGCCTGTTTAACGGCGCGCTGATCAGTGCACGGGCGATGGAGATAATTGGTGTTCCCGACTATCGGCTTTTCATCCGTGGCGATGAGGTGGAATACCACCGCCGCCTGGTCCGCAGCGGCCTACCCTTTGGAACGTGTCTGACCTGCGCTTACCTGCACCCCGACGGGTCGGATGAGTTTAAGCCGATCCTCGGCGGGAAGATGCATACGCAGTACCCGGACAATGAATTCAAGCGCTACTTCACCTACCGCAACCGCGGATACATCATGAACCAGCCGGGCATGCGCAAGCTGCTGCCGCAGGAATACGCCCGCTTCGGTTGGTTCTTCCTCGTACAGAAGAAGGACCCGAAGGGGTTCGCAGAGTGGCTGCGGCTACATGCGCTCGGTCGGCGTGAGCAGTTCCGCCGGCCAGGTCGGTAGCACGGGCACGGCTCGGCGCTGGAGCAGGGCCACTCGGTCGGCACACGCAGTTCTAAGAAACTTTTTAAGCACACACACCGGGAAGGATTTTCCTTTTCACCCGGTCGCGGGCGTAGTCTTAAATGACTATCGCGGTGATCTTGCAAACGCTAGACCAAACGCTAGACACCGCCGAGCACTACTTAACCGAGGATCAAGTTAGCCGAAGTGACCGTGTCCGATACCCAGCCTTCCACCATCGCTGAGCCCGCCAAGGCCGCTGACGACGCAGGCGTCAATAAGAAAAACGTCGACGACGCAGCTACCGCATCTGCGCGTCCGCTTTCGCGCGGCCGCACCGTCGCACGGCAGTTCATCCAGTTTGGGATTGTTGGCGCGTCCGGGTTCATCGTCAACCAGGCGATTTTCGTGCTGGCGAAGAAGATCAGCGAGGCCGGATGGGGTATCGACGTGCAGGATGCGTTCCTGAACCTCCTCGGCAGCCAATACCATTTCCGCTGGTACCACGTGTTTTCCGTGATCGCTTTTGTGCTGGCGAATATTTGGAATTTCTGCCTGAACCGCTATTGGACGTTCCGCCACGAGCACAAGCGTGCGTGGTGGAAGCAGCTCCCGCAGTTCATGGCTGTGGGCGTGTTCGGGCTGATTATCACGCTGCTGGTCTCGACGGCGCTGGTGAATCCGGAGTCACCGATCGCGCTGCCCCACGACTTTTTCGATAACTCCACTGGGCTGCGCACGCGCGCGTACTGGGGCAACTTCATTGGTGTGATTGTGGCCGTGCCGGCGAACTTCCTGTTCAACAAGCTGTGGACGTTCCGCTCGGCGCCGCGCGACCACAAGCGGGTGGTGCGCACGGTCGAGCCGCGGACGGGCGCGGGCAATGCGGCAGGTGCTGACGGTGATGCGGATGACTAACTCTTCTTTTGATGACGCCCCCTCGTCGTCCCAGGGTGGTGGCCTTAGTCGGGCGCAACGTATGATCCGTTCGCAGCTGGTGAAGTTTGTGCTGGTCGGAGGGTTCAGTGCCATCGTCGACTTTGGTTCGACGGCGCTTTTCACTTTTGCTTTTGGCTTGAGCGATGGCGTGGCGAAGGCGCTGGGATTCGTGCTGGGAACCCTGACGGCATACTTCATCAACCGTCGGTGGACTTTCCAGGCGGAGCCGAGCGGGCGTCGGTTTGCCATAACCATGGCGACCTACGGCCTGACCTTTGCGGTGCAGTGGGGGCTGTACAAGGTGTCCATTCCGTGGCTGGAGGGTTTCGACCTGAATGCGTTCTGGGTGCGTGCGATTAGTTTTGTGATTGCCCAGGGTACGGCGACGGTGCTGAACTTCCTGATCCAGAAGTTCTTTATTTTCAAGCGCTAGCTGGTGGGCCGGGCTGGGTCTGGGTCGGGCTGGGCTGGCTGGTGGGCAGGTAGTCCGGGCGGACTGGTGAGCCGGTGGGCTCGCGGGAGGCTAATTTGGGGGTCTCCGGAGGCTCCGGCAGGGTGCAGATGTCGCTAAAACGGGAATCTGTTAACGAAACCAGTTTGCAATTATCTAAACCCGCAGGTCAGAGCGTTTCCATTTTTCGGAATCCACCGCAAGCCGCGACAGAATCCCGATTCAACGACATTCCGCGCCCGCAGAAAGCTGACTTGTGCCCCAGGCCACCACGGAATCCCGATTCAACGACATTCCGGGCACACAACAACACCCCGGCCCCCGCCTAGTGCTGCAAGATGAAGCGGTACATCTCCAGGCGTTCCAGCATCGAACACTGGGGAACCAAAGGAACTGCCTGGTCATCGGGCTGAGGTTCCCACTTGCAGGCTCCAACCTGCGCCAAGATGCGCCCGGTCCGGCGCGACAACCATTTGATCTCGCTGGCACTGAGGGCGTCGGCACCAAGAGCAGTATCCGTCGGCGGCAGCTTCGCATCCGCGCGCGTGTAGCCAAGCGCCGACATGAAGGCCTCGCTGACCTCCCCGGCTTCCGACTCCACCAGCGTGGACAGTGCAATGATCCGCGCCCACGCAGCGGCGCGCCCGATTTTGCTCTTCTCAATCGGCACATCGGCCAACAACTCGGCGGCGCGCTCGGTGACGTTCGCGGGCCGCTCCAAATCCAAAGCCTGCAGCAGCGGAATGAACTCGTACAACGCACCGTCGCGCAGCAGCTCTCGCAGCTCAGGGGTAATTTCCGCGAGGATATTCTCAACGGTATCCTCACCGGCCAGCGCCACATTCACTTCCGAGATGTCGACTATCGCCGGAATGCCCGCAGGGTGCAGGTGCGCGGCGAACTCGTCATCCTGATTCTTTTTGACGTCATCCGTCTCCGCGGCCTCATCGTCGGAATCCGCAAGGAAGTCAGCAGCCAGGAGGACTGCTTCGTCATTTGCTTCGCCCGGCGCGCCGAACAAGTCCTGGGATGAGGCGAGGAAAGGATCGAAGTGCGAGTCCCGGGAGGGGTCGACGAACTCAATTTCGTCGTGGCGGGTGGTGGTATCCGTGACGGTGACGCTGAAGTCGTATCCGTCGACCTTCAGCACACCGATGGTGCCACGGCGGAAAATATCGCCTAGAGCAGTGCCAATGGAATTCGCTCCTTTTGCATAGACGCGCACGCGCCCGGCGGTGCGGGCGCGGAAGCTCCAGGCAGGATCACTGTCACTACCGGCCTCGGCCTCTCCTGCAGCGTGATCTTCCTTTGTGCCGTAGCAGGTTGGGTGAGCTTCAGGTACTCGGTTCACCCGCTCCGGCCAGAGGAAGCTGGCGAGGATGACGTCTGCGAAGTCAGCCACGCTCATTGCGCTGGAGACGCTGAGGAGCCGCGAGTATCTTCCCACGCCCGGAAAGTGGTGCTCCACGGCTACGGTGAAGACCTTTGTGTGAGCCCCTGATTCCCTTCTTATCCCCATCCCCGGTGTGGACATTACCCCCAGGCTTTCCTGCATTTCCGCCTCCTCGGATCTGCTGTCTGCTGCGCTGTTCGCGTCAGCATCGCCGGCACCGTCACGCCGAGCAGTGCGGATTTCTGAAAGGGAAACCACGCTCCCGCCCGGTGCCACTGCCTCTGTGCTGTTCTCCCCCATTGCTCGCGCAGCACTAGAGCCACCGGCGGATTCATAGCCACCGGCGGCTCCAAAATGTGATGAGCGATTCATGGTTCTCAAGCGTAATCGCGCCTGGCTAACCTCGCTGGGCGAAAACCACCGGGATTGGCTGAGCTTGCGCAAAATCACTGCTCACAGCACCGATGCGCCGGACGCGTAGTTTGTCGAACGCATTGTATTGCGCGATCCACCCGCGCAGCGCCGCTGCCCCCTGCAGTGCGGCAGCAACTGCCAAGCGCTCCACCTCACCAGCGCCATCAGCACCGTCCCCGCCAGCTCCACTAGCACCATCTCCGCCAGAGCCACCAGCCTCAGCCCCTCGGAATTCCTCCAGCGGGCGCAAACTTCCCCACGCCGGCTGCTTCTTCCCCGGAAACTCGTCGCTGAAGTGCTGCTTTGCGGAGGCGAGGGCGTCATTAAGCGCAGCCTCCGTAGCCTCCACATCAACCAGCGCAACCTCCTGTGGCAGCACCTTCGCCGCCGCCTCCGGCCCCACGAACAACACGGGGTAACGCAGCAGCGCAGCGAGCATAGCCCCGCGGTCATCAGTCCCCTCGATCCAATCCGCCTCGGCAGCGAAGCCGTGAATGCCTGCGCCGTCGATCAACCATGCGCCGGAAAAGTCGCCCAACTGCACGTCGGGGTCAGTTTCCACCTGCCAGATGGCGAAGGTTGGGTCGTCTGCCTCGCCGGCGGCGGCCACGACCATGATCGGGTCATAACGGACAGGCTGGGGTGCGGTGTCAGTTACGGTGTCAGTTGCGGTGTCAGCGGTGTTCTCTGGGGCGGTTGTGCTCATCGTAATTGCAGGTTACCACCGCCACCGGACATGCCCCTTACGCTCGCAGCCGCACCCGCTAAGATCATCCCCATGGCTGATTCCGACTCGTCCTCCGTGCTCTCTTCCACGTTCTCCGCCGTCACCAAATTTTTCAAACGCTCCAAGCCCTCCCCCGCCGAGCAGGAGCACAGGAGTGCACCGGTGCGAATTGGGGGCGTCGGCAAGGAAAGCAGCTACGAGGCCTCGACCAGGACAAACCTGCCGCTCAACGAGTACATGACGCGCCTCATGGCCCAGGAGCTCCCCATCCTCGACAGCACCAGCCGCCAGCGCGTGCGCGATATCCTGCGCGACTACGACGGCCCAACCATCACTGAGCCGGAGGAACTGCCGGAGGAAATCCGTCAGATCATGGAACTGTACTAGCACCGTTGTAGTCGCTTGTGCCTGTCGCACTCCCTATTTTTGTGACGCCACCCACACCGCAACTGCGAAAACGCTGGCAACTTGTACTTCACGTAGCGCCGCGCCCCGGGGATGTCGTGCGCGGGCGCTAGGGTAGAGAACATGGAATTGCACACCAGCACTCGTACCCTCACCGGGTGGGGACGTACGGCCCCCACGACCGCCGAAGTCCTGTCTACCCAGGATGTCGATCAGATTGCTGCCGCCGTTGCGCGCGTGGCCGACGATAATGCGGATAAGCCCAGCCACCTCCAGCGTGGCGTGATCGCTCGCGGCATGGGCCGCAGCTATGGTGATCCGGCGATGAACGGTGGCGGCCTCGTCATCGACATGCAGCAGCTCAACCGCATTCACAGCATCAATCCCGATACCGCCATCGTAGATGTAGATGCTGGCGTGACATTGGATCAGCTGATGAAGGCCGCGCTGCCATACGGCCTGTGGGTGCCGGTGTTGCCCGGCACGCGCCAGGTGACCATCGGTGGTGCTATCGGCCCGGATATCCACGGCAAGAACCACCACTCTGCCGGTTCCTTCGGCAACCATGTCCGCTCCATGGAGCTGTTGGTGGCTGACGGGCGTGTTCTGCACCTGACCCCGGAGGGCTCCGCGGACGATCCGGATGGCGAGCTGTTCTGGGCCACCGTCGGCGGCATGGGCCTGACCGGCATCATTCTGCGCGCGACGATCGAGATGACGAAGACGGAGACCGCATACTTCATCGCCGATGGCGATATGACGCACTCCCTGGACGAGACCATCGCGTTCCACTCCGACGGTTCGGAGCACAACTTCACGTACTCCTCCGCCTGGTTCGATGCGATCAGCCCGGAGCCAAAGCTGGGTCGCGCGGCGATCTCCCGTGGCTCCCTGGCCACGCTAGATCAGCTGAAGGAGTACGCGCCGAAGCTGGCGAAGGATCCGCTGAAGTTCAACGCGCCGCAGCTCATGACCGTGCCGGATATCTTCCCGAACTTCACCATGAACAAGCTCTCCATGGTTGCCATCGGCGAGCTGTGGTGGCTGAAGTCCGGTGAGTACCGCAACCAGGTGCAGAACCTCACGCAGTTCTACCAGCCGCTGGATCTGATTGGCGAGTGGAACCGTGGCTACGGCTCCAAGGGATTCCTGCAGTACCAGTTCGTCGTGCCGACGGAGGCAGTGGAGCCGTTCAAGGAGATCATCCGCGATATCCAGGCTTCCGGCCACTACTCCGCGCTGAACGTGTTCAAGCTGTTCGGCGAGGGCAACAAGGCGCCGCTGAGCTACCCGATGCCAGGCTGGAATGTCTGCGTGGACTTCCCGATCAAGCCGGGTCTGGGCAACTTCTTGAACGACCTGGACCGCCGCGTGATGGAGTTCGGTGGCCGCCTGTACCTGGCCAAGGAGTCGCGCACTTCCGCCGAGAACTTCCACAAGATGTATCCCGGCCTGCCGGGTTGGCTCGCCACGCGGAAGAACATCGACCCGACGGGTGTGTTCGCCTCCGATATGTCCCGCCGCCTCGAGCTGTAGCCCCTGCCCACAATAGTTGCCCCCACCCCGAAAGAAGAGTCACAATGATTGATGCCGTTGGCAAACCCCAGTCCATCCTGCTTCTCGGCGGCGCGTCCGACATGGGCCTCGCCGTTGTCGAGGAGTTCCTCTCCCGCGGTTCTGCCCGCGTGATCCTGGCCGCCCGTCCTGGCGAGTCTTTGGACGACGCCACCTCACGCATGAACGCCGCCGGCGCCAGCGAGGTCGTCACCGTTCCCTTCGACGCAGTGGATTTCGATTCCCACCCGCAGGTGTTCGAGGAGATCTTCAGCCATGGCGACGTGGACCTGGCCATTGTTGCGTTCGGAATCCTGGGCGATAACGAGAAACAGTGGACCAACCAGAAGTTGGCTGTGCAGGCCGCACAGGTGAACTTCACCGGCGCCGTCTCCGTCGGCGTGCTGCTGGCGGACTACATGAAGAAGCAAGGCCACGGCCAGATTGTGGCGTTCTCCACCGTTGCCGGTGAGATGGTTCGCCGCTCCAACTTCGTCTACGGCTCCACGAAGGCTGGCCTGGATGGCTTCTACCGCATGCTCAACGAAGCTCTGCGCGGCTCCGGCGTGCGCGTACTGACGGTCCGCCCGGGCCAGGTCCGCACCAACATGACCAAGGACCTCGAGGATGCCCCGCTGACCGTGGACAAAGAAGACGTGGCCAAGGCGATCGCCAAGGCCGTGGATAACCGCAAGTCCCTGATCTGGGTGCACCCCCTGTTCCGCCCGATCATGCTGATCCTGAAGCACCTGCCGCTGCCGATCCTGCGCAAGCTGCCGCTGTAGCTCCCCAAAGCCCCCACTCTGGGGTTTGGCCGAGCCCCTCAGGCGAGCCCGCCACCACCCCCTCACCCGCGTACAAAGCACAAGCGCCGCCCCACACCCTGGGCGGCGCTTTGTCGTTCCCCTTCTAGTTCTTCAGGTGGCCTGGATGGGCGGACTCTTTGGCGTCCAACTTCAGGAACGCCGACAGCACGATCAGCGCCGCCGAAACGAAAGCCGCCACCAAGAACGCCACGTGGATGCCCTGGCCCACAACCTGCTGCTCGGCCAAAGCGGGATCCGTCGCTGCCAAGCCAGCCAGCTCCGCCGCGTTGCTCGAGGCATAGCGGGTGGAGGCGAACGTCATCACCGCCACGAAGATTGCCGTACCGGCACCACCGGCAACCTGCTGGAACGTGTTCAAAATTGCCTGCCCGTGGGAAGCCAGAGAATCCGGCACGGCCGCCAGGGCGTTGGACATAAGGGGCGTCATCATCAAAGCAATGCCCAGGTTCAATACCACCGTAAGGACCATGAGCTGCACAAACGCCGGCCACGTACCGGAGCCAACCCATCCGAACAGGCTCTCCGTCTGCTCCAGGGCGGCAAATCCCATCATGCCGATCGCGATCAGGATGCTGCCGGGAATGATCAGCGGGCGGGTGCCGCGCGCGTCATAAGCCCGGCCAATGGCAGGGCCGAGCAGTCCCATCACCAGACCACCGGGCAGGGAAACCATGCCGGTCTTCAGCTCCGACAAGCCCGCAACGTTCTGCGCGTACAGCGGCATCAGAATGATGAAACCGAAGAGCATAGAGAACGTCAGCAGCAGCAACCCCAGCGACAAGTTGTACTCGCGCACGCGCACCGGCTGCAGGTTCAGCAGCGGGGTGGCGTTCGGCTTATCGCTGCGCTCCAGGGAGCGCTGGCGCAGGAAGAAAAGCACCAGGACAACCGCGCCGACAGCCAGGATGAGCAGGCGCTGCACCGGCACCCCATCAGCCAACTCGGACAGACCAGCCAGGCCGTAGACCAGGCCCGCGAAGCCGAATGCGGAAAGAAAGACGGACAGCACATCCAGGGACGGGCGCGTCGGCTCCTCGAAGTTCTTCACCAGGAACAAGCCCGCGACCAGGGTAATCAACACCAGCGGGGCAACCAGGATGAAGATCCAGCGCCAGCCCAGGGCCTCCAGCACCACACCGGAGAACGTCGGCCCCAGCGCCGGAGCCACCGCAATGACCACCGAGACCAGGCCAAAGACCGCGCCACGGCGGTCGATGGGCACCAGGCGGATGATGGTGGTCATCAGCATCGGAATCACCAGCGCCGTGCCGCTGGCCTGCACCACGCGGGCGACCAGCAAAATCGGGAACGTCGGCGCGGCTGCGGCCAGAATCGTACCTATCAGGAAGGCTGTCAGCGCCGCGATGTAGATCGACCGCAACCGGAACCGTTGCATGATGTAGCCGGTCATCGGAATGACGACGGCCATCGTGAGCATGAACGCTGTAGTCAGCCATTGCGCTGCATCAGCGGTGACGCCAAATTCTCCCATCAAGACGGGGAGGGCCACGGCCAAGGTGGTTTCGTTGAGAATCACCACGAACGCTGCGACAACCAGCATGCCGATGAGCAGTTTCGCGCCCACCGCGGGCTCCTCTGGAGGGGTCGGGTGGCCCGCGCGATCGGGGCTGCGATTTTCGGAAATGCTTTCCGTTGACGCGACCGCGTCGGCTGGAGTGGTGGCGCGGTCGGGATCGGCGGCGTCAGAAAAAGGCTTTTTAGACAAAAGTATCCCTCCGAGACAAGAAAAGACGGGTGCACGAACGCACCCGCGAACCCTGGACACTTTACACCAGGTGTGCTGCGCCTGAAGGGGATAAGCGCTGTGGGCTAGCGCTCCAGCTCGCCCTGGGACTCGTCGGTCTCGAGTGCGTTTGTGCCGCTGCCCGAGTTCATCTGGGCGCGGATTTCCTCCAGGCGGGAGGCAGCACGCATGTCGTTACCTGCAGCTTCGATTTCTGCCATGCGGCCCTGCACGGAGTTTTCTACAAGCTCCTGGCTGCCGAGCGCCTGGGCGTAGCGCTGCTCGATCTTCTCGCGCACGCTATCCAGGGTCGGCACATCGTCGTTTTGCACTAGGCCATCCATCTGTTGCATGGAGTTGGCGGTAGCTTCCTGCATCTTCGCCTGATCTACCTGGGCGCGCAGCTGGTTAATCTGCGCCATCTGCTCCTCGAGGCGGGCAGCGGACTGCTGTTGTTGCTGCTGGGCCTGACGGGCGGCCTCCTCCGCACCGGCGTACAGCTGCTTGGTTTCGTCCAGCTGCTGTTCCACCGAGACCAGCTGGGAGGCGAACAGCTCCGCGGTCTGGTTCAGGTCGTTGGCCTTGGTCTGGTCGCCAGCAGCAGCGGCATTGTCGGCCTGCTGGATGGCGGTGCGAGCATTGTCCGACAGCTTCTTCGCGTCCTGCTGAAGGCGGTTCATCTTCATCTCCAGCTGGTTACGGTTACCGATCACGCGGGCTGCGCTTTCGGAGATCTGCTGGTGCTGCTTGCGGGCAGCCTCCGTGGCCTGCTGGATCTGTACATGGGGATCCGCGTTCTCCTCGATCTTCGTGTCGAGGGACTGCATGAGGTATTTCCAGCCCTTAGAAAATGGATTCGCCATGGGAAAGCTCCTGTATCGGACGTGATGGTGTGGTCAATTTAGCTGCAATGCAGCCTGTTGAATTCCAGCGTACTGGCTTTTGGCGCGGCGCACGGAGCGAATGGGCGGGCGGCGGAATCAGGGATACGTTAGAGAGCCTTCAGGTGGACTACCGGGGCGTTCATATCCCGCCCGGTTAGGTGCAGCAGGTCTAGCTTCACTTGTTTGAGGGAGACGACCTCCATCACCGGGTCTGGGATGGGCGCCTCGCTGGGGACCAAGCCCAGCTGGTGCAAAACGTCCCCCGCACCACCGGAGATATCCACCTTCACCGGGATCGTGGAGATCTCGGCTAGCGCGGGAACAGCCTCCAGGGACGTCGCCTCCACCACGACCGGCCCCTCGACCACATATGTCTCCACCTTTGAGCCGGTCCGCAGCATGCCATCGCCCCACTGGCCCGGCAGCTGGATCTGCAGGTTCTTAATTTGCAGGCGATCCCCGGTGATGCGTATTAGGTCGCGGCGGCCGTGCTCCGTGCCCACGGAATCCACGCTGATGCGCACATTCCCCTTGAAGGTCACGTTGTCGGCGGTGACCTGGCCGACATCGCCCACACGGGCGGGCTGCGCCACACTGTACGGGGCGTTCGCGTTCAGGATGCCCACGCCGGTCGCGATACCCACTGCCACCAGCAAGGCCGCTACCGTCGCGGAGTACCCACCGCCGGACTGCGGCGCATCGCCATCCGCGCCATCCCCGCCGTCGCCTACGCTCTCCCCAGTCGACTCAGCCGACTCTGCCGACTCTGCCGACTCAGCCAACTCTGCCGGCTCTGCAGCAGTGGCCTTAGCTTTCTTCCGCTTGCCGTCCCCCGGCTCCCACGCCAACGCAAACGCGCCGCCGAAAATCCCCAGCAGCGAGCCCAATAAAAAGCCGCCGATATTCGAGGCCGGCAGCGCCACCAAAGACAGCAGAATGGCGAACACACCCAGGTAAGGTGCTGTCGCCGGCTTCAGCCAAATACCCAGGCCAAACATAATCTGGGCTGCGCCGAGGAACAGCGTGGAGACCCCCGACAACGTGGAGATCATCACCAGTAGGTCATTAATGCGTAGGGTCAGGTAGGCGGGCGTCATAATCACCACACCCGAAAGCAGCACCAGCAGTCCCGGCACGAACGGCCGACCGCGACGCCATTCCGCGAAGCGTGCCAAACGCCCTCTAGCAGGCATTCTCAGTTCCCCGGCGCACGCTCGCCTCAACTCCGGAAACGTTCAGCTGCTTCGCCCCAACAGATGTCGCAACAATCTTTTCTGCCACAACCTGCACGTCTTTCGAGTGCAGACCCCATGCATCGTCCGGTGCTTCGGGGTTGACCTGGTGGGCGTCAATACCAAGGTTAGGGTCAGCCATCCGCAGGCTGCCCTTAATATCGGTAGACCCGACGATCAGGTCCTTCGCATCCACACTGTTCTTTCCGTTGGAGCGCAGGGCAAGAGTTGCCTCACCGACGGCGGGCAGGTTCGGCACGGTTGTTGAAAGGCACAGGTCAGAGGCCTTGGCCTGCTGAATCTTCACGCGCGCGACGGGCAGGTGATTATCACCTTTAACGTCGTTATCCATGAACAGCGAAAAGTCCTGCCCGGAAAGGTGATCGATCGTCACGGTGAAAAAAGAACCAGACAGCGCGAGGTTCGCGGAAATGCCGCCTTTCGCCACCGCCATTCCGGTTCCGGCGAATCCAACCAGCCCAGCGGTCAATGCAATCGCTGCTTTCCTGGCGTTGATTCGTCCCATTCTGTGCGCCTCCTCTTGTAATGCCCTCAAGCATTATCCCTGTGGTGGCGCCGATGCGCGAATCGCTGGTCTATTATTTTTTGTTTCGGTTCGAGGCCACCCGCGCTAGCCCCTCAGCCCACACACTGCGCGCGAGACCGGCCAGCGTGCCTACCACGCAGTCTTTACTGCTCCTTGGCCTGCTCGGCCTCGATCTGCTTGCGCACCTCGTCCATGTCCAGTTCCTCGGCCTTGGCGATGAGCTCGTTCAGCGCCTTCGCCGGGAGCAGGCCGGACTCGCGGGCCAGCAGAACACCATCGCGGAACAGCATCAGCGTCGGGATCGACTGGATCTGCAGCGCAGCGGAAAGCTCCTGGTTGGCCTCAGTATCGACCTTGCCGAACACAGCCTCCGGGTGCTCGTCAGAGACCTGTTCGAAGATGGGCGCGAAGCGCTTACACGGACCGCACCATTCCGCCCAGAAGTCCAGCACGACGATGCCGTCGCCCTGCACGGTGTCCTGGAAGTTAGCTCCGGTGATTTCGATGGTCGCCATTTGTTTCCCTTCGGGTCGATTGTGCTTGTCCAAAAACTTTGTTGTTGGCGCCCCGGTGAAAGGGGGCGAGCATGTTTTCCAACATTACGCAACGGTCGCTTTATTCCACGTTAGAGTTCTCACTATGTCTATTTATGACGCCAACGCGAATCCATCTAGCACTTTCAAAATGTACAAGCAGCTTGCGAACAAACCGTTCGGAAACGGTTTGTTCTCGGCTGCGGCCGGCTTTAAAGCACCATACTTCCTCACCGTACAGCCTCGGGTGCAAGAGCTGCGCCCGGGCTTCTGCAAGGTTCGGTCGAAGAAGTGGTGGCTGCTGAACAACCACATTGGTACCTTCCATGCCATTGCGGCCTGCAATGTCGCGGAGTTTGCAATGGGGATGCTGGCCGAGGCCTCAATTCCCAATACGCACCGGTGGCTGCCACAGGGCATGCGAACTCAGTACTTGAAGAAGACGAAGGGCAGCCTGACGGCCACCGCCACTGCCGAATTGCCGGACTTCGAGAAGATCACTCAGGAGTCTGGCGGACAGACCGTGACGGTGAAGATCCACTTCGCCGATGATGAGGGCAAGGAATCCACCTACGCGGAGATTGACATCTGGGTGACGGCCAAAAAGTAGCGCAGATACCTGGTACGTTTGCGCGGCTCCCGGCGACGTACACGGCGTCGTAGCGTCCGCACCCGCGCGAAGGCTCCTCAGGCGCCAGCAAGTAGCGCCCCGCACCACAGCGCGAGGAGGAACACCGCGCAGCAGACCACTGCCATCCCCACCACGCCCACAATACGGCGAGCGGGCTGGGGCCGGGTGAAGACCTCCACCATCACCGTGGAGAACGTGGTGAAACCGCCGGCCAAACCAATGCCAAGCAGGGGATATAAAATGTCCTGCGTCTCGCCTGCACTGGTGGATCCGGCGGCTCCGTCAAGATGCTGCGAGGTGTACCCAAGCACTAAACCCAGCACGACTGTGCCGAGGAGGTTCACCACCGCGAGGCTCCACAAAGGTGCCCAACCGTGCTTGGACTTTAGGTGAGTATCCAGTACGTAGCGGGCCGCCGCTCCCGTCCCGCCTCCGAGGGCGACGGCTAACAGCTCAATGAGGGTTGCTCCGGTGTTCATCGTGCGCCCCCTTTGTGGGGCTCATGGGGATCCTGGGGCTCGTCGGCGCCGTCGGCTGCGCGTCGCAGCCGCGCCAGCTCATTCAGATCCCGCCCGAGGCGCAGCCCCATCGCAGCTGCAATTAGACCAAGCGCCAGCGTAAACACGCCGTAGGTTCCCCCGATGAGGATGGTAGAAGCTGAATCGGTGGTGGCGTCAACAGCCGCAGCAAGCGAGCTAAACGACGTAAAACCGCCGAGCACTCCCGTGCCCCAGAACGTGCGACGTGGGTGGGCAGAATCCGGGATCATCCCGACTAAGAGCCCTAAAAGGAGCGCACCCAGGACGTTGACCACCAGCAATGCGATGTCTCCTAGAGGGATTCCTCCAATGATGTTCAGCGGCGTGGCTGCGCCGAGCACGCGTGTGGGGTCGCCGAGGGCGGGGATCCAGACGGTCAGCGTCCAACGAATAATCGCCCCCAGCGCGCCGCCGAGGAAAACCAGGGCGACGGGCGGGAGGCGATTCATAGGTGCAATATTACCCAGCTGGCAGCGCGACCAGTCGAGTTGGGCGGCCACAACGGCCGATCAGGTTAGCTCTGCTTGACGGCGGAAATGTCGAAGTTCAGCGCGATCTTTTCGGAAACAAGCACGCCCACCATCAAGAGCGGTGTTCCACTCCAGGCCAAAGTCACGGCGGTTAATGCTGGTGGAACCCTCGAAGCCGACGCGGGTCTGGCCCCACGGATCCTGCACCTCACCGGTGAAATCGAAGTCGATGGTGACGGGCTTTGTCACATCCTTAATGGTCAGGTCGCCGGTAACGCGGAGGGTGGATTCGCCGGCGGCGGTAATGTCCGTGGAGGTGAAGGTGATGTGCGGGTACTTCTCCGTCTCGAAGAAATCACCAGTGGTCAGGTGAGCGTCGCGGTCGGCATTGCGGGTATCGACGCTGTTGACGTCGATCTTGACCTCAATCTTTGCGCCTTCCAGGTTCTCGCCGGTGGTGGCGGTGCCCTCGAAGTCGGTGAATGCGCCACGAACCTTGGTGACCATGGCGTGGCGGGCGACGAAACCAATCTCGGAGTGCGCTGCGTCGATCTGGAAGTTGCCGGAGTAGTTGTTGACGTTGGTCATGTTGAACCTTTCAGTTGGTGTGTCAGTTGATTACTTCTTTTGATGCGCTGGCCTCAAAGCTACACCCTATTAGTTGATGTATCAACTATTTTGACCGATATGCGATACTGGTGCACATGACACAAGAAGACACCTCTCCCCCGCTACACAACGATGCGAACAAGGGGACAAAGTGGCTGAACAGTCGCGAACAGCAGGTGTGGCGAGCGTGGATCAATGCCCACATCAACATCAATGCCGAACTAGCGCAGCAGCTGTCGGCGGAAACGTCCCTATCCCTGGCGGACTACGAGGTTCTGGTCCACCTTTCGGAAGCACCGGACCACCGGCAGCGAATCGTCGCACTGGCAAACATGATGCAATGGAGCCGTTCGCGCCTTTCGCACCAGATCACGCGCATGTCTAAACGCGGTCTTGTGCGCCGTACAACTTGTGACGCCGACGGTCGCGGGGCCTACGTAGTCTTGGAACCCGCAGGCCTCGAGGCGATAGCCACCGCCGCCCCCGGCCACGTGGCAAAGGTGCGGGAGCTGGTCTTCGACCAGCTTAGCGACGCAGAGATCGAGCAGTTCTACGAAATCCTGGCGAAACTAAACGGGAAATCCTAGGCACTAGGCTCCTAGGTTCCTAGGTTCCGGCACTAGGGCATGGGGGAGATATCGCGGGCCATGTCGGAGAACTTAGAGAATTGCAGCTGGTTGGCAACAGTCACGGTGCCGATCGGGCCGCCACGGTGCTTAGCCAAGATAATGTCCGCCTCACCCGCACGCTCATGATCGGGGTTCTGGGAATCAGGGCGGTTGATCAGCATAACCATGTCGGCATCCTGCTCCAGCGAACCCGATTCACGCAGGTCAGAAACACGCGGGAGAGCATCGTCACCACGCGACTCCACACCACGGTTCAGCTGCGAAATCGCGATCACGGGGACGTTAACTTCCTTGGCCAGAAGCTTGAGCTGACGGGAAAACTCCGAGACCTCTTGCTGACGGGACTCCACACGCTTACCGGAGGACATCAGCTGTAGGTAGTCCACCACAATCAACTGCAGATCCACTTGTTGCTTCAAGCGGCGGGCCTTGGAGCGGATCTCCATCATCGTCAGGTTCGGCGAATCGTCGATGTAAATCGGTGCATCTTCAATCTCACCGATGCGCACCGTCAGCCGATCCCAATCATCGTCAGTCAACTTACCGCCGCGCATGGAGGCCAGGCGCACCTCCGCCTCTGCGGAAAAGATGCGCATCATCACCTCCGACTTGCTCATTTCCAAGCTGAATAGCGCCGATGCCTTGCCATGCTCAATGGAGGCAGACCGCATGAAGTCCAGCGCCAGCGTAGATTTACCCACACCGGGACGCGCCGCCACAATCACCATCTGTCCACCGCGCAAACCATTGGTTAGATCGTCAAGATCCTTAAAACCGGTGGGGATACCCATTTCGATGCCATCTTGGCTTTCCAGCTGCTCGATCTCCCCCACCGTCGATGCGACCAACTCCGCGAAGACTTCATAGTCCTCCTTCGCGGCATCGTTGGTAATGGCGAACATCTCCTGCTGTGCGCGGTCCACCACGTTGTCTACATCTGCACCCTCGGTGCCCGCATAGCCCAGCTGCACAATCGTGGTACCGGCCTGCACCAGGCGACGCAACGTGGCCTTCTCTCGCACAATCGAGGCGTAGTAGCCCACGTTTGCGGAGGTCGGAGTCTTTTGGATGATGCTATGCAGGTATCCTGCACCACCGATGAAACCCAGCACGCCGTCGCGGTCCAAGCGCCCGCCAAGGATGACTGGGTCGACTTCCTTACCCTCGCCGTAGAGCTGAAGTATGGCGTCAAAAATAGTCTTGTGCTTCGGCACATAGAAGTCGTCGCCGACAAGGACTTCTACGACATCCGCGATCGCGTCCTTGTTGAGCATCATGCCGCCGAGTACACCCTGCTCGGCCTCCGGGTTCTGCGGCATTTCGCGGACGATCTGCTGGGTGCCCGAACCTCCGCGACGCCCACCGCGGCCACTGCCGAAGTCACGACCGCCAGCGAAATCCTGGGATCCGCCGAAGTCATCAAACGGCTCGTCGGGCAGCGGGGCGCCGTCGTCGAAGTTCATGCCTGCATTCTTGCTCATGTCGACCACATTAGTGGCAGCAACGGACAACCTCGAACCCCCGCCCTGTGCCCGCTTTTTGTGCTCACCCGCCCCGTGCGAGAACAACTTGTGAGGGCATTGCAAATCAAGTTATCCACAGGCACTGTGAATATACCTGTGGAGGAAATGTGCATAACTTCCAATAGCCCAGGACGGGTTGTGGATAACCTGTGGACAGTCAACACTCTCACCTGCACTTTCTTCTATTATCGCAGGTCAGGGGCGTGTGACTGGTGTGAAAACCTCTTTTTTCATCGGTGGATAACTTGGGGATAAACAAACCCGCAGGCCAGGCGGTTGCCCTTCTGTAAACGCCCAGGTCGCCTGAAAGTTCAAAATATTCACGTATTATTCACCTTCGGCGCGGGGTTTTGCACAGCCCTTATCCCCTCCTCAGGCATTGCCTAATTTTCAGTTTGCTGAGCGGAAGCAAAATATTGGTTCTCCCACGAGACGCCACCATCGTGAACTAGCCTATTCTCCATGAACGCAACGCCCGACCACTCCACAGCCGACCCAACCTCCACCGCGACCACTCCCCTGCCCGCCCTCGCAAACGCTAGCGCCGAACACCCCCTCGACCTCCTTATCGTCGGCGCAGGCCTCTCTGGCATCGACATCGCCTACCACGTCTCCAAAAACTTCCCTTCCTGGAACTGGGCAGGCGTCGATTCCAACTACGACGTCGGCGGCACCTGGGCCACCTTCCAATACCCCGGAATCCGTTCAGATTCCGACATGGCCACGTTCTCCCTCCCCTTCAAGAAATGGCCACACAAGGGCACGCTCGGCTCAGGCAAGCAAATCCGCGACTACTGCCACGAAGCCGCCGCCGAAATCGGCATGCTCGACCGCCTACAGCTCTCCACCTGGGTCGAATCCGTAAACTTCCACACCAACCGCGGGCTGTGGGAGGTCACCATGCGCCTCGGTCGCACAGGCCGCGCAAACTCCGAAGGCACCGACGATTTCGGCCTCGCGCAGCCCACCCTCACCACGTGGACGCGCCGTCTCCACTTCGCCACCGGATACTACCGCCATTCGGAGGGCTTTACCGCGCACATTGAGGGCGTCGATACCTTCCAAGGCACCGCCCTACACCCACAACAATGGCTCCGCGACCTCGACGTGCGCGGAAAGAAGGTTACCGTGATTGGCTCCGGAGCCACGGCAATTACGCTGGTTCCGGCGCTGCATTCAATGGGCGCGGACGTCACGATGCTGCAGCGGACTCCCACGTACATTGCCCCGCTGCCGGAGACGGACACGATCAGCTCCCTCGTCGGCCTGGGTCTCAGCACACAGCCGGGCACATTCGGTCATCGTTTGGCCCGCAGCCTGCATATTGGGCGCGACATGGCGCAGTACCACCTATGCCAGACATTCCCCAGCATCGCGAAGTTGGTGTTCCGGGGCTGGAATCGTCTGTACCTGCCCGCTGACGAGGTGCGCCGGAACTTCACTCCCCCGTATGGGCCGTGGGATCAGCGCGTCTGCAAGTCCCCCGGCGGCGACTTCTTTAAGGCCGTGCGGGGTGGGGCGCGAGTCGTCACTGACCATATCGACCGCGTTGACGCAGGTGGGGTGCGGTTGCGCTCCGGCGGGTACATCGAGGCCGATGTTTTGGTGATCGCCACGGGGCTGCAGCTTTTGGCCTTTGGTGACGCCAACTTCTCCGTGGACGGCACTCCCGTACCGACCGAATCTCTGGTGGCTTATCGTGCCATGATGGCCAATCGCCTGCCGAATTTCTCGTACACCATTGGGTATTTGAACCAGTCGTGGACGCTGCGCGCGGATATGACTTCGCGCTATTTGGTGCAGCTGTGGAAGGACATGGAAGCGCGGGGCGAGCAGTGGGCTTGCCCGCTGTTGCCCGCCGGAGAGGCCGCTGACCTGCCGCTTTTGGAGATGTCCAGCGGTTATATTCAGCGGAGCGTGGCGACTCTGCCGCGTCAGGGTGCTGGGGATCCGTGGCGGATGGAGCAGGATTACATCAAGGAGCGGCGCACCTACACGGGCGCGGACAACAAGCATGACATGGCATTTGGCGTGGAGGCTTTGAAGGCTGCGGCGCCGCTGGCGGCTGGAGAGGGCGGCGGCGGTGCCGCTGAGCTGCGACAATAGCTCTGGCTGTGGTGGCCCTGGTTGCGGACACCGGCTCCGGCAGTGGTAGCCCTGGTATGCGGACCCTGGCTCTGGCTGTGGTGGCCCTGGTATGCGGCCAACAGCTTCGGCGGTGGTCCTTCCCCGTAGCATCAGAGGTCCTTCCCTAACCCCAGCGCGGGCGAGTTTGTGTGCTTCAGAACGGAAAATGTCGCTAGAACGGGAATCTATTAACCGCAGCGGTTTTCATTAATGCGAACCCGCAGGTCACAGCGCTGAAGAATTTTCTAAACTTTTCAGCCGCCCGCCACATTCCCGATCTAACGACATTCCTGGCCCGCCGGAGCCCCTCCAGGCACCAAACCGGCCCCACATTCCCGACCTAACGACATTCCGGGCAAGGTTCGCCGTGGCGTCCAAAAGCCCCAACCTGCACCCCGGTAACGGAAAAGACCCCACGCGTAGGTGCGTGGGGCCTTAACCTGCTGTTGTCTAAGTTAGAAAAGTTTTCTTCTGGTGCGTTCTAGTTATTGGCGCATCATCGCAGTTCAGGGCATTAAAATCCGACCGAGCCGCCGAAAAACCAGCCACCCGTGTTGTCTAGGCACGGGCAAAAGGGCTCGCAGGAATGCCATGACCTGCCGGTCACCGGAAAACGGCGAAACCGGACAGTTACGAACTTACGCGGAAACAACCTCGAAGCTCAGGGATGCAACGATGCCTTCGTGCAGCTGAACGTCCACAGAGTAAACGCCGGTTGCCTTAACATCGCCCTTGCGCAGCTTGATGCTGTGCTTGTCCAGGGAACGACCGTTGGCCTTCTTCACTGCATCAACAATGTTGTCTGCGGTGACAGAGCCGAAGATCTTGCCGGTCTCTGCAGTGCGGACCGCAACGGTCACGCCACTCAGGTTCTCCAGCTCTTCCTTAACCTCGCGTGCGTGATCCAGGTCGCGAATCTGTCGTGCTTCCTGCGCGCGCTTAATTCCTTCGATCTGCTTCTCAGCACCGCGGGTTGCAACGATTGCATAGCCGCGCGGAAGCAGGTAGTTACGTCCGTAGCCAGCCTTGACCTCTACGATGTCGCCGGGGACACCGAGGTTGTCAACGTTGGCGGTGAGGATCAGCTTCATGATCCAGCCTTTCGTTGTGCTTTGGTTCGACCAATTATGTTCAAAAAATTTAACGCTGACCAGCGACTTTTAAGCCAACCGATCAGAATGGCGGTTCGTCGTCGCCATCACCAAATCCGGACTGTGGTGCAGAGTTCCACGGGTCATCGTCCATGGCAGCGTTGCGGCCACCGAAACCCTGGTTGTTCTGTCCCCGATTACCCTGACCCTGGCCACCGGCATTGCCGCCACCAAAGCCACCCTGGCCGCCAGCATTGCCGCCGCCAAAGCCACCGTTTCCACCGTTGCCCTGACCCTGGCCACCCTGGCCTCCTCCACGGAACGACTTATTAATGTCCGCAGTTGCGAAGCGCAGCGACGGGCCTACCTCTTCGACCTCAATCTCGAAGACAGTACGGCGCTCGCCATTGCGATCGTCGTAGGAGCGCTGGCGCAGACGGCCAGTCACGATCACGCGGTCACCCTTGCTCAGGCTGTTGGCCACGTTCTCGGCAGGTTGACGCCACACGTTGCAGGTCAAAAACAGCGGCTCACCGTCGACGAATTGACCAGCTTGCTGGTCGTAGCGACGAGGTGTGGAAGCCACGCGGAAGTTTGCAACTGCAGCTCCGTTGGGCGTGTAGCGCAATTCCGGATCCGCAACGATGTTGCCGACCACAGTGATCTGGGTGTCTCCCTGTGCCATGTTTCTTTCCTAACGTTGTGTGGTGAAGGGCGGTTGAGCAGTGTTTAGTCCTGTTCGAGCCCCGTTAGAACCCTGTTCAGGTCTGTTTAGGTGTAGGTACAGTCCGTTCGGAGCCTGTAGCTCGCCTCAATGGCGATTGTAGCTACTGGTCCTTCCGCAGCACCTTGGTGCGCAGAATCTGGTCGTTGATGTTGAGCAGGCGGTCGATTTCCAGCACGGTAGCCGACTCACACTTCAGGTCGAGAACTACGTAGATGCCCTCGTCCTTCTTGTTGATCGGGTACTCGAGGCGACGCTTGCCCCAGATATCAACCTTTTCCACGGTACCGTTTTCCTTGCGGACAATATCCAAGTACTTGTCCAGCGACGGGGCAACGGTGCGTTCATCCTGGGAAGGGTCGATGATGATCATCATCTCGTATTGACGCACGGACCTCATCACCTCCTATGGTCTAGTGTTTCGGCCATACCCCTTTTGGGCATGGCAGGAGGGTCGTTGCGTCAGCAACGTTCCCAGCCTACCTGGTGCCCCCCCGATTTAAGAAATGCCCCGTCGCGCGACCTGACCCCGCGCTACTAACCCCTTGCTTCCCGTCCCCGCGCTACTTACCCGTATCGCCGACCATTACGCCGCGACGAATACCGCCAAGCTCACCGGCACAATTGTCAGGAACACGATGGCGATGCAGAACAACGTCCACACCTGCTTCTTCGACTTGCCGTACATAAAGCTGGCGAAGCTGCCGCCGAAGAACAGAAATCCCGTGAATACGCTCGCCATGGTGATCAATATGGTCGTGTTATCCATCGTTGCTCTCTTTCTTCGTAGCACCCACTTTTTTCTTTGTGACGCCCACTTCTCCGTCGCCACCATCGTCGAGTACACCGGCCAATGGATCACGGCCAGCGTGTGCATCACGTACCGGGTCGGGGATCCGTCCCATAATCTGTCGGATCACCAGCACCGCCATGTACACCAGCAGCGCCAGTCGCAGCACGGTCACGCTATCGACCAGCCAATTGGGTGCTGCTTGGTTGGAGGGTAGGAATTGCCACATGCGCAGGTACCAGTAGACGGCCTCCAGAGCCGCCCAGCCAAAGACGAGTCGCCAGCGGGGGAGTGCCAGCACCAGCAACGGCACGAGCCAGATGGAGTACTGGGGGCTCCACACTTTATTAGTAATCATGAAGGCCAAGGTGGCCAGGAATGCCACCTGAGCTACTCGCGGGGTCCGCGGCGCGGCGAAAATGACTAGCCATGCCAGTGCTAGCAACACGAGGAGAAGCAGTACGCCGGTCAGCAGGTTCAGCGCATCAGCGCCTTCAACGGACTTCGAGGGGGACACGCCGTTCCAGGCGTCATTACCCGTGATGTGTGCAATGACGGCATAGATGGTCGAGCCTTCCCAGCCGCGTTCAGAGTTCAGTCGGAAGAACTCAGACCAGCCTGTCGGCGCGAGGAGGATGATCGGCAGGTTCACAGCGATCCAACTGCCGAGGGTTCCGCCGACTAGCTTGGCCAATGGACCCCAGGCGCGCTGGCGCAGGCAGAGCAGGATCAACGCTCCGCCGATGAAGGCAGGCCACAGCTTCAGAGCCACGCCCACGCCGGTAGCCACACCCGCCCAGCCGGGGCGGCGGTTGGCCCAGAAGCTAAAGATAGCGACAGCGGCGGCGCAGGCCAGCAAGTCGAAGTTCGTGAATGCGTGGACGATGACCAGGGGAGAGGCGGCCATCAGCAGGGTGTCCCATACCCGGTTGCCGGTCAGCTTCGTCATGAGACCGGTCGCGACCATCCAAAAGAGGCCTAGGAAGAATGCGTTAACGCCGAAGTAGATCGCTGCAGAATCAGCCGTCGGCAAGGGGAGGAAGTCCCACACCACGCCTACCGGCTGGGCGATAACCGCCACGAGCCACTGGTACAAACCGGTAAGCACCGGGTATTCCATGTACCTGGTGGCGCCGTCACCGTCAGTAAAAGAAGTTAAATAGGGGAAGTCGAGTGTATCCAGCCCGTGACTGCCGAATAGCGAAATCGTGTCGGAGTAGCAGGCGGAGGTGAATTGGCGCTTCCCGGACCAGTCAATATAGGGGAGACCCTCAGGGTCAAAAGCTGTGCGGAGGCACTGGGCCTTCTGTAGCCATCCAAATGCCAGGAAGGTGGCAGCGGTGGCCAGAAGTACGCGTAGGGGAGTCCACCACCGGGCCCGCCCGATGAGGGCATGGGCGCCGGGTGGTCCGCCGATGAAGCGGATGAAGCCCTGCGCCATCGGCTCGGTGCGGGAGGGCAGTACTCGCTGCTCGGCGGTCATTTTTCTATTGGTTGAGGAATCCATCGATCAGGTCTTGTAGATCGTTGTTCGCCGGCGGGTTACCGCCCCGCGGGGCGGGTTGGCGCGGTGCCGGCTGCGGCGACTGGGGGGAAGGGGGCGCGGCTGGTGCAGGGGATTCTGGCTCCGTCTGTGCTTCGCCCTCGGTTCCGGCCCCAGCGGCCGCGCCAGCGCCAGCGTCAGCGCCAGTGTCAGCGCCACCGCCACCGCTGTAGGCACCGGAGCTGCCTGACGAGGCAGCTGCTCCGGTACCAAACTGCTCGATCTCGGAATCTGCCAGCTGGCGATCCAGCACACCCTTCCAAATCTGGGCGGGCAAGCCGGAACCGTACATAATGCCGCCGTAGCTGTTGTGAATTGGCTTGCCGTCGGCAGTACCAACCCACACTGCGGTGGAGAGCTGCGGGGTGGAGCCCAGCATCCAGGCATCCTTGTTCTCGCCCGTGTCACCCAGCTGCGCGGTACCAGTCTTGGCTGCAGATGGGCGACCACCGGCCAGCACGTTGCCATTGGAGTAGGCGGCGATGGGCTGCATCGCCTGGATCACTCCGTTGGCAACTTCCTCGGAGACTACGCGGTCGCCGTCGTCTTTAGTGTTATCCAGCAGGACATCACCGTTGGAGTTCTCCACCTTCTGTACAAAGTGCGGACGGTGGTAGACGCCGCCGTTGGTCATGGTCGCCAGGGCGGTGGCCATATCCAGCGGGCTGGACTGGTACATGCCCAGGGTAATGCCATCGGCGGGCTTGCCGTTCTTCTCCTGGAGCGTCTTGCCCACGCCCGGTAGCTCCTCTGCCACGCCCAGGCGGTGCGCCATATCGGCCACATCTTGCGGGCCGCCCTTCAGCGATTGGGTCAGACGGATGAAGCTGGTATTCAGCGACTGCTTTAGCGCCTCGGCGATGGAACAGGTGCCACAGCTGGCGCCACCAACGTTTGTAACCTGCGCATCACCGGTCATGACAGGGGAGGAGTCGAATTGGTCGTAGATGCTGCCGCCCTGGTCGAGGTATGCGGCCAGCGTGAAGATCTTAAACGTCGAACCAGTCTGTAGACCTGCACCGGCGAAGTCGAAACCGACTGGGTCATCGCCGCCGTACCAGGAGCGCACTCCACCGGTCTTCGGATCCACCGAAACAACGGCGGTGCGTAGGCCCTTCTGTTGGCCTTCCATCTTCTTGTGGATTTCATCCACTGCTTCGGCTTGCATCTTCGGGTCGATGGTGGTGGTGATCTTCAGGCCACCCGTGTTCACCTGTTCCTCGGTGATGCCGGCCTGCTCAAGCTCTTCAATAACCTTCGTCTTGATCAGTCCGTTGGTACCCGCGGCCTGAGTGCTCTCGGCGGTCTCCGCCGGATCCTTTACCTTCGGGTAAACGGCGTTCTTACGGTCGGCCTCCTTCATCGCACCAATGCCCACCATGCCGTCGAGCACATAGTTCCAGCGCGATTCGGCGCGTTCACGGTTCGTCCATGGATCCAGTCCAGAAGGTGCCTGAATAGTTGCAGCCAGCACCGCGCCTTCCTCCGGGCTGAGCTCCTTGACGTCCTTATCAAAGTAAGCATGCGCCGCTGCGCTAATGCCATAGGCATTGCGCCCGAAGTAAATGGTGTTCAGGTAGGCCTCGAGGATCTCGTCCTTCGACCATTCGCGAGCCATCTTTGCGGAAATCACCAGCTCCTTCGCCTTTCGGCTCAAGCTGAACTCGTCACCCACCAGCGCGTTCTTCACATACTGCTGGGTGATCGTCGAACCGCCACCTGCGCCATCGCGGCCCAGCACCTGGCCGACAGCTGCACGGGCAAAGCCGGAAACTGAGAAACCAGGGTTGCTGTAGAACTCGCGGTCCTCAGCAGCTAGAACGGCCTGGCGCACTGCCATTGGCACTTCGTCCAGTTTCACGTTCTGGCGGTTGCCCTCCGGCGGCACGATGCGCGCCAGCTCAGTGTTGTTATCACTCGCCATGATGTAGGAGATCTGGTTGTTCACCAGCTCTTCCGGCTCTGGCACCTTCGTCACCGAATAGGCCGTAAAGAAGGCCACCAGCGGCACGATAATCATGACCGCCATCACGGCAGCCAACCCTGCAAAAAAGTTGCGCAGGGTTCGCTTGTCGCGCCAACTGCGCTTCTTACGTGTTCTTGCCTTTAGCTTTCCTTCGCCCACGGAGCGGCTCCCATCCTTCTTCATCCGAGTCTGCGGACCATTCTTCTTCAGTCCGTTTCTTTGCGGACCGTTCTTTTGGGGCCTCTTGTTTTGTGACGCCACCGCGCCAGCAGCAGCTCGACGCTTGCCCGGCTGTGCACTGCGATTCTGCCCCGGCTTACGCGCGCCCGGCCTACCCGGCTGGCCTGCCTGGCTGACCCTGCTTCTCTGCCCGACCCGGTGCTGTCCAGACTTACCTGGCTGGCCCTGTCCGGCACGCCGCTGACCCGGTCTACCAGGCCTACCCGGCTGACCCGACCGACTTGGCTGGCCCTGTCCGGCGCGGCGCTGACCAGGCGCACCGCCTTGTGCAGCTTTGCGGGAACCCGGCTTGCCGCCCTTAGCGGCCCGGTGCTGGTTCAACCGGCCTGGCTGTCCAGACTTACCTGGCTGCCCCTGCCCGGCACGGCGCTGCCCCGGCTTGCCCGGTTGCCCCGGCTTCCGCTGTCCACTCCGGTCGTTGCTGGAGCGGCCACTACCGGAATTACCGGCACCACCGCGGGAGTAAGGGTTCTTGGACGGCTTGTCGCTACTCAACTAGACGAGTCTCCTGATTATCGATCGTGATTCCGATCAGCTCTTCTCGGATCAAGTGATTCCATCTACACTTCATGCACACTTCAACGGTGTGTATCGAAAACTCAGCATTCTGCTGTTTATCCACGAGTGTCTCAATCACACCATTGATCTCTCTTACACTACGCGCTGTACCCGACTTTTCACCTAATACAGTGCCGTGAATCCACTGCGTTTCCTTTAAATAAGGCTTTCCACACACCGGACACGGGCGATCAACTGCCCGTCCTAGAACCTCCGCCGAGGATAGGAGCCGCGGGGTGGCGTCACCAATAAAGCGCTCGACCGCACGCACCTCGGATAGGGCGCGACGGCGATCGAGTGACCTATCAATAACCCTTCGCGAAATCGACACACCCATATTGTAAACACGCTCCGGGCAACCCCTTCTCCCCGTAGCTTGATCGATAAACCGGGCTGGCTTGATCGGTTAACCTGCCGATGAAGAGCAGTTTTCCGCGGCTCTCGCCCTACGGTTGTCCGCATGACTACGAATACTTGCAACATCGCTATCGTGGGGCTCGGTAACTGCGCGACCTCGCTGATTCAGGGAATCCACCTTTATTCTGACGCCGATGCGTCCCAGGACGTCCCAGGTCTCATGCACACCAAGTTCGGCCCCTACTCGGTGGGCGACGTGCGCGTGACCGCTGCCTTCGACGTAGACGCGGACAAGGTTGGCAAAGACGTTTCTGAGGCGATCTATGCAGGCATGAACTGCACCATTAAGATCGCCGATGTCCCGCACACCGGCGTGACCGTCCAGCGTGGCCACACCTTTGATGGCCTCGGCCGCCACTACCAGGAGAGCATCACCGAATCCGACGCAGAACCCGTCGACGTGCCGCAGGCCCTGCGGGACGCGAACGTAGACGTGCTGGTCAGCTACCTGCCAGTCGGTTCTGAAGAGGCCGACCGCTTCTACGCACAGTGCGCCATCGACGCAGGCTGTGCCTTCGTGAACGCCCTGCCGGTCTTTATCGCCTCCGATCCGGAGTGGGCGGAGAAGTTCCGCGCCGCTGGCCTGCCGATCGTTGGCGACGACATCAAGTCCCAGGTCGGCGCTACTATCACCCACCGTGTGCTGGCACGTTTGTTCGAGGAGCGCGGCGTGCGCCTGGAGCGCACCATGCAGCTGAACGTCGGCGGCAACATGGACTTTAAGAACATGCTGGATCGTGATCGCCTGGAGTCCAAGAAGATCTCCAAGACCCAGGCCGTCACGTCCAACCTGCAGGAAGGCCCGCTGGCCGGCAAGGTACACGACCGGAACGTCCACATCGGCCCCTCGGACTACGTGGAGTGGCTGGACGATCGCAAGTGGGCTTATGTCCGCCTCGAGGGCTCCGCATTCGGCGAAGTTCCACTGAACCTGGAGTACAAACTGGAGGTCTGGGACTCCCCGAACTCCGCGGGCATCATCATCGACGCTGTGCGCGCCGCCAAGATCGCGCTGGATAGGGGAGTGGCCGGCCCGGTCGACGCTGCCTCTAGCTACCTAATGAAGTCTCCGCCCGTGCAGCTGCCGGACGATGTCGCCCGCGCGCAGCTGGAGGAGTTCATTAACGGGGCATAGCACCTTTACCCTGTCCCGGCGCAACAACCCTGTGCACCCTGCGCCCCTGTACCCCTGTACCCCTGTACCCCACCCAAGGCGGTGGGGTAATTCGTTTCGATGCACAGCTCCGCAACAGCGAACGTCACCGCTATTCACCGCTTTCAGATGGGGGCAAAACCTCCGTGTCCAGCGCCCCGCTTGTGCATTTACAACCAAAACTGTTGTATTTTAGTACCTATGGCTTCCACACCCTTAGAAATCGCCAAAGAATTGCGCCTCCCTCTGACGCGGCTGTACCTGCTGTACTTCCGCCAGACAGAGAACTCGCACATCAGTATGGCGCAACTTTCCATCCTCATGATCCTCGAGGAAAACGGCCCGATGCGCATCAGCCAAATCGCGGCCACCGAGACGATCCGGATGCCCACCGCCTCTAACGCTGTTAACCAGCTAGAGACAATGGACCTGGTCACTCGCGTACGCGACACCTCCGACCGCCGCGGCGTCAGCGTCACCCTGACCGATAAGGGACGCGAAGAGCTGCGTCGCCTTTCCGAAGAACGCGCCGAGCAACTCTCCAGCATGCTGGCTAGCCTCAGCGATGAAGAACTCAAGGAAGTAGCAAAGGCCACCCCAGTTATCGAACTGGTGCTACGTCGCTACACTGAGGCTATAGAGGCAAAGCTGAACAACGACCAGCACTAGAAGCTGGAGCTAGCGAGCAAACTTCCTTGAGCAACACCCCTAAGTCCCACGATCCCCTCCGCCTGCTCCTTACGTGGCGTCCGGAATCTGCCGGTGACGAAGCCGCGCAGGTCGCAGCCTGGCTCGGCCGCACGGAAACCGTGGCAGTGCGCACTGCAACCGTCATTTCGCGTTCCTGGACCGCACAGCCCGAGCTGGAGTTCGATAACTACTCACAGTGGATCGAAAAGGAATCAAAGGCAGTCTCCTCCGCCGCGCAGAAGGCTCTTGACCTGGCAAAATTGCCGGATTCTATGCTTGACGCCGACGAGCCCTCCTCCGTCACTGTCGATCACTCGGAGACGAAGGCTCTTATCGACGCCGCCACCGAGTTCAACGCCGACATGATGATCTTGGGCTCCCATCCTGCCGCGCCGCATTCTCGCTTTAGGATCGGCTCGACGGCGGATGCTTTGCTGCATTACGCTCCGCTGCCTTTGCTATTGGCTCCGCGGACGCCGAAGTTGTCGAAACGTGGCGTCACCAGGGTCAATTGCTGTTACATCGACACCGATCAGTCGCATGAGGCCCTGCGTCGCGCCGCCGATCTGGCGCACCGGTGGAATGTGCCGCTGCGGCTGGTGGCGTTTAGCCCACGCGGGGCAACGATGTACCCGACGGAGACGGAATTTATCGATAACTCCGACATGATGGTCGAATGGCGCGAGCAGGCGCTGGCACTACTGGATCGCGGACGTGACCGCGCGTTGAACCGGCACGGCGACCTGACTGTGCAGATGGAAGTCGGTAGCGGCTATGGCTGGTCCGGCGCGATCAATGCCCTGAAGTGGAAAAAGGGCGATCTGCTGGTCATGGGGTCCAGTACATTGGGTGGTTTCCACCGCGTGTTCATCGGCCCGTCGACAAACCAGATTCTGCGCCACAGTCCGGTACCGGTGCTGCTGAGCACGGTCTAAGCCTTAGGCCATTACCCGGCGTGTAGATTTGAGGGCATTATGAGCACTGATGGTTTGAACGATAGCCCCTCACCTGCTGATAAACCGGGCTCTGACGCCGATCCTCGTGCGAACGACCTGGATTTTCCGGGTGAGCTCTCCGACCTTGATCGTCCAGGCGCGCCCTCGGAGCTCGACTACGAAGCCGACCCTTTGCTCCGCCTGGAGCGCAACAATAAGTCCACCCGCCAGGCGATACGGTTCTTCATCGGCGTGATTGTGTCGACCACGCTATCCGCCATTTTGATTTGGGTGGCCTCGAAGGCCGTTGGCGGGCCGTACTGCGAGGCTGATTCCTCCGCTCAGCTGTGTAGCCGCACGTTCCAGCTGCTCTTCGCTATCGTTCCTACCTCGCTGGCGTTTTTCGGCCTGTTCGGCTCGGCCTTTATCACCTATTACAAGTGGAAGAAGCACCAGCGCTGGCGCCCATGGGTGGCGGTGATCTGGTTCATTATGCCGTTCTGCATGGCTTGGATCACGTCAGTTGGCGCCTACCTGATCCTCGACCACAACCTCTAAAAGGCGCCGCCGCGCGCTACTTTGCGACGACGTTCACCATCTTGCCCGGCACGACGATGATCTTCGCCACCGTCTTACCCTCGATGTGCGCGGCCACGTTCGGCTCTTCCAGCGCAGCGGCCTCAATGTCCTCTCGCGAAGCATCCGCTGCCACGTTGATACGGCCACGTAGCTTGCCCATCACCTGCACGGGCAGCTCGATGGTGTCATCCACCAGCCACTTCTCGTCCCACTCCGGGAAGGGAACGTACGTGATGCCATCGGCGTGCCCCAGCACCTCCCACATCTCCTCGGCAATGTGCGGAGCCACCGGTGCAAGCATCTGCACTAGCGGTTCCACGGCCGCACGCGGAGTCTGGCCCGTGGAGTACGTCTTCGTCAGGTAATTCACGTACTCGATCAGCTTCGCGACGGCTGTGTTGTCGCGCAGCTCTGCATAGTTCTCGTGAACGCCCTGGACGGTCCTGTGCAGGGCCTTCAGGTCATTATCCGTGAGGGCGTCATCGCTCACAGAGCACTCACCCGTGTTCTCATCCACGGCGAGGCGCCACGCGCGCTGCAGGAAGCGCTGCGCACCCACCACGTCCTTCGTCGCCCATGGTCGCGACGTGTCGAGTGGACCCATCGCCATCTCGTATACGCGCAGGGTGTCCGCACCGTAGTCATCGCAGATCTCGTCTGGCGAGACCGCGTTCTTCAGGGACTTGCCCATCTTGCCGTATTCCTGGAATACCTCTTCTTCCTTGTCGACGCCCTCAGCGTCATCGGCTGTGCGAACCCAGAAGAACTTACCATCGCGCTCAGTGACCTCTTCTGCAGGTACGTATACGCCACGGGAATCCGTGTAAGCATACGCCTGGATATAGCCCTGGTTGTACAGGCGGTAGTAGGGCTCGAAGCTGGAGACAACACCCAGGTCAAAGAGCACCTTGTGCCAGAAACGGGCATACAGCAGGTGCAGCACGGCGTGTTCCACGCCGCCCACGTACAGATCCACACCGCCAGAGGGGCGACCTTCGCGCGGGCCAACCCAGTAGCGCTCATTTTCGATGCCTACCAGGGCATTGTCGTTATTCGGGTCGATGTAGCGCAGCTGGTACCACGAGGAACCCGCCCACTGCGGCATGACGTTCGTGTCCCGGTAGTAGGTTTTCTCGCCGTCGCCGAGATCCAGGGTGACCTCAACCCACTCCTTAGCCTTGGCCAGTGGGGGCTGCGGTGCAGAGTCCTTGTCTTCCGGGTCAAAGCTGACGGGCTTGTAGTCCTCTACTTCCGGCAGTTCGACGGGAAGCATCTCCTCCGGCAGGGCGTGCGCCACACCGTTCTCGTCATAAACGACGGGGAAGGGCTCACCCCAGTAGCGCTGACGGGCGAACAGCCAGTCCCGCAGCTTGTACTGGATCTTGCCACTGCCGGTGCCCTTGGCTTCCAGCCATTCAATGGCCTTGTCGATGGCCTCGGCCTTACCCAGTCCATTGAGCTCCAGGCCATCGGAGTTGTTGGAGTTGATGTGCGGACCGTCTTCGGTGAACGCCTCCGTCATTTCGGCTCCGTCTCCGGCCTCAGAGCCAGCTTCAGCGCCCTCAGCGGACAGCACCGGCACAATTGGCAGCCCGAACTCGGTGGCGAACTCAAAGTCGCGCGTGTCATGCGCCGGCACGGCCATGATCGCGCCGGTGCCATAACCCGTCAGCACATAGTCCGCGATGAAGACTGGCACCTGTGCACCATTGACTGGATTGGTGGCATAAACGCCCAGGAAAACGCCCGTCTTTTCCTTATTCTCCTGACGCTCCAGATCTGACTTGGCGGCGATTGCCGCACGGTATGCCTCCACTGCAGCAGTCGGGTTCGCCTGCCCATAGGTCCACCGTGGGTCAACATCCGCGTAGGCGTCATCACCCGCAGAAGAACCAGCCTGCGCGACGAGGGTATCGACCAGCTCGTGTTCCGGGGCCAGCACCATATACGTCGCACCGAAGAGCGTGTCCGGGCGGGTGGTGAAGACATCAATGTCGTGGCCGAGGCAGTCAAATGTAACCTCCGCACCACGGGAACGGCCGATCCAGTTGCGCTGCATCGACTTCACCTTCTCCGGCCAGTCGAGGTACTCAAGGTCGTCGATCAGCCGGTCGGAGTACGCGGTGATACGCATCATCCACTGCTGTAGGTTTTTGCGGAAGACCGGGAAGTTTCCGCGCTCGGAGCGCCCTTCCGCCGTAACTTCTTCGTTGGCCAGTACTGTGCCCAGGCCGGGGCACCAGTTCACCGTGGAGTTGGAGCGGTAGACCAAGCGGTGGCTATCCAGGATCTCCTGCTTCTCGACAGCGCTGAGCTCCGCCCAGTCGGCACGCTCGGTGGCCAGCTTCTCTTCCAGCTCGGAGATGGGGCGGGCCTTACCCAGGGTGCCGTTGGCGTTCTTGGCCTCCGGGTCGAACCAGGAGTTGTAAATCTGCAGGAAAATCCACTGAGTCCAGCGGTAGTAGTCGGTATCCGTGGTGGCGAAACTGCGGCGCTTGTCGTGTCCCAGACCCAGGCGACCCAGCTGGCGTTCCATATTGGAGATATTCGCCATGGTGGTGGTGCGCGGGTGGGTGCCCGTCTGCACGGCATATTGTTCGGCAGGCAGGCCAAACGCATCATAACCCAGCGTATGCAGGACATTTGCGCCCTTCATGCGGTGGAATCGCGCGAACACGTCCGTGCCGATGTAGCCCAGCGGGTGGCCAACGTGCAGGCCCACACCGGAGGGGTAGGGGAACATGTCCTGGATAAACTTGCGATCCTCCGGCAGCTCCGTGCCCGGCTCGGCTAGGTCGCCCGTGGGGTTCGGGGCGTTAAATGTGCCGTTATCGGCCCAGTGCTTCTGCCACCTGGCCTCGATCTTGGCCGCGAGGTCAGGCGTATAGCGGTAGGAATTGTCTGCAGTGCTGCCGTTCGTCATGGTTAAACAGTCTAGTAGGTCGCCCGGACAGGGCAGGTTATTGCGTTTGGCTTGTTGGCCACCTGCGGTAATAGACTGTTTTCCATGATCGTCTTGACCGTCGTGTTGGTATTAGTGGGGCTGGCTTTCTTCGTCGCGGGGCTGCTGGGAGCAATGGGGAAGCTGCCGGGGAATCCAGTGGTTGGCCTGCGAGTTCCGGAGGTGCGTAAGTCCGAGGAACTCTGGATCACCGCACACAAGATCGTCGGCCCGGCTTGGATGGGCGCGGGTGCGGCATTCCTGGGCGCGGCGCTGATCACCTTGAAGGTGAGCGGCTGGATGTGGTTGGTCTTCGCATTGTTGCTGATCGGTGCCGTATTTTTGATCGGCCTGGGCTCTGCTCTGGGCGCCCACACCGTCGCACGCCTGGATGCCCGTGCCGCTCAGCTCGAGGCCGCCGATTCTTCCTGTTGCTCTAGCGGTGACGCCACCTCGGACTCCTGCTGCTCCAGTTCCAGCGAGGCCGCCGGCGCTTCCGACTCCGCTGGCGCTTGCTGTTCCGACGACTCTGGCGTTGGCGCAGACCAGAGTGCTGGCATTAGCGCTGGTCAGGCTGCGGGCTCCGGCGCCAAGGCCGGCACGGTGAGCGCGGAGGCGTGCGCAAGCGGCAAGGCCTGCGGCAGCTGCTCGCTGAATGGCTCCTGCGAAGGCGGCGGCGTGGACTGGGAGGCCGCCCAGCGGGCCGCCTCGGCGCAAGACTCCGCGCAGAACCCGGCACAGGCCTAGTCCAGCACCCCCTAGCCCAAGTACTGTTAGCCCAGCACGGGCCTCGCCCAGTACCGCCTCGCCCTGAGGCTCAAGTCCCAAGCCCCCGACTCCGTCGGGGGCTTGGTTTCTGTCTGCCTTATCTCGCCTCGCTATCTCTCCGCGAATCCTGCCCGCATTGGGGCTCCTAAAGGGTCAATGTCCCAAATCTACGAGTTATTGAAAGTAGCGGGTTTGAAGCTAAAAATGGCGGTCCTCTGACCTGCGAAAATAGAATAGTTATATTCTAAGACGTGGAATTTGGGACATTCACCCCTCCAGCCGGCCATCCAGCCAGCCATCGGCATCCCAAAACTACCCAGACTTCAGCCCGTCGCCCCAGCACCACTGCACCCATCAACCCAGCACCACTGCACCCGTCGCCGCGGCTCCACCACGTCCGCTGCCGCAGCTCCGCCGCCCCAGCTAACCCAGTATTCTCCAGTATTCTGGGGAACCATGAGAGACAGCAACGCCACCGTCGTCGTATCAGGCACCACGAACGTAGATACCTTCGTCACCGTCCAAAACTTCCCTCTACCAGGGGAAACTACCATTGCAAAACCCGGCATAGAGGGTCTCGGCGGAAAGGGCGCTAATCAGGCGGCAGCGTGCGCACATATGGGCGTCAATACCGTCCTTTTGTCTGCGGTAGGCAACGACCCACAGGGCGAGCTGGCTCTGCAGCAGCTGCGCGAACACGGTGTGAACACCGACTACTTGGTCACGAGTAGGCAGCCGACGGGGCGCGCATTCATCATGAACGATCCCAGCGGTGAGAACATCATCATCGTCACTTCCGGCGCAAACGAGCTGGTCAGCCCCGCCCAGCAGCGCGAAACTGTCGACGAGCTGCGACGCCAGGGGCCGGTGCCGATCGTCCTGGCGCAAGGCGAGCTCACCCCTGAACACAGTGCGGAACTGCCGAAGTTGGTGGCGAACTCGGACACTCGACTGGTGCTGAACCTCGCGCCGGTAACCACGCGCGATCCCGAACTACTGGCCGCTGCCGACCCACTAGTCCTGAACGAAGGCGAGGCCGCCGCCGTGCTCGACGCCGCCCCCGGAACTCCTGTCGAGGACCTTATCGAAGACCTGCGGGCCACGGCCCGCTCCGTCGTCGTTACTTTGGGGCAGCGTGGTGCGCTGATCTTGGAAAAGGACGCCGAACCGGTGCACATTCCCGCCGTCTACGTCGAACATGTCGTAGACACCACTGGTGCAGGTGATGCCTTCTGCGGCACGCTCGCCGCCGCGCTGGCACAAGGGGAGACCCTCGTGGATGCCTGCACGCTGGGAGCGGCAGCCGGGGCACTGGCCACGCAGAAGCGCGGAGCCGCTGGAAGCTACGCCACTGAAAACGAAATCCGTCGCCTAGGGGATGCTTAAATGACTGCAAATGCCAACACCGTGCCAGCTAACTCTGTGCCAACCAACACCGTGCCAACCAACTCCATACGAAAGATCATCCTCGACTGCGATCCTGGCCACGACGACGCCATTGCGATGCTGCTGGCCTGGGGAAACCCAAATCTCGACCTGCTGGCAGTCACCACGGTGGCAGGTAACCAGACGTTAGAAAAGGTCACCAAGAATGCGCTGGCACTGGCGAAAGTCGGCAACATCACCGGCATTCCCTTCGCCGCCGGAGCCGACCGGCCGCTGGTGGCACCGCAGATCATCCCGGAGGAAATTCACGGAGACAGCGGCCTGGACGGCCCCCAGCTACCCGCCCCTGGCGCTGAACGAGACCCGCGCCACGCAGTTAACCTCATTGCGGACATCATCCGGGACAACGAGCCGGGAACTGTCACCATCGTCCCGACAGGAGCTTTGACCAACATCGCCCTGTTCGCCCGCATGTATCCGGAACTGGTTGATCGGGTAGGTGGCGTCACCCTGATGGGCGGAGCGCACCACGCAGGCAACATGACTGCCAGCGCCGAGTTCAACATCCTGGCGGATCCGGAGGCCGCGAAGATCGTGTTCGGCGCGGGTTGGCCTGTGACGATGGTGGGGCTGGACGTCACTCACAAGGTGCTGGCCACCCCCGAGCGGATGGCACAACTGACGAACGTCGGCACTGATGTAGCGACCTTCATCGCAGAACTGGTGGAGTTTTTCGGCGCGGCCTATATGAAGGAGCGGCACTACCCAGGCCCGCCGATGCACGACCCTCTGGCTGTGGCAGCCGTCGCGGATCCGCAGGTCGTACACACTGTACTAGCGCCCATTGACGTAGAGACGCAGGGCCAGTTCACGCGCGGAGCGACTGTCGTGGATCTGCGGCGCACATGGGGCAGCCAGGAAGGTTGTCAGGATCCGACCGCACTGGGCACGGCCGATGATTCTGATGTTTCTAGTGCCGACGCCACTACGGCTCCGTTGCGCACACGCGTTGCGGTGGACGTCGACGCGGATCGGTTCTGGGATTTGCTGGTCGATGCGCTGCAACGCATCGGCAACACGGACTTTGCATAATCCCCACACTGCATAGTCCTCACACTGCACAGTCCTCACACTGCACAGTCCTCACACTGCACATGCTGGCGCGGAATGTGAGGAGGTGCTGTGCTTCTTAGCGCAGCCAGCCGAAGGCCAACAGGTAGTTCTCCGTGTCGAGGAGGTCTTCTACGCTGGCCTCATGCCCCAAGACAGTGCGGTAGGCGTTAGCGATATCACTGGTGGTCGCGGGGATCGTATCGTTCGCGAACAGCTCCATCGCAATACGCTCCTCGGTCTGAACGCCATTGAGCACGTCCAGGCCGGTCCCGGTGGAGCTCGTGAATGCTGTCGAAACCTTGCTGAAGATCTCGTTGAAGGTCATCATTTGGCTCACCTCTTTACTTTCGAATTTGAATGGTGCCTTCGCAATGCGGTGGCTCTTCTGGAGATACCGCATTTGTTACAACGGTTGAATCTACCAACAAATTTCCAAAAGTCCACAATCTTCCGCGATATTGACAGAAAATATACAAACGGCCTGCAAAGTGAAGTAGATCACTTCGCAGGCCGTTTGGCGATAGTCGTGTGTCTGAAGCCGGGGCTCTCAACCCCGGTGTTTTTAGTGGTGGCCAGACATACCTGGGAACAGGTTCCAGCCGAAGTAGTGGTTCAGGGAATCCTTCGCCACCCAGACGATACCCAGCAGGATCACGGCTGCCAGTACCGCGTACACGGTCCAGCCGAGAACCTTCATCTGCGTCGAGGCCTCGGTATCTCCAACGATGACACCGTTATCGTCGCGGATAGGGTCACCAGTCATGCAGCGCATGCCAAGGGAGAACAGAACAGGAATACCAGCGCCGAACAGAAGAGCCAGGGCAGCGACTCGGATGATGGCCTGGAAGATTTCAGGGGCAGTCATTGTTCTTCACACTTTCTGTGTTTTTAGCTTTGGCTCCAACGAGCCAAGGTGGGGCTTGTGTGCCTGTGTGTTGTGGCTACTTGCCGTCGTTGCCTAGGCCAGGGTGCTTGGGGTCTGCAACGACCTCAGCGACAGTGTCAGAAGGGGTGGGGTAACCGGCTCCGACCATCTCTGGATCATGCTCGGTAGTGGGCTGGCGATCGGTGGTCTTGGCAGCGGCTGCGGTGGTACCGGTCTTCATGGAGGAGTCGACAGACTCGGAGTCCGCATCCCAATCGTCGTTAACGTTGTTAGCGTCAACCGGGTTCATGCGGGCGCGGATGACGATCGCTGCAGCCATCGCGATCAGCAGGATGAAGTCAACGATCACGCCGCCCATGGTGTTGGTCATCTTGGACACGCCGGTGGCGACCCACCAGGACGCGAAGCCAACAAACGCGGCACACGGCAGGGTAATCAGCCATGCAGCGACCATGCGCATTGCCACGCCCCAGCGGACGTCCGCCCCCTTGCGGCCCAGGCCGGTACCCAGGATGGAGCCGGTGGAGACGTGAGTGGTGGACAGTGCCATGCCGCCTGCAGCGGAGGTCAGGATGATAGCTGCGGAGCTGGACTCTGCGGCCATACCCTGCGGGGACTCGATCTCGACCAGACCCTTACCCAGGGTGCGGATCACACGCCAGCCGCCGGACAGGGTGCCGGCTGCGATGGCAACTGCACAAGCAATGATGACCCAGGTCGGGATGCGGGCGGCTTCGTCGGCGGAGCCAGCTGCAACCAGCGCCAGGAAGATAACACCCATGGTCTTCTGCGCGTCACCAGCACCGTGCGCGAGGGAGACCAGGCAGGCCGTGACGATCTGTCCGTGGCGGAAGTGCTCGTTCTTCACCTTGTTCGGAATGGTGTTCGTCACCCAGTAGATCATGAAGGTGCCGACAGCGGAGACCATTGCAGCGATGAACGGGGAGGCAACCGCAGGCACGATGATCTTGCCCAGGATGGAGCTCCAGGCCACGCCGCCGGTGCCCAGGGCAGCGAAAGCTGCGCCGATGAGTCCACCGAACAGAGCGTGAGACGAGCTGGAGGGCAGACCCAGCAGCCAGGTAAATAGGTTCCAGAAGATGCCACCGATCAGACCGGTGAACACGACAAGGAGCAGCGCGTCGCCATCCCCGCTATTCGCCAAGTCATAAGAATCAAGGTTGACGATGCCCTTGGCGACTGTGGCGGCAACGTTGACGGACAAGAACGCACCGACCAGGTTTAGGGCAGCGGAAATAGCTACTGCAGTGAAGGGCTTCAGGGCACCGGTAGCGATGGACGTAGCCATCGCGTTAGCGGTGTCGTGGAAGCCATTGGTGAAGTCAAAAGCTAGTGCGGTGAGCACTACGATGACCATGATGATGAGCGTCGTTGTCACGACAGTGACCCCTTAAACATTAAGTTACTGCTATTAATGGCGATGAGATCGGAATAAGTTGGTCGCAGGCCACTCGCGTGGTTCCTGTAGTTTTCCGACAGTGAGTTAAGCTACTCCGCCCCTAAAGCCTCAACAACATTGCGGATCTTAACCCCTTCCTAGCACCAGCGACCCCCCAGGTATCAGACATAACTGCTGGTCAAGATGATTCTATGGGGTTCATTTCGCCCCCAACGCATCCTCAATCGACTACCTCTTTATCAATTTGTCCAACAATATTCACTCACGCGACGACCTTTATTAATACTCTGTTTACCTTTAGATAAGTGGCAAGCGCCTCAATGGCCAGACCTTATCGTCGCGCTAACTATGCATTACAGTGCTAACTACACGTGCTAGCTACACGTTTTGCAGAAATCTTTAAGCACTCTCGGGGGTTGCCCATGAATTCCACCAATCCGTCCTCTGCCGACCGCGCCCCGGCAGACGCGCCCGGCGCGACCACTGGCAAAACTGGCACTGGCACTGCCGTCTCGCCCGACCCGATAGATTCCCGCCCTGGCGGAATCGGCCTGCTGATGACTGTGCTCATCACCGCGGCAATCGCTTTCCAGCTCAATGCTTCCATGCTCTCCCCGGTGCTAGCGACTATGGCCCGCGAGCTAAATACAGATGAAGCCGCCACCGGCCTCACCCAAACCGCGTTCTTCACCGGCGGCGCGATGTGTGGCCTATTCCTACCGCGCCTGTCGGATATCGTCGGCCGCCGCAAAATCCTCGTCATCATGCTCGGCGTAATGTCCCTCGGCGGACTCATCGCCGCGCTGGCACCCAATATCGGCGTGCTGATGGTTGCCCGTGCCATGCAGGGCATCGCCGGCCCGACAATTCCCATGACCCTCATCATCTTGCGCAGCCAGGTGAAGGAAGAGGTGCGCCTCGGCACCCTCATGGGTCTGCTGGCAGCCATCAACGGTGGCGTAGCGGGCATCGACGTTATCCTCGCCGGCTGGCTGGCAGAAAACTACGGCTTCCGCTCTGTATTCTGGCTCATCGCCATTATTGGCATCATCGCCACCGTCGTTGTCGCATTCGGTGCACCGGAATCTAAGCCTTCGGACAATGTGAAAATGGACTGGGCTGGCGCTGCGCTGCTAGTGATTTCGGTGCTGTGCATCACGCTGGGCGTCAACGAGGCCGGCAAGGCCGGGGAGGCAAACTGGCTGTACGTCATTGCCATGCTGATCGTCGGCCCCGCGGTATTCCTGGCTTTCTGGAAGTACGAAGGCCGCCACTCGCAGCCGTTGGTCGCCCCGAAATACCTGGCACGCCGCCACACATGGGCGCTTCTGGCCACTACCGTGCTGACAATGACCGGCGTGTTCGCCGCAGTCAACGGTGTAGCAATCTCTCTGGCACAGAACCCAGATGCAGGTTTCGGCCTGGAGGCCGACAAGGCCTCGCTGTGGCTGCTGACCCCCTACGCCCTCGTCGGCTGGGCAGTAGGCCCCTTCGCAGGCCGTTGGGCGCCAAGGGTGGGCTATGGACGGCTGATCATCATCGCCAACATCGCCAGCGCGGTGCTGATGCTGGGGCTCGCATTCGTCGGCGTAAAGTCCCTGGCAGTTCTGGTTATCATCGTCATCCTGCTGGGCGTCACCTACGCGGGTGTCGGAAACATTGTCATCAACAACCTCGGTGTCGTGAACTCACCGAAGGATAACGAGGGCTTCCTGCCCGGCATGAACTCCGCGGGCTTCAACCTCGGCGCCGGCGTATCCTTCGCCATCCTGCCGGTTTTCCAGGTCGCCGGCTCTCCCCAAGGCTCGGACTCCGTAGCGGGCTACACCACGGCGTTTATCGCCGCCGCGGTCATCTTGGGCATCGCTGCGGCTGTAGCATCGCTCATCCCCAAGCAGACTGTCGCGGAGCTCGACCGCGCCATCGTCTAAGCCACACGCCCATTTAGCTGGCACACTCCGCCCCTATCCGGCGCCTGCAACGTTTCTCGACGTTTGCGGTTCGCGGGAATAGGGGCGTCAATAATATAGAGACACATGGCAGAAAAACTTCCGCTGTGGCAGCGCATCATCAATTACCGGCCAGACTTCCTCATTATCCTGATCGTCATCGCGGTCATGGCCGCGGTGATTGTGCCCGTGCGCGGCGAGGCCGCGGATGTCGCAAGTGTCTTGACGAAGATTGCCATCGCCTTCCTATTCTTTCTCTATGGCGCACGGCTTTCCCCACAAGAAGCGCTCAAGGGTCTGCTGCATTGGCGACTGCACCTGCTGATCATGGCGTTCACTTTCGTGGTCTTCCCACTCATCGGCGTAGCCATGATGCCGCTCAAGGGAATTGTCGGAAATGAGCTCTACCTGGGGATTCTCTTCTGTACCCTGGTGCCGTCGACGGTGCAGTCCTCAGTCGCATTCACCAGCATCGCGCGAGGCCACGTCGCCGCCTCGATCGTCGCAGCGAGCGTCTCTAGCCTGCTAGGTGTTCTATTCACACCGCTGCTAGTGCTGTTACTGATGTCTTCTTCGGACGGTTTTCATATTGACGCCAGCACTTTCCTGGACATCGGCGTGCAACTGCTGCTGCCTTTTGCCATTGGCCAGCTCTTGCGCAGGTGGGTGTACAAGTTTGCGGCGTCAAAGGCGACGAAAAAGGTGGATCAGATTTCCATCGGCCTGGTGGTGTACGTCAGCTTCTCGGAGGGCATTGTCTCCGGCGTGTGGGGCTCCGTCAGCTGGCTTACCATCGTTGGCTTGGTAGTGGGCTCCATCGCGCTGGTTCACGTGATGCTCGGGATTACCAGCTTCACCTCCCGAAAGTTGGGCTTCGACTATGCAGACCAGGTAGCTATTCAGTTCGCTGGCACCAAGAAGTCCCTGGCCTCCGGGCTACCGATGGCGGCAGTGATGTTCGGGGGAGCAAGCCTTGGCATGATGATCCTGCCGCTGATGATCTTCCACCAGGTGCAGCTTGTGATCTGCTCCATGCGCGCCAGTTCCTATGCCACGCGGTTCCCAGAGGGAGGGCAAACCGTCGGCGCGCACACCTGGTAAAGCGGAGAACTTCACGGCATAGCTATTCCGGTTTCTGCAGCCGCTTTACATATCCCATGCGCGGACGGAACCCGGCAGGGTGCTTCATCTGCGCCACCGCATCGGCCACAACCAGGCGGAAGCGCGGCTGCATCGGGGGCATTTGCGAGATCGAATACCAGCCAACCTGGGTGGACTCGTCGTCGCCAACCACTGGTTCGTCGTTGAACTCGCCGGTCTCGGGGTCGGGGATGACCGTGCAGCGCACGGTGGTATCCACATAACTCGTCACATCCCCGTTGGGATACTCGATCGGCCCAACTTGCCCCACGCCCAGCAACGCATCGACCTGCACATTTAGACCGGTTTCCTCCCGCACCTCGCGGATCGCCGCAAGATGGGGCTCTTCACGCGGATCAACAATGCCAGTCACGGGCGTCCACTGCCCGTCGTCGGCGCGCTTGACCAGCAGCACCTCTGGCACAGCCCATATTGGTGCATCCTCCGGGACGTCACGGATGACAATGGCCGTCACACCCGGCAGCCACAGCTCATCGTGGCCGATTTTCTTGCGCAGTTCGACGATAAATTCTGGGGTCGGCATGGGCGCTATTCTACGGTGCTGGGGCGGCAGGCGACGGGGGAGGGGGCGTCAAAAAACAAGGTTAACCAGGACTAGATACAGCACCGTGCCTAAAAGAATCGACAAAGTTGTCGAACGGCGCCAGAGATGCAAGGCGACGGTGAAAACCAGGGCGATGCCGACCGCCGTCAGTCCGCCCGGCGCGCTGGCCTGGCCGGAGACGGTGTAGATGACGAGGAGAGTCATCACGCCGACGGGCATTGCCAAGCCAAGCCATGTAACGAGGTCAGACTCGCGGAAGAAACGGAGGGCGGCGAAAGGCAGACCGCGGAGGGCAAGGGTCACCAGGAAGATTGCACCGAGGATCGCCAGGGTGGGTCCCAGCTGCACCCCTTCGGGCAGTCCAGCGGCGGCTAACAATTGCACAGTAGGCACGGGCTCAGCCATCTACTCGACCTCCCGGGACAGGACGTTATCCGCGCCGACCTTCAGCCGCAAAGCACGATCCAAGGGCGGGCACACGAAACGCACGATGAGGCTGAGGAAGTACAGGCTCATGCCAATCACCAGCATGTTGTCAGGTGAGATCAGCAGGCCCACGGCGCCACACAATACGGCCACAATCGGCAGGGAGAGATCCTTGAAGCTCACGAAAGCTTCAATCACCAAGACCGTGAACAGGGCGATCAGCGCAAATTCCATGCCCTGGATCTCGAAGGGAAGAGCGCTTCCGAACAAGGCTCCAACCAGGCCACCGCCGACCCAGCCGACCTGCAGCAGACTCTGCACTGCCAGCACGCGAGCCGTCGACCACCGCGCATCGCGCCGGGCTGCGAGGATCGCATACGTCTCGTCCGTCAGTGCATAGATGCCATATGCCTTAGCCAACCACCCACGCACATGGGCTATGGGGTAGTTCAGAGCGTAGAAGGCATGGCGAAAGTTCACCAAAAATCCGTATAGCGCTGCGCTCAGCGGACCCACACCGCCCGTGACCAGTGAGACAGCCAAGAACTCCATCGAGCCCGCGTAGATGACGAATGAGAAAATCGGCGTCCACCACCATGCAAAGCCGACCTGCGTAATCAGCAGGCCAAAGGCCAGACCCAGCGGCACCATGCCCAAGGCGACCGGCCAGGCGTCGGCGATCCCGGCGCGCCAGTCGCGGTGCGGGTTGCGGCGGTGCACGCTACGGTGCGAGTTGTCTGCGCCCATTTAATTACGCTCTGGGTGGCTCGCCCATGTCACGAACAGGTTGTCGGGGAAGGGGCGCTGCTTCATCAATTGACGCCACGTCTCCGCAGGTCTTTCCGTGAAAACATCCTCGGCGGTTGCGGCCTGCACACCAACGAGCCCGGCATCCACCCAATTACGCAAGTCCTGCATATCCAGCTGCACATAGCTATGGAAAAGCCTTAAGCCCCGCAGCATGGAGGGGTCCACGTGGCCAACGACCTCCGCGACTTGTTCATCCACGCTCGGCGCTTCTTCGGCAGTGCTGACCAGCAGAAATTGGCCGCGCTTTCCGAAACGCGTGGGGGCGGAGGCGGTGGTGGCGTCAAGTTCCAAACGATCCACATCTAGCAGGCCAACCGCGAGCACAACAGGTTCGTTGTTGCCGCCAATGAAGAAAACCTTTGGCTTGGTGAGCTTGTCTGCGAGAGCGGGGAGGTGATTGGCGGCGGCTTCGCTACTCATGAGGCCTAACTGGACTGCCACGATGGTGCCGCCAGCATCTTCAGAGTCGCCCTGGACCTCCAACACCAGCAGTGCATCCGCGCCAGGCAATCCCGGTTCGGCCAGCACCCCCGGCGCATTGCCGAAGACGGACATGTATTTCTGCAGGTTCTCGGCGGTTGCGTCGATAGATTCGACGTATCCTGCGGGATCCACGACGGTGGCCGGGGATTGGAAGATAACGTCCCCGGGTTGCACGTCGAACGGCAGGTTGGCGTTCAGTTCTTGCTGGTCAGCGTTCACGTCTGCGATCTGCCTTTCTGGGCTTAGTCATTCTGCGCTCAGTCATTGTGCGCTCAGTCATTCTGCGCAGCCCACCATTCCTGCAGTGCGGCGACGGCGTCGTCATGATCCATCGGCCCGCGATCCAACCGCAGCTCCTTCAGGTACGCCCACGCCTTGCCCACATCAGGGCCGGGTTTGAGGTTCAGGATCTGCATGATCTCGTTGCCGTCCAAGTCGGGGCGGACGGCGGCGAGGTCCTCTTGTTCCTGCAGCTGTTCAATGCGCTTTTCCAAGTTATCGTAGGTGCGCTGCAGCCTCTGGGCTTTCCGCTGGTTTCGGGTTGTGCAGTCCGCACGGACCAGCAAGTGCAGCAGCGGCAGCAGTTCGCCTGCGTCGTTGACGTAACGGCGCACCGCCGAGTCAGTCCAGGTGGATTCGTTGTTATCCTTTTCGCCCGCGCCGCGTGGGGCGTCCTGGTTTTGGCCTTTGCCCTGGTTATCTGCGTAACCGTGGAAACGCATATGCAGGAACACCAGCTGTCCAATGTCTTGGACATGCTGCTTGGAGTACTTGAGCTTCCGCAGGCGACGTCGGGTGATGCGCGCGCCAACGACCTCGTGTTGGTGGAAGGTCACCGCCCCAGATTCGGTAAAAGCCCTGGTATCCGGCTTGCCAATGTCATGCAGCAATGCCGCCATGCGCAGTTCCAGCGAAGGCTCCAGGCCGCGTTCCGCCTCCAGATTCACGGCGTTGCGCAGCACCTTTAGCGAATGCCAGTAGACGTCCTTGTGCTGGCGGTGCTCGTCCTGCGTGAGCTTCAACGCAGGCAGTTCCGGTAGCACGTGGTCAGCCAGCCCAGTCTCGACCATTAGATCCAGGCCCACCCACGGCGCGGCCCCGAGCATCAGCTTGTTCAGTTCCACAGCCACACGCTCGACGGTGATGCGGTTTATCTGCTCGCTCATCGCCGTCATCGCTTGCTGTACTCGTTTGGTGACGCCAAACTCCAGCTGCGAGACGAACCGGCATGCGCGGAGCATACGCAGTGGGTCGTCGTTGAAACTGATCTCTGGGCTGTCCGGGGTGTCTAGCACTCCGGCCTGCAGGTCTTCGAGTCCGTTCAGGGGGTCGCGGAGCTGGTGGTTGCCGTCGGGGGAAAGCTCCAGTGCGATGGCGTTGGCACGGAAGTCCCGGCGGATGAGGTCTCCGTCGAGGCTGTCGCCGAAGGATACTTCGGGGTTGCGGGACTGGCCGTCATACTGGTCGGCGCGGAAGGTGGTGATCTCTAGGATCTGACCCTTGACCAGTGCAGATACCGTGCCGTATTCAATACCCGTGTCCCATACGGTTTCTGCCCGCGGCGTGACGATATCGACGATTGCCTGCGGCCGGGCGTCGGTAGTGAAGTCCAGGTCGTGGGAGAGGCGCCCCAGCAGGGCGTCGCGCACCGACCCGCCGACGAGATAGAGGCTATGCCCGGCCTCGTTGAAGGCCTGCGTAAGTGGCAGCAGGTCGCGGTCGAGCGCGCGCAGGGAGGTGAAGGCCTCCTGCAGCATGCCGTCGATGGTTCGCTGATTTGCTGCGGTATCGGCTGGCTGTTCCTGTTGTGCCGGGTGTGTCGAGTATGTCCGGTGTGTCAGCTTTGCCTGATGGGCTGGCTGTTCCTGTTGTGCTGAACCGGTCTGTGCACCCGACTGCACAGGACGCTTGCTGGAAGGGGAGTGGGCGGGGTTTGTCACGCTGCCAGATTCTACTAGCCCGCGGTACGGAGCCAACCAGCCCCTAGCTTCCACACCTCACAAGTCCCAAAGCAGTCCCACAACAGCCCCAAAGCGAGTCCCAAAGCGAGTCCCAGATGTCGCTAGATCAGGAATGTGAAAGCCGGAATCCGGATCTCCAAAAATTCACAGCTCTCTGACCTGCACTAATGCAAGGTCGACATTGGTTGTCAATAACAGATTCCCGTTCTAACGACATTTGGCCTCACTGTTGACCACCCAGCCTGCGGATACCTCTCCATCGCTGGTTACATATTCAGTTCCACATTGTGCAGTTAACCGGCTATCGTTATCAGAATGAGTGGAAACGACAGCACCGGAAACGGCACGCCCCGCCGCCGGCGCCGCCGTTCAAGAAGAAGGTCGCGCTCCGGCGGCGGCCAAAGCCAAAACCAAAGCCAAAACCAAGGCCAAAACAACCGCAATAACCAGGGCAAAGGCTCCAATAACAACCAGCCAAATAACAGCCAGCCCAACAGAAACCAGCCCAGCAAAAACAAAAACAAGGGCAAAGGCAAAAACCAGTCGCGACGCGGACGTGGCTCCGGGTCCAACAACCGTCGCCACAACTCAAGGCCTAATTCCTTCGACGAGCACTCCAACCTGCCGACTTCCGTGGAAACCTCCGCGGGCGGCCTCGTGCTCTCTGGCCTGGCCGAAGCTGTGCAACCCAACGGCGACGTCGACTTTTCTTCGATTTACGTAGCTCTGATCGGCCGTCTAGATCGCCGGGGCAGGTTGCTGTGGTCCATGCCAAAGGGCCACATTGAGCCGGACGAATCCCAGCACGCCACCGCCGAACGCGAAGTGTGGGAGGAAACAGGCGTCGCCGGCAAGGTCATCGCAGACCTTGGAACCATCGACTATTGGTTCGTGTCTGAAGGCATCCGCATCCACAAAACCGTCCACCACCACCTGCTCCGCTATGTCGATGGTGACCTCAATGACGAGGATCCCGAGGTCACCGAGGTCCGCTGGTTGCCGGTCAACCGCCTGATCGAACACCTTGCGTATGCTGACGAGCGTCGCCTTGCCCGGCAGGCCTTCGATAGCCTGGCGGATCTCGCCCGCGCAGAGGCCGACGCTGGCCGTGCCACGCCACGCTAAAGAATCGACAAGGTCGGACTGCTAGAACTAGTAGTACTGAATAGAAGTACTTAAGTAAGCATGTAATCGTGCAAAAGGTGAGCGCAATGTCTAGATTCCCCCACGCCTGCATGGCGTTTGGTGTCTCTGTCGCGCTCTGCGGACTCTCCGCCCTCCCGGTCGCCCCGGCAGTTGCGAACCCTATTTCTGACGCCACCTCGGCTCCCGCCACCCACACCTCAGCCCAAGGCGCCGAATCTGCAGCCCAAGGAGCGGACTCCGCGAACCGGTCACAACCCACCACCGCCCCGGATCCGATGAACCCCGAGGCTCGCGACGATACCTACTGGGCCAATCCGCTGGCCCGTGCGACAGACCCGCAACAGGACGTGAACCTGGAGATCACAGGTATCGACACCGCTCCAGCCGATCAAACCAACCCAAGTGCGTCGAGCAATCCCAACAGCTCCGCCAACCAGATCTACACCCTGCGCATCCGCAATGACCGCTCGCACGCCCTGAGCAACCTCTCGCTCACGCTGTACTACCGCACGGCTGCTACCGCCGCCGAAGTCCGCGTCGCACAGCTCGCTAACCAGGGCGAATACTCCCTCAGCAGCCAGCCTTTACAACTCGAAGGCACCCTCAGCCCCGGCGAGACTCGCGAAATCAAGATCTCGTTGCCTGTCGGAAAAGCTGCAGGAGAGGCTGGATCCGCTGATTCTGATGACGCCTCCTCGGCTCAACCGCTCAGCATTCCCGCAGACGCTTTTCGTGAACCCGGCGCTTATCCCCTGTTGTTTAGCCTAAGTGGTCAGGATACGAACCCGGAAGCTGCCAACGAAGGGGGTGTGCAGTACCTGGCGGTGGCGCGCACCACTCTTAGCGTGGGGGCGTCAAAAAGAACGGAGGAACAGCCCAGCTCTCCGGTGACCGTCGTGTATCCGCTGGCCGGGCCTACGTATATGGCGGCCGGACAGACGGGTGACGCGCCCAAGCGCCGGCCCGCGTTTGTCACAAAGGACGTGCTGGCCAAGGAGGTCGCCGAGGGTGGCAGACTGCGTGGCCTGCTGGATGCCTACCGTGAAGCGAAGTCGAAGAAACTCAAGCAGGCGACGTGTATTGCGATCGATCCGGAGCTGCTGGATACCGTGAACCGGCTGGCAGAGGGTTACTTCGTGGGCGAGCGCACACCCGACCCGGTAGAGGAACAGAAACGTCTGCGCGACTCCTGGGACGAGATTTTAGGCGGCAAAGACATCAACGCCCAGCACATGCCCGGCAATGCAGATGCGAAGAAATGGATTGCTGACCTGCGGGAAGTCGTGCAGGGAAACTGCTCGGTGGCATTGCCCTATGCGGGGGCTGACATTAACGCTTTGGGACGGGTCAATTCTGACTGGCTCCGAGTGCGTGGGCTCGGCATGGGTGCCGGGGTAATCCAACGAATCCTGGGTGTGGTGCCGACGCAGAACGTGGTGATTCCCGATGCTGGCTACGTGTCCCCGGAGGCGCAGAAGATTCTGGCGGCGGGCATCAGCAAGTCGCCGGAAGGCGCGCAGCCTGTGGAGTCCGACGAATCGCGACGCTTTGAGCAGACCGTGCAAGGCGAACCGGCTATTCCATCTGCTGGGCATGTCACTGCGCTGGTGGCGGAGAATACCGTCAACGTCGAGTCCCCGGCGTTGCCGCCGGAGGCAACGTCCGCGGCTGACCCGAACCAGCCCGACCAGTCCAGCCAGCCCGACCAGCCCGACCAGCCCGGCCAGCAGCCCAACGAACACCAGCAGCCGAGCGCCGAGGACAATGCTTGGAACCACCGCCTGGTAAATCTTCCCGGCGCGACCCTCAAGAGTGGGAGTACCTCTGCTACCGCCACCGCCCTGACGTATTCCGCGGATCTTGGCACGGTACTCAAGGCACTGGGCGAGCACCCGGATGTTGCGGCTTATTCAAACCCTGAGCTGCGCTTTAACCTCAGCGACGACAGTTCCGCTTCCCGTCTCGCCACGGCTCAGGCTGTGCTGGATCTGGAACTCGACTCCGGGCGCCCCACCTTGGCCGTCCCGCCCGCTGCATGGTCCGTCAATAAGACCCAAGCAGCCGGCTTCCTACAGACGATCAGCCAGCATCTGGAGAACAGCTCTGCTCGTCCCGCGCCGCTGCCGGAGGCCGTACGACCCCGGGGTATCGACATTGCCCGGGTGGCTTCTGGCACCACGACGGTGCCATACACCGACCCTGGCGAGTACTCTTCGCCATATCTCGACACCCTGACGGATGCGACCCGCAAGCTGCGGGAGCTAACGCTTTTTATGCAGAACGATTCCGCCATTGCGCTGACCCGCGAGGGCTTCACCAGCCCATTATTTGCCGATTTGCTGCGTGGCGTAACCACTTATCGCAAGCGTGAACGCCACTATGCCGAAGTGCAGCGTGGGGAACTCAGCACCAAGCTAGGTCGTGTGGAGCAGGTCACCACGCAATTGCGCCGTTCGATCTCTCTGCTGCCACCAGGCAACGTCTTCACCCGCACCTCCGATTCCTCACCGTTGCTTGTCGTTGCGCGCAACGGACTGCCCCTGCCTGTGACGGCCGAGGTTGATTATCGTTCTGACGCCAACACGGATGTCACCGTTCATGTGGATTCCACGGCCTCGCCGATGATCCCGGCGAAGGGCTCCATCACTTGGTCGCTGACCACAGATATCGCGGACACATCCCAGCAGGTCAACCTCTCTTTATGGTTGGCGACGACGAAACAGGACGGAACTGCGGATCTGCAGGAGGGCACCCGCATTTCAGATCCTGTGGAGCTGCGCGTGCAGTCCGTCCCCGGTCTTTCCACGCGTAGCGTAGCGATCATCGGCATTCTCCTACTGGGCATCGGCATGGCGGGCAAGTTCTTGTGGAATCGCCGCAGCGGACGGGGCGGAGGAGATCTCAGCCCTAAGCCGCTGGAACGCGTTGCTCGCCCAGTAGAGGGCGAACAAAACTAGACACGCCCACTTCTCCGTTAGGCAATATACGGCTGGTGCATAAAGATGGAGTAGTGACTTCTGAGCAAGAGAGGGAAGACCTACCAGCTAGCCCCTCGGCTGGGCAACGTGGACGTTTCCGCGCAACCCAGCCGCCGGCGCTAGCGCCGAAGAAAGACCGCGCTAAGACTGATGTGTCGGCGGGCGGAGACGGGGCGTCACAAAGCTCCACAGAGGTAAACCCGACCTCCGCTAGTGGCCACGGCGATGTTGCCATGGTTGGTGACCAAGCATCCGGTGCCCACAATGCGGCAGCCGTTGGCGATAGCAACCCGGCCGCAGGCAGCACGGTGAGTGCAACGACCGAGCGCGAAACCAGCCTTCGCACTGCCACAAGCGGCGGCGACCACAGCAGCGACCACAGTAACGACAACAGCGGCAACTACGGTGGCAACGAAAGTGGTGAGCAGGGCAGCGGGCACAGCAACGGGCAGGCCAGCGATCAGAACGATAAGCAAAGTGACGAGCAGATCGTACGCGCTGGCGGCTCTATGGCGATTGCAACGCTGATTAGCCGCATCACGGGCTTCCTGCGCACGGTATTCATTGCCTCGGCGCTGGGTGGCGCGGTGGCCAGTGCGTTCAACACCGCCAACACGCTGCCGAACCTGGTGACCGAGCTGGTTCTCGGTGCCGTGTTGACCTCGCTGGTGGTGCCAGTGCTGGTGCGCGCCGAGAAGGAGGACGCGGATCGCGGCGAGGCCTTCATACGAAGACTTTTGACGCTTACGTTCTCACTGACCGTTGTCATTACCTTGGTCTCCGTGGCGTGTGCACCACTGCTGGTGCGCATGAGTCTGGATTCCGAGGGCCATGTAAATGTCGGCATGTCCACGGCATTTGCCTACCTGGTACTGCCGCAGATCATGTTCTACGCGATGTTCGCGGTGTTCATGGCGATCCTCAATACCAAGGGAGTGTTCAAACCCGGCGCGTGGGCGCCTGTGGTGAACAACGTGGTCACACTCGCGGTGCTGGGACTGTATATGTTCCTGCCGCGGGACACGAAACTGCAGCCGACGGACAATGTGACCATCACGGATCCACACGTCCTGCTGCTGGGCCTGGGCACCACTGCGGGTGTGGTCATGCAGGCACTGATCATGGTGCCTTTCCTGCGCAAGGCCGGCATTAACCTGCGCCCCCTGTGGGGTATCGACGAGCGCCTGAAGTCCTTCGGCGGCATGGCCATCGCCATCGTCGTGTACGTGGCTATCTCCCAGGTCGGCTGGCTGCTCAACAACCGCATCGCCTCCGATACATGGGAGGTCGCGCCGACAATCTACATGCAGGCCTGGCAGCTACTGCAGATGCCCTACGGCGTGATCGGCGTAACGCTACTTACGGCTGTGATGCCGCGCCTGTCCCGCAATGCGGCGGAGGGCGACGACAAGGCTGTGGTGCGCGACCTAACTGTCGCCTCGAAGCTAACGATGCTGGCAATGGTGCCGATCATCGTGTTCTTCACTTGCTTCGGCACGCTGATTTCCGCGGCACTTTTTGCGTATAAGGAGTTCTCGCTGGATGACGCGAACGTGTTGGGCTGGACCATCAGCTTCTCCGCGTTCACCTTGATTCCCTATGCACTGGTTTTGCTGCACCTGCGCGTGTTCTATGCCCGCGAGGAAGTCTGGACGCCGACCTTCATCATCGCCGGAATTACCGTAACGAAGCTGGCCTTCGCCTACATTGCCCCACAGATCGCCACCGAACCTCGCTTGGTCGTGGTGCTGCTGGGTGCGGCCAACGGCCTGGGCTTCATGGCCGGTGCCATTATTGGCGATCGCCTGCTGCGGCGTTCACTAGGTGATCTACAGTTCCGCAAGGTGACGATGACGGTGCTGTGGGCGCTGGGTTCCTCGCTGGTCGGTGCTCTGATCGCCTGGCGCGTAGATGTGGTGCTGGCGCGCTACGCATTCCAGACACTAGCTAACCCCTGGTTTGTTGTCCGCCTGTTTATCGCTGGTGTGCTGTTCCTCGGTGTTACCGGGTTGATCCTCGTGCGCGCCCCACTGCCAGAGATTCAAACTCTGGTGGGGGCTCTGTCGCGCATTCCGGGGTTGTCTCGGGTTCTTCCTTCTCGACGCCCACTCCCCAGCGACGAACAATCCACCGTCGAGGCTGGTCCCCGTCGTCTCTCGCCTCAAGAACTGGCTGCCCGCGAGGCCATTGCTCTGGACCACATGATGGCGGGCGTGGCGCTCCCACCATTGGCAGCTGGCCGGGTGCGCGGCCCACGCCTGGTACCGGGTGCGCCGCTGCTGGAAGGCCGCTACCGTCTGCTGGCCGACCACGGAGGCTGGTCCGCCGCCCGCTTCTGGCAGGGGCGCGAACTGGCGACGGGCGACATTGTGGGTCTCACGATCATGGATCCGGTGGCCTTTGCCCGTTCGCAGGTGGAACCCGGAGTATCCGTGCCTGTAAACGGCCCGGCAGTGGCCCACGCAAAGGACGAAATGCTGCGTCGCTCGGCCAAGCTCAAGCAGTTCGATGCGCCGGGCATGGCGCAGGTCAATCGTGTCATCGACTACGGCAATCTGGTTGTCATCGTTTCCAGTTGGGTACAGGGCTCGCCTCTGACGAAGGTGGCGGAGAGCCAGCCGGAGCCGCTGGCCGCAGCTTTCGCCGTAGCCTCTCTGGCAGATGCTGCCGCACAGGCGGAGGCCAGTGGCACTGCGTTGGGCTTGGATCACCGCGATCGTGTGCGCATCGGCACTGATGGAGCAGCCGTCCTGGCCTTTCCGGGTGTTCTGCCCCACGATGACACGGCACAGGATGCCCACGGCGTGGCCGTCGCACTGCGACTGCTGCTTGAGCATGTCCCGTATGAACAAGTACCGGAGGAGCTCACCCGTATCTACAAGAAGATCCACGAATTCGATGGAGAGAAGGTCGAACCGGAGGATCTGCAAAAGGCTGCGAAGAGCCTGCGAGACCTGAAGTCGGGTCAGCTGGCGATCCAGGAAGATCAAACCCCGGATCCAAGTGCTCGTTCTGGTTTCGGCGCCGAGGGCAACCGTCCGGTCGGCATGGCTGCTGCGGCGGCTATCGCTTTCATCTCCGTCGTCATCATCGCTGCTTTGGTCGCAGCAGTGGTCAGTGTCGTCGGCGGCGACCGCAAGGATTCGCCGTTGTCCACCGACTCGCTGCGTCAGGGTGCGCAGGCCGTGCGTGGCGTGGATCCTGCGGATGTCCCTTTGAGCAAGCCGCTCGAGTGGCTCCCCGCCGATGTGGACTGGCCGCTGGATCGACCGGACTTGGCGCGCCTGATTACCGACGGAGATCCGGAGACGTTCTGGCAGTCCAACCCCGCAACTGTGCAGCTCGGAGGCGAGCCTGGCACCACTAAGCCTGGAATCGGACTGCTTATGACGCTGCCAGAGGGCACCGCCCTGTCGCAGGTTCAGCTGCGCGGTCTGACCCGCGGAACCACCATGGAACTGCGATTGGCGACCGCCGACAGCAACGGCAAGTTGGCGTCTCTGGATCAGACTCAGCTGCTCAAGACCGTGAAGGCAGATTCTGCCGACATGACCGTGAACCTCGCCGGTACTGGCAGCGCCAGCGATTCCAACTGGGGCGCGGGTAATACGAGCCGTGGCGCAGATGGTGCAGATGGTAACGACACCGGAGCATCTGCCGCAGCGGGGGAGGGCGATGGCAACGAGAATGAAAACGAAGAGAGCAATCGAGAAAAAGGTAAGTACGATACCGACAAGGTCAGCGCAGCAAAGGGCAATCGCCTGCTGATCTGGATTACGGGGCTGCCGCTTCCGAAGCCCGCGACGATCAGTGAGGTTTCCGCCGCCGGCAACTGGCTCGACCAGGCGACTTCCGACGAGGATTCCAGCGCTACTCAGCCGACCCAGCCCTCAGAGCAGCGCCAGCCGGCACAGCCAAAACCGTCGGCACAGCCGGCACAGCCGGCACAGTCACGCCAGCCCGCGCAGTCGATTCAACCCGTCGGCTGACCTGCACTGTGGCTGAGCCAAACCCATAGCGCATAGCGGCGCCCACCTCAACTGTGAAGTTCACAATGAGGTCGGCGCCGTTTGCAGTTATCCACAGGTTCAGTTCTTTGCCCCCACACTTCATTCAGCACAGAATAAAGTGTGTGACACGGGGGCGGCACGGCTCCGACGTCATACTAAGGGGGAAGATGATGCAGGGGGCGTCACCAAGAAAAACGGCTCATAAACGGCCAACAGAGCAAACCGACCACGAGCTACTACGCGGACATAACGAGGGGCAACCCGGCGCATTTCGTGAACTGATCGACCGCCACCAGCGCACGCTGTGGTGGGCTCTTCGACGGGTGAATGTGCCCGAAGCCCATCAAATGGACGTTTACCAGGAGGGGTTGTTGCGAGTGCACCGCTTTGCCTCGCGCTTTAGTGGAAAACGTTCAGCGAGCGTGAGCACGTGGATGGCCACGATTATGCGCAACGCAGCACTGTCTTACATGCAGCGCTATAACCGTGAGGCCCAACCGGGGCGGGAGGACTTCAGTGAGCGGACGCGGACGCTGCCGGCGCTAGGAGCGCGGGAAGAAGCAACGGTCGCACGGCTGGATGTGCACCGCAGCCTGCGACAGCTATCCCCCGAGATGCGCGACGTGGTGGTACTGACGGAGATCCGGGGACTCAGTGAGGCTCACGCAGCAGCACAGCTAGGCATTCCAATCGGCACCGTGAAATCACGAAAGAACCGCGCGAAGCGGATGATGTGTGAACATCTCGGTGGGGCAGAGGAATACGGAATGGCCGCAGCCGGTTAGACTGGGGTGAACGACATCTTCGACCTCAAAGGATAATCATGAACCAGCCATTCCTGCAGGCCAGCGGTATTCTCAATAGCGATTCAACGGAGGCCGCGAGCGCGGACGCCGGCACCCAGAGTGCGGGCCAGGTTCATGACGTCATCATTATCGGGTCAGGACCCGCAGGCTACACCGCGGCAGTGTACGCAGCGCGTGCCGAGCTGAACCCGGTTGTGTTTGAAGGCGTGGAGTACGGCGGTTTGCTGATGCAGACCACCGAGGTGGAGAACTTCCCCGGCTTCCAGAAGGGCATTATGGGCCCGGATCTTATGGAGGAAATGCGCGCACAGGCCGAGCGCTTCGGTGCTGATCTGCGCCAGGAGGAGGTCGAGAAGGTCGACCTTTCCGGCGAGATCAAGAAGGTGTGGGTCTACGGGGAGGAGTACCAGGCTCGCGCGGTGATTCTGGCTACCGGTGCCGCCCCGCGCTATCTGAACGTTCCCGGCGAGCAGGAGCTGCTGGGGCGCGGTGTATCCGCCTGCGCAACCTGCGATGGTTTCTTCTTCAAGGACAAGCAGATCGCTGTGATCGGTGGTGGCGATTCCGCGATGGAGGAAGCCGACTTCCTTACAAAGTTCGGCGAAAGCGTGACTATCATCCACCGTCGCGATGAATTCCGCGCCTCCAAGATCATGGAGGAGCGCGCCCGTAACAATCCGAAGATCAAGTTCCTGACCAACGCCAAGGTCGTAGAGGTTAAGGGCGACAAGAGCGTAGAAACACTCGTTGTGGAGGATACGCAAACCGGAGAGCGTACGGACGTGCCAATGGATGCGATGTTCGTTGCAATCGGCCACGACCCGCGCACGACGGTCTTCGAAGGCCAGGTGGAACTACAGGACAATGGCTATGTGAAGGTCGAGGAGCCTTCCACCCGCACCAGCCTGCCCGGTGTGTTCGCCGCTGGTGACCTGGTGGATTCCCATTACCAGCAGGCCATTACCGCGGCTGGCTCCGGCTGCCGCGCCGCCCTGGATGCCGAGGCATATCTCGCAGCCCAGTAACGGAACGGTCACATTCGGTCACCTTTAGGTAAATTCCACCGTCTGCGCATAGGATATTTACACGTTGAAGGGTAACCTCCAACCTAATGAGAATGTGCCTCAACCAGGAGTTTTGTCACTCTTATGTCCGAGATTGTGAACGTTACCCAAGCCACCTTCAAGTCCGAGGTAGTGGAATCTAGCCAACCCGTTCTGGTCGACTTTTGGGCCGAATGGTGCCGCCCTTGCCTAGCCATGACGCCCATTCTCGACGAACTGGCGGCTGAGTTCGATGGCAAGGCCACAATTGCCAAGGTCAATATTGATGATGAGCGCATGCTGGGCGCCATGTTCCAGGTGATGTCGATTCCGGCTCTCTTAGTGTTCAAGGATGGCAAGAAGGTCGCCGAGTTTAGTGGCGCCCAAGATAGAGACACTCTTCGAGCTGCCATCGAGAAACAACTTTAAACACGCCTGACCTGCCTATAAGGCAGATTGGCGCAATAGACCCTAGAATTGCACCTATGGCTCGACTCTATTCGCAGGGGAATGCGGTAGTGATCTAGATCACAATAAGAGTGGGCGAGAACAAGGCGAGATCAATACCTCGTCGCACATAACTTAGAACAGCGCTAAGGGTGCTCGACCAGCACCAAAGAGCTTTAGAGAATTGGAGTGTTGAGCCCAGTGGATCGTTTGCTTCTCCACGTCGGAGACCGCAGTCCGCGCGTCGCTGAGGTACGCGGTACCTTGGCACGCTTGGGACTGCTGGAAGGGTACGCGGGGGACGCGACCGGTAGCAAAGCACAGCGCTGGACTAGTGAAGAAGAGGTGTTTGACGAGGTTCTGGCTGAAGCGCTTCGAGCGTTTCAGCAGCAGCGTGGAATCATCGCAGACGGTGCCATTACCCCAGGCACCCTGCGTGCCCTTCGAGAAGCCTCCTACACCTTAGGCGCTCGAGTGCTTTCCCTGCAGAGCAATCAATTTGTCGGCGACGATGTTGCGCAGCTGCAAACACAGCTTCACGACCTCGGCTTTTATACGAGCCGTATCGATGGTCACTTCGGCCCGCGCACGCATTCCGCCGTTGTCAATTATCAGCTGAACTACGGTCTGACTAACGATGGCGTGGTGGGGCCCGACACGCTACGTGCCCTGTCCTATCTAGGACGACGCATTACCGGCGGTTCCCCGCAATCGATCCGGGAAAAGGAACAGATCCGTTCTGCCGGACCCCAACTCACGGGCAAGCGAGTTGTGATTGATCCTGGTCTTGGTGGCGCTGACAAAGGCTATATCGTCGATGGTCCTTATGGGCAGATCTCCGAGGAGGAGATCCTTTGGGACCTTGCGGGCAGGGTAGAAGGGCGCATGATTGCCGCTGGAATGGAGACTATTCTGTCTCGGCCACGATCGGCTAATCCAACGAATCAGGATCGTGCGAACATCGCAAATGCTTTTGGCGCAGATGTCATGATTAGCCTGCGTACCGATATTTACCCTAATGAGAAAGCCAACGGTGCAGCCTCCTTTTACTTTGGTTCGCTGACTGGCTATTCGTCCATGGTGGGTGAAAAGCTCTCCGGTTTTATCCAGCGCGAGATCGTTGCCCGCACCTCATTGCAGAATTGCTACAACCACGGGCAGACGTGGGATATCTTGCGTCTGACGAGTATGCCAACTGTGCAAGTTGTGCCAGGCTATTTGACCAGCCCTCGCGACATGAAGATCCTCAGTGATCCCGCCATGCGTGACACCATCGCTGAAGCGATCGTTGTGGCTGTAAAGCGCCTTTACCTATTGGATAAAGATGTCCACGAGACGGGCACGTTTAGCTTTGTTGAGCTTCTACAGGAAGAGCTTCCGCAGAAGTAGGTTCCCCATTGGGCCAGGTGCTTGTTTGCCTCCGATTACGGTAGATAGCTTTTCAGGTCCATTTACCCTTGCATGATCCTCTTCTGCGAAGTCGCTAAACAAGGAATTATTTCCATTGATTTCAAAGCGATAGCGGGGGAAACGCCGATGGTGTTTTACCACTTTGAAGCCCTCCGCTTCCAATATGTCTTCGGAGAGCATGGGAGCAATATCTAGAACGTCTTCATCCGCGGCGTCATGTACTTCGGCAGCCGCTTCCCATCCCCGATAGGACTCCGGAACATACTTCAGGGATTCTAGGGCGCTGTATTCGCCCTCTTTGTCACCAGCTTGATCGTACTGGCGGCTTACACCTCCTCGATCCGTCTCCGTCACCGAAGCACTGCCCAATTGCCTCGCAAGATCTTCGTCAAAGTCCTCTACACGAGCAAAAGCCTCGACGGCTTTCACGCCACGCCTGTGGGCCTCCGTAATCACCGTATCGATTAGCTGGTGTTCCAGGTAGAGACCCATGTATGGGAGGGCTACATGAACCGTACTCAGCAAGATTGCATCGGGTGAAATTGGCCCAGTTGGAAACTTGGAGATGCCCTGCATATACCGCGCAGGGGCAAAGAACACGGTCGCTGCAGGCACAGAGTGCGTACCCGCGTCTCCAGTGCCCACAAACGCCGTATAGCCGCAGATTCCCCATTCCATCATGACGTTATGCAGCCATAGTTGCTTGTCAAAAATCGGATCGCAGTTTTCATTCCCCTTCCTGCCGTAGTCAGCTGGGAACGGCCAAAAAGTCGATATAGCAGCACCTGATTCTAGATCCTCGGAACGCTGAGGGGTTATGGCGCGGATACTTACTTCCACATCTTTTCCTTTCAGCGTTCAGACGATCAATGATGCGCAAGCTGCAGGGTCCTTACTTTCCATAAATCCGAAGGATCCAACAACGTGAATCCTATAGCGCTCATCCCACGGCCGGGCGGAAATGAAGAGTTTTCTCAAAGCCGAATCCCCGATGTTTCACGTGAAACATCGGGGATTTCTAACCGAATTCGTTCTTCTTAGTATCGATCATCCACGCGCCTGTTTAGCGCACGGCCAGGGTGAACGGGTTCTTCGTCCGCGTAACCCGCCGCGATAACCAATGCAATTGAGCGATCTTCTCGCCCCTCCAGTCCGATAGCCTTCTTGACGCCCTCCTCGTTCCATCCAGTGGTAGGGGAGGTAGACAATCCTTGTTCCTGAGCCGCAAGGAGCAAGAACCCGGCCACCAACATTGCATCACGAATACCAATTTCGCGTAGCTTGGCCGCAGAGGCGTTGCCATTAAAACCGCGAACCTTTTCCGTTAAATCTGCGCCAAGGATCTCTTCTGCATCCTCCGGAACTACTCCAGATCGTCCTACCACCACGAAGACCACTGGCGCATCTAGGAATTGCTGCTGGCCAGAGGCATCAAAAATTGCCTGCTTGACACTCTGATCCTGGACAACTACCAGATCTCGCATTTGTGCGTTGAAGGCACTAGGAGCCTCCAATGCATTCCTCACAACCCGGTCCAGAACCTCTTTGCTTAAAGGCTGGCTCTTAAACTTTCGTGTAGCTCGGCGCTGGTCAATTGCTTCAGTCACGCTCAAAGGCATGGGATACCTTTCATTTTAAATATTGGTACTCTATTGATTCGCTGGAGCCCGACTAATGCTTTTTGAACTTCAAAAGCTCAATAATCCTGTCGAAATCCTCAGGCCCACCGAACTCAACAACGATCTTTCCTTTTTTCTTCCCCATCTGCACTGAAACCTTGGTTTCCAGCGCATCTGAGGCGGTATCTACCCAGTTAGAAACCTCATCCGGAAGTTGTTGAGGCTTTCGGATGGTCTTCTTGGAGTTCAATTCGCCGCTATCGCCCCGGTTGAGCAAAGTGACCGCTTCTTCAGTGGCTCGAACACTCATACCCTCTGTCACAATGCGATTAGCCAAGTTCTCCTGAGCTTCAGCCCCGAGCTTCAAACCCAAGAGCGCTCTGGCATGACCGGCGCTGAGTACACCTGCACCGACTCGTCGCTGTACAGAAACGGGTAACTGCAGTAGACGAATCATATTCGTAATGAGCGGCCGTGAACGTCCGATCTTTCTTGCCAGCTGCTCTTGAGTTACACCGAACTCCTCCATGAGCTGCTGATACGCAGCCGCTTCTTCCAACGGATTGAGTTGTACGCGATGAATATTCTCCAGGAGAGCGTCACGGAGCATCTCATCGTCAGCGGTCTCGCGAACGATTGCAGGAATTACGTCGAAGCCTGCGCGACTAGCGGCACGGTATCGGCGTTCACCCATGATGAGTTCATAGGTCGAGTTCTCATCGGGAGCACGACGCACCACAATCGGTTGCATAAGGCCGAATTCCTTGATGGAGTGCACCAACTCTTGTAGCGCTTCTTCATCAAAAACTTCACGGGGCTGCTTCGCGTTCGTGCGAATAGCCTCCAGCGGGATCTCTTGGTACGAAGCACCAAAATCCTCTGTCGATGTTTCACGTGAAACATTGTCTTCTGTGTTCGGCTCGTCGAAGCGACCGGAAATTGATCCTCGACTATTTTGGTCGGCTGCGTTGGGACCATCCGAAACGTCACTGTGACGTTTCGCTCCTATACCTGAGGTACCCCTCTCAACACCTTCTTGAGCAGGTTTTTCCGAGGCAAAATTCTTTACATCATCTGATGTACGATGCTCGCCCTTCTTAATACTGGGGGAGGTAGATGGCGTATCCGTAGTGTTGACTTTTGACTGGGGGAACGAAGCGTTATTTTCACCAGCCGCAGTTGTTAAGCCGTTCGCCTCAGACGTAGACCTAGTCGCCGAGCTATTGCCGAGAACTATGTCTGCGGCACCATCGCCAAGAGACGGTCGAGCTGGCCCAGTCGGGATGAGGGCGGCCAAGCCGCGACCCAACCCACCGCGACGCTGATTGCCAACGGCACTGGGGGAGGGCATTTGTGGCTTTCTATTCCTCGGAGAAGGCATGCGCTGAGTAGCAGTAGCCGCATCTCCGTTTGGATTGTCAGCTGGTTTACTAGGTTGAGGCATCATCTTCGAGTCATCAGCGTTCGAAGGATTCAAAGGCGCTTTGTCATCTTTTGACTTCACTTGTTTGGAGCTCTTCTTAGACAATTTTGAACCCGCTTTATTGTTTTTCCCCACTATTGAACACCACCGTCGTGGAGTTCTGGGGCAATCCCAATGGGGGCCGTTTCTGGGGATGGAACGTAGTCGCCACGTTCCGCAAATTCCTTAGCCGCGTCATAGTAGGCAAGGGCACCGGGAGCACCGCCATCGTATTGAAGCACGGTCATGTTATAACTTGGCGCCTCGGACACCTTTACGTTGCGAGGTATGTGGTTATCCAAAACAACCGAGCCGAAATGCGTGCGCACATCATCACTAACGTTCAGTGATAGCTTCGTACGGCCATCATACATGGTTAGGAGTACACCAGAAATATGAAGATTTGGGTTCAGACTCTCACGAATCATGGCGATATTATCGATAAGCTGGGTCACGCCCTCGAGCGCATAGTATTCACACTGAATCGGAATCAGAACCTCATCTACGGCCGCCATGGCGTTAATAGTCAACAGTCCAAGCGACGGGGGACAGTCAATAAAGACGTAGTCAAAACCTTGTTCTTCCAACCATGAGTCATTCAAAGCCGTGGCAAGTCGGTACTCACGACGTACCTCATTAACAAGGTTAATTTCGGCTCCCGCGAGATCAATCGTTGCAGGCACACAGAAGATATTGTCGTTGTCTCTGTTGCCCTGCATAACCTCATCGATAGTCATCTCATTCAAGAGAACCTCGTAACTTGAGGGAGTCCCAGCATGATGAACAGCATCTAACGCAGTGGAGGCGTTTCCCTGCGGATCAAGATCAATAACAAGCACCCTCATACCCATCAGCGCTAAAGACCACGCCAAATTAACGGTAGAAGTCGTCTTACCTACTCCACCCTTTTGATTGGCGATGGTAATCTTTCTGCACTTTGGCGGCTTCGGAAGCTGGTTCCGATTTGGGTTCTTCATTCGCGCCGCTTGTCGAGCTGCGCGACCAATGGGTGTGTCATCCATGTCGATATTCGACATTTACGTCCAATCCTGAAGTCGAGAACCGATGTTTCACGTGAAACATCGGGGTGTACGTAAAGAATAATGCAGCCTGTCCTACGTCTCAACGAGAGCACAAGGCTAGGAATAGGTGGCACGTTCAAGGAGATCATGGCGTGCCCCTGAGTCTTTTACCAATATTGAAACTTGAAGGTCTCCAATGAATCGATGCCTATTTCACGCGAGGAATTATGATGACGTGAGTCGGCTCAGCAACCTTAGACTCACCAACCAGCTCAATGGTTCCCTCGCCACCACCGGCCTTTGAAATCTCCTTTGCGTCACGCTCCAATTCCTCTGCGACAGAACCACCTTTCAAAGCCTTCATCGCACCACCGACTCGAACTAGGGGGATAGACCAACGAGCCAGTTTCCCTAAAGGCGCAACTGCGCGGGAGGTAACTACATCGGCGCCACCAATGGCTCTTACCACATCTGGTTCTTCCGCACGGCCACGGATAACATCGCAACCCAGCTCAAGCTCATCATTGATCTCTTGGAGAAAGTTATAACGACGCAACAGCGGCTCTAGAAGTTGAACCTTAAGATCCGGGCGTGCGATAGCCAACGGTATGCCCGGAAGACCCGCACCAGATCCAACGTCGATCACTCGCTGACCCGGATCGATTACTTCGCCAAGGACTGCAGAGTTAAGAACATGACGTTCCCAGATACGCGGCACCTCTCTCGGACCGAGCAAACCTCTCTCTATCCCGGCAGATGCTAGAAACTCTGCATATACACGAGCGAGGGGAAGCCGATCCCCAAACACGTCCTCGGCTATCGCTGGTGGTTCACCCAACTGAGGGTTGGCAACGGTGGAATCGTCCTGATTCGCCATCTGGGCACTCCTTCAAAAGGTGGGAGGATGGGCATGTTTCACGTGAAACCACGCCGAATGTTTCACGTGAAACATTCAAACTGATGTACTCCGCCCATTCTATAGCCACTAGCCGGAACGACAGCACCCGGGAAGGGGAGCAGGGCAAACAAAAAACCGCCACCTCATAGGTGACGGTTCTATAAGTAATTGGCAACGTACAGTAGCGAGCTACTTCCGCTTCTTGCCCTTCTTCTTTGGATTATTCGGACGCGCTCCGACCTTAGGAGCAGAGGTACGCTTCGAAGCGGCAACTGCCTCCTTCTCGGCCTCTTCTTCTGCATCCATCTTCTTGTAGAGGAAGAACTGCTGCAAGTAGGACCACGTCATGTTCGTGACCATGTACAGAGCCAGGCCAACCTGCCATGCGAAACCACCCAGCAGGTAAAGAACCGGCATAACCCAGAGCATGAGTTTCTGCATCATGTCCATCTGCATCTGCATCTGCTGAGCCTTGGGATCATTCCCCTTAGCCGGGGATGCCTTGCGGCGCTTTGCAGCGCGATCCATAGACATGCGTGCGGAGAAGTGCATCAGAACAGACGCTACGAGCATCATCGGCACGACAACAACAATGATGTTGGTTCGCGTAAAGTCCACCACGCCATCAGCGGAGAACGCGCGGTAGTTCTGAGGATCCATGGAAATGAAGCCAGAAATCGGGGTACCGAAGATACGCGCATCGAGGAACGATTGAACCTCATCTACTCCGAAGAAATAGTTTGGCGTGTTTCGGGTTTCCTCAACGGACATCCCCAACTGGCCCACACCATTACCGGTACGGTTAAAGGAACGCAGCACGTGGAACAGGCCAAGGAAGATCGGCATCTGCACCAGCATCGGCAAGCAGGAAGCCAAAGGGTTAACGCCCATTTCCTTCTGCAACTTGCGCATCTCGATCGCTAGCGTCTGTCGATCATTCTTGTACTTGCGTTGCAGCTCCTGCATTTTCGGCTGCATTTCTTGCATTTTGCGGGACGAGCGCAGCTGATTGGCCATCGGCTTCACCAACAAAATACGGATGGTGAAAACGAGGAACATGATCGCTAGCGCCCACGTGAATCCCGAGTCCGGGCTGAGGACGTAGCTGAACAGCTTATGCCAGAACCACAAAACGCCGGACACTGGATAATAAATAAAATCCATGGCGACTCGAGGTTTCTCCTGATATTGGTCTAGTAAGGCCTATGTTGCTGACGACCCAGCTAGCAGTTCCACAAACGAACAGCCTAACGGTGTCGCCTGCTCCACAGGCGCAAGGGACGACGAGGAGGGACAGGATCCCAACCTCCCGGATGCCATGGCCCACAGCGGGCCAATCGACCTAGCGTAAGTATTGACCCTTTAATCAGACCATGTCGGCCGATAGCGATTAAAGCGTAGTTACTGCACGTAGGTTCAAAACGGCACGTTGGCCCCATTTTAAGGGGTGAAACATAACTTTGGTAACCAAGGATTACTCGGCGAGCCATTCGAGCTCCGAGGCCGCGCTTCCGCGACTTACCCTCGTGCGCGTTAACCGTGCCTTCTGCACCGTCACCGGGGGAGGGCCCGTCGGATGCAGCTACGCACATCACCGACCAACTCCTCAAAGCTTGCCTCGGCGCTCTTCGGCAAAGCGCGGATCACCAAAGTTGTTCCAACTGGGAAATCCAGTTTGCCTTCATCTAATACAGTCCGAAAGGCATGGCGAATCTTGCGTGATGTATTATGCCTGGTCACAGCGTTTCCAACGGCTTTGGAGACAACCAGTCCCATTCGCGGTCCAGCTGTGGCTGCCTCTTGTAAGGGTGCCGGCAAAGCCTCGGCCCCTTCACCCCCCACTAAAACGTGAACCACCACAGTGCGGCTACCTTTCTTCCGGCCGTTCCGGATCGTCTTCCCAAAAAGGGAAGTTGACCGAAGCCGGTGCTTAGGAGCTAGCACTGTGGTGGCTCTTTCTTTTAATTGACGCCCCTACGACAATCCACCCCAAGATTCTTGGGGTGGAGGGGACGTCAATGCCTTACTTAGGCAGTCAGGGACTTGCGACCCTTGTTGCGGCGTGCGGAAACGATGGCACGGCCAGCGCGGGTACGCATGCGAGTACGGAAACCGTGCACGCGTGCACGACGACGGTTATTGGGCTGGAAAGTACGCTTGCCCTTGGCCACGGTACTTCACTCCTTAACATTCATTAGCTGTGCGCACACCGCATATGACGACAGCAGGCTGCCCAGCGCTAAAGAAGCTGGGATATTGCTTAGCCAGCGATGCGCCCACAAATTTAAGTGGACAGTTGTACCGGCAAACTCCGAGAAGAATGGCGCCGATACCGGAGGCACCCGATAGGCAGCGTGGTGAACTGCTGCCACATATGGGTTGCCATAGACGAGTCAAGGATACGTGCTGTGACGTAAGTTATCCAAATTTTAGAGACGGCGCCCTCGAAGAGGATGCAGCTGCCTCTAATAAATACTCGTCAGAACATCATTGGATGTCTCCAGAAAGCACCTTCCCGTTTCGACGAAACCAACGGGGTGGAAGTAGGTGTGTAAAGCCTAGATCTAACTTCGTCAAATGACGATGGACCTTGTGGAAAACTCCCTCACCCCCAAACACTAAACCTTTACTTTACACCCTATTTATGCAGGTAAAGTGAATATTGAGGCTCTGATTAGAGTTATCCACAAGGAGCCTGTACCTTGGGGATAACATGTGAAGAGAAGTTATCCACAGGTGTGCATAACTATGTGCAAATGCAGGATATACGGCATTTCCCACTGTGTACGACGAGGTGAACAACTACATAAAAGACGGAATTGAGAACTACCGCTGGTTTAACCCCCCGTTTACCTCTACGCCACCCCCGAAAACTCTTACGCTAAGAACAGCCCTGACCCTGGAGCCCCTATGAGCAACTCGAATTTCTCTATCGAGGAACACTTTCCCGACATGTGGGATGCCATCATGCACGATTGGCTCGCGGATAGCTCCTCCGCCAATCCCGACCCCGATCTTCCACCTATCTCCCCCAAACAGCGTTCACTTCTGCGCAAGGTCAAACCGGTGGGGCTTATGGGACGGATCGTCGTGCTTGAAACACCCAATAAGTGGACCAAGGAATCGATCGAAAAAGACCTCATCGATCCCATCAAGCATGTCCTCAAAGCTCGTTTGGATCTTTCCGTCAGCCTTGCGATCACCAGCACGAATGGGGAATCCGTAGAGGCAGAATCAGAGGAACCCAAGCAGGGCACACAGTCTGAGAGTGACACCGAAACGACAGGCGATATCCACGAAGGGGCGTCAGAAAAAAGTTCGGTAGCTACCGCAGACGACCTATCAACCTTCCAGGTAGAAGCACTGGTTCACCAAGCACAGGAAAAAGACGGCTCGGCGGCGGAGACTGAGGAAGAAGCTGCTCAGCGACGGGAGCACGATGCCGATGCTCTCGCAGGACAATACGCTGCGACGGAAAACCACATCGATCCGAACCCATCCCCAACGCCGAAACATTGGACAAATAAGGAACAAGCCCACCGGGTGCCGCCGCGACAGAACGTTGCGCCGCAGCCTTCATCGAACTTCAACGATGGGCTGGATGGCGATTCTCTGCTGAACAAGAACTACACATTCGACAGCTTCGTTGTTGGCTCGTCGAATAACTTCGCCGCCGCAGCCTGCCGGGCTGTTGCAGAAGCACCCGCAAAGGCCTACAACCCTCTGTTTATCTGGGGTGAGTCTGGGTTGGGGAAGACCCACTTGCTGCATGCAATTGGACACTATGCCAAAGAGCTACAGCCAAACATGCGGGTGAAGTACGTGAGTTCCGAAGAGCTGACGAATGACTTCATTAACTCCATCGCCAATGACACTCGTGAATCCTTCAAGCGGCGCTACCGCAATCTAGACATGCTGATCGTTGACGATATCCAGTTCCTTCAGAACAAAGAATCGACGCAGGAGGAGTTCTTCCACACATTCAATGCATTGCACCAGGCAAATAAGCAGATTGTGCTGAGTTCCGACCGACCTCCACGACAGCTGACCACGTTGGAAGATCGCCTGCGCACTCGCTTTGAAGGCGGACTGATTACCGATGTTCAGACTCCGGATCTAGAAACGCGCATTGCGATTCTCACGAAGAAAGCAGAATCCGACAATGTGCAGCTACCTGAGGACGTCAAGGTACTGATCGCGAGCCGCTATGAGAAATCGATTCGTGAGCTCGATGGTGCTTTGATCCGCGTGACGGCCTATTGCGCGCTTAGCCATGAACCGCTGACGGTCGAAACCGCAGAAATTGCGTTACGCGATATTTCGCCGGCCGATCAGGATGTGGAAATTGTTCCTCAGCATGTGATTGAGGTGGTGGCGAACTACTTCAATCTCACCACCGATGAGCTCATAGGCAAGGGTAGGGCCAAGAAGTTTGTGCAGGCTCGGCAGATCGCAATGTATCTCTGCCGAGAACTGACGGATCTTTCTCTGCCGAAGTTGGGAAGTGCTTTCGGCGGACGCGACCACACCACGGTGATGTATGCCGAACGTCGCGTGCGCGAATCCCTCTCGGAGAACAAGAAGGTGTTCGATCAGGTGCAAGAACTCACACAAAAGATCAAGTCCCATGCCCGGGATTAGCCCCGTCGTCTGACCTTTCCACCCCCTATAGAGCGGCCGGGGAGCGAGTTACCCACAGTTTTCCCCAGCTTTACTGAGTTATCCACAAGCAGCCTGGGGATAACTCACGATTCCCTGACCTTTGGTAGACCGGGATTCAATCGAGTTATCCACAATTCCACAATGTTTTCCACAGATGTAATTCCAAACTTGTAATTCAAGGGGTAGCAACGATGTGTCTTAAGAATTCTCGAAATCAACATGGAGAGTTGGATGGCTCACACCACAGCCCAATGAACCCTGGGGAAAACTGCGTCTAAACTGGGTAAACAGCAGTGGACAGATTGTGTACAACTCGCAGGGCAACCGAGTTATCCACATTGCAAATGCGTTATTCACAGTTCATCCACCGACGCATCAACATCCGAACCCACGTCCTGACATGCATGGATTAGGGTTTGTGCACAGGATCCACAACACCTACTACGACTGCTATCTCTCTAAATAAAAGGGAATAAACAGAAATAGAGCTTGTGGGTTAATCTTGATCAGACGAACCTCGAGAAGAACGAGACGCTCGAGCACGACGAAGACACGGAAGTTAGATTGAGCATGGATAGCCAGACAGTGAGTTTCATTGTTCCCAAGGATGACTTCGCATCTGCCCTCGGTTGGGTAGCCCGCTCCCTTCCCAGCAAGCCCACCCAACCCATCTTGCGCGGTGTGATGATCGTTGCCGATGACGAGGGATTGGAACTTTCCGGATTCGACCGTGAGGTCTCTACCCGAGTACGCATCAACGCCGAGGTCAACGAGCCCGGAAAGATTCTGGTTGCCGGAAAACTGGCTTCCGATATTGTCGGCTCCCTGCCTAACAAGCCAATCAATATCGAGTTCGATGGCACGACTGTGACTCTGAAAACAGGTAAGTCCAAGTTCGAGCTCCCGGCAATGACGATCGAGGATTATCCAGTACTACCGGATCTGCCGGATGTCACAGGCACTATCGATCCAAACCTCTTTGCTGAATCTATTGCGCAGGTCGCTGTTGCAGCTGGTCGTGATGACACGTTGCCAATGCTTACTGGCGTACACGTAGAAATCGACGGCGAAGATGTGATTATGGTTGCTACCGATCGCTTCCGTCTGGCGGTCCGCAACTTCCAGTGGAATCCCGCTCAGGCTGATGCGCAGGCAAAGCTGTTGATTCCAGCTCGGACTCTGGCAGATACCGCCCGTTCCATGGATCCGGCCAACACGGATCCAATCGAGATTGCCGTCGGTACAGGCGAAGATATTGGTGCAGATGGCCTTCTGGGTATTTCCACTGAATCGCGTCACACCACGACACGCCTGTTGGATGCAGAATTCCCGAAGTTCCGCCCACTGCTGCCTAAGACGCACACGGCTTTGGCAAGTGTGGAGATTGCTCCTCTTCAAGAGGCCATCAAGCGCGTCTCCATCGTCGCTGAGCGGAACTCGCAGATTCGGATGGATTTCAAGGACAACACCGTTACCCTTTCTGCAGGCGGTAGCGATGTTGGCTCCGCAACGGAAACCTTGGATTGTGCTTTTGCCGGCGAACCACTGGTTATTGCCTTTAACCCCAGTTACCTCAAGGAGGGGCTGGCGGCCATCCACACTCCGCGCGTGGTCTTCGGTTTCACCATGGCTTCTCGCCCCGCGATCCTTCTCCCCGATCCAGGCGAGTTGCCGGAAGCAGACGCTGAGGGGAACTTCGCTACCCCGGAAACGGACTTCACCTACCTGCTGATGCCAGTGCGCCTGCCGGGCTGATCCCGAAACTACGAAAACCAAGGCAAGCCTTTAGCTAACTGTGTACGTCTCCAATCTCCGTCTGAGCAATTACAGGTCGTGGGAGGAACTCGACCTGCAGCTTAGCCCTGGTATTACGATCTTCTCTGGGCCCAATGGCTACGGAAAGACCAATATCGTTGAGGCACTCGGTTACCTTGCACACCTCAGTTCCCACCGTGTGAACTCGGACGCAGCCCTTGTGCGACGCGGTGAAGACATCGCCAATGTGTCCGCCACGGCCGTGAACAATGGCCGCGAACTCACAGCCCACCTCGCCATTCGCGCTCGGGGTTCGAATCGCGCTCACATTAATCGCACGGCCATGAAATCTCCCCGTGATCTGCTGGGTGTGGTGCGAACGACGTTGTTCTCGCCAGAAGACCTGGCCTTGATTAGAGGCGAGCCGGAGCAACGTCGCCATTTCTTGGACACAATCATGATTGCCCGCTACCCGCGCCTGGCGGCGGTTAAGGCGGACTATGATAAAGCTCTACGTCAGCGCAATGCACTTCTCCGGCAGTCTGCTTTTGCCCTGCGCCTTGTTGTCGGTGCTCCGAAGGGAGCCAGCCACAACCTATCCGAGGAGATCAAGGCCGACGCGGAATCTGCGTTGGCCACCCTTGATGTCTGGGATAGCCAATTGGCCGCCTTGGGTGGACAGATCATGTCTGCACGGGTGCAAATCGTCCACGATCTAGCTCCACATTTACAGCAGACCTACCAATCGTTGGCACCACAGTCGCGTCCGGCGCACATGTCCTATACGTCCACCATCGACACTGAGCTGACCGAACTGGGAATTCATCTAGGTGTGAGCGAACCCGACCAGCCCACCGCATTGCTTAGCCCGGAGATTGCCGAGGCTACCTTGCTGCAAGCCTTCGCCACGAAGCGTCCTCAGGAGGTCGAGCGTGGTACCACACTTCTTGGCCCCCACCGCGATGACGTTAACCTGATGCTGGGTCATCAACCGGCGAAGGGATACGCATCTCATGGTGAATCATGGTCTTTTGCTCTTTCCCTGCGCCTCGCCGCGTTTTTTATGCAGCGCGGTGATGGGGTCGAGCCCGTCGTTATTCTCGATGATGTTTTTGCGGAACTCGATGCTTCTCGACGCCACCATCTCGTTAACCTCATCTCCAGCGCTGAGCAAGTGTTGATCACGGCGGCAGTGGATGAGGACATTCCCGAGGCCTTGCGGGATGTTGCGCAGATTTACACTATTGAGGAGTTGAAAGCTCAACCTCAAGAAGTGTCTGACAAAGCGGTGAAGGGTGGCGAAGACAGTGTCGATTGATCCTGTTGCGCAAGCCCTCGATGCTATGAAACAGGCGGGTGGTTCTCCCCAGGCCGAGTTGCCGATGGTGGCGTCACCACGAAAAAAGAAGAAGAAAACACCGGGTGGGCCGTCAAGATACAAGACCCGAATGGATGGCCGATTAGATCGCAGCTATCGGGATCCGAAGCGTTTTGGCTCGTTGATTGGGTTAGAGATCAAACGGCAAGGTTGGCAGCAGCGAGTAAGCGTTGCCAGGATTATGAATGCATGGCCAGAGCTTGTGGGTGACAAAATTGCCGAACACACTCGGCCTGTGCGTTATGAAGAGGACTCGCAGGTGCTGGTAATTGAGTGCGATTCGACTCCGTGGACTACCCAGCTGCGTTATATGCAGACTGTTATTCTGCAGGCGATCGCGAAGCGCGCAGGGGAGGACGTGGTGGCTCAACTTCGCATTGTGGGTCCCAATATTCAGCGGCCGAAGTATGGCAAGCTCCGCGTGCAGGGACGGGGGCCACGGGATGACTTCGGATAAGTCAGTTGGGAGTGTTAACTGATTCTGAATGGCCCAAACGGCCTGTCCAATGGCACCTTTTGGCCTCCAACGCGCTAGAATAGGGTGGTTATTTACGCGCGAGAGAAGGAGTTTGACCCACCGTGGCTGAACCACAGAAGCAGAGCGACTACGGCGCGAATTCGATTACGATCCTCGAAGGCCTGGAGGCCGTTCGAAAGCGCCCCGGCATGTACATCGGTTCCACCGGTGAGCGTGGCTTGCACCACCTGGTGTGGGAAGTTGTGGACAACTCGGTTGACGAGGCCATGGCAGGTTATGCCAAGGAAGTTAGCGTAACGCTATTGGCCGATGGTGGCGTAGAGGTCATCGACGATGGCCGTGGTATCCCGGTAGAGGATCACCCGACCGGCCCGCCGACCGTGCAGGTAGTTATGACGCAGCTGCACGCAGGCGGCAAGTTCGACTCGGACTCTTATGCAGTATCCGGTGGTCTACACGGTGTGGGTATTTCGGTGGTTAACGCCCTGTCCACTCACATGGAGACTGAGATTAAGCGCGATGGCTACCTGTGGCTCCAGAACTTCAACGCGGCTGTGCCTGATGAGTTGCAGCGCGTAAAAAAGGCTCGGGGCACCGGCACGACACAGCGATTCTGGCCGGATCCAGAGATTTTTGAAACCGTTGAGTTCAACTTCGACACGGTGGCTAAGCGCCTGCAGGAGATGGCTTTCCTAAATAAGGGTCTGACCATCAAGTTGACTGATGAGCGCGAACATCTTGAGGACGATGAGGAGCTGGAGAGCGCAGCAGAGGATGCCGCAGCTCCAAAGTCCGCGGAAGAGAAGGCTGCGGAGGCTGAAAAGAAGAAGGGGCCGCGTACCCGCGTATTCCACTACCCAGAGGGTCTGAAGGATTACGTTGCGTACATCAACCGGAAGCGCACCGCGATCCACCCGACGATTGTTTCCTTCGAAGCGGTCGGCGAGGATCACGAGGTTGAGGTTGCTCTGCAGTGGAACAGTGGATTTAGCCAGTCTGTTCACACTTTTGCTAACACCATCAATACTTTTGAAGGCGGTACTCACGAGGAAGGTTTCCGCGCGGCCTTGACCTCGTTGATGAACCGTTATGCTCGTGATCACAAGCTGCTGAAGGCAAAGGATCCGAAGCTCAGCGGTGATGATGTGCGCGAAGGTCTAGCAGCCGTCATTTCCGTTCGCGTTGGCGACCCGCAGTTCGAGGGTCAGACGAAAACCAAGCTTGGAAACACCGAAATCAAGGGCTTTGTGCAGAAGGCTGTGAACGAGCACCTGGCCGATTGGTTGGATGCGAACCCAGCAGAGGCAAAGGCCATCATCGACAAGGCAGTCGCTTCTGCCCACGCACGCGATGCCGCACGCAAGGCTCGCGACATGGTGCGCCGCAAGTCGGCCTCCGATATCGGTGGCCTGCCGGGCAAGTTGGCCGATTGCCGTTCGCGTGACCCGAAGCTCAGCGAGCTGTACATCGTGGAGGGTGACTCTGCAGGTGGTTCCGCTAAGTCCGGCCGCGATTCCATGTACCAGGCCATCCTGCCGCTACGCGGCAAGATCCTGAACGTGGAAAAGGCACGCATGGATAAGGTGCTGAAGAACAATGAGGTTCAGGCCATCATTACGGCTTTGGGCACCGGTATTCACGACGAGTTCGATATTAAAAAGCTGCGCTATCACAAGATCGTGCTGATGGCCGACGCCGATGTGGATGGCCAGCACATCGCCACCCTGCTGCTGACCCTGCTGTTCCGCTTTATGCGTCCTCTGGTGGAGGAGGGCTACGTGTACCTGGCCCAGCCGCCGCTGTACAAATTGAAATGGGCTAAGGGCGAGCCGGGCTTTGCCTTTAGTGATCGCGAGCGTGACGAGCAGTTGGAAGAAGGCTTGGCACAGGGACGCAAGATCAACAAGGATGACGGCATCCAGCGCTACAAGGGTCTGGGCGAGATGAACGCCAAGGAGCTGTGGGAGACCACCATGGATCCGACGGTACGTACGCTGCGCCGCGTGGATCTGGAAGATGCTGCTGCCGCCGATGAGATCTTCAGCGTGCTGATGGGTGATGATGTTGTGGCACGCCGCAGCTTCATCACTAAGAACGCCCGCGACGTGCGCTTCCTGGACGTTTAGCTCCAGCCGGCATCGCCGAAGCGCTCGTGGATTTGCGCCGTCACCTCACCGAGGCCATCACGAACGCCCACCGAAATGGTGAGCGTGAACAGGCCATCGCCTGAATACCCCGCGACGTGCGCTTATTTGTTGTTTAATCGAATGTTGTGAGCGATTCGAAACCCCAAGCGAAGTACACTTCCACGCCGGCACGTCGCCAGCCCACTCTGGTGCCAGTCACGATGGCCGACGGCTCAACCTCGCAGATGCGTATCTTCCTGCCCGGCACCCCACGGGTAGGGGAGAAGGTTGTTAATGACGCCACCGCCTCCAGCTCCGCTGAGAATCCCGTGCAGGATCTGGTGAATGCTGGGTGGGATCGTACTCGTCCCCTCATTGTGATCTGGCCTGGTTTTGGAATGGGCGCTCGGTACTACGACCCCATTGCATGGGAGCTGGCCGACCGCGGCTATCCGGTGATCTCCGGTGAACTGCGCGGTCAGGGTACATCTACGGCGGTAGCCACTCGGAAGCATAAGTGGGGTTATCACCACCTGGCCTCTGGGGATTATCCCCGAACGATCCGCGCGGCAAAGGAAGCGTTGGGCGTCAATAAGAATCACCCGACGCTTATGCTGTGCCATTCGATGGGTGGACAGATCGGCTCGCTGTTCCTAGCTAGGCCTGAGGCTAAGGAGCTGGGGATTCGCGGCATGATGGGTGTCGGCTCTGGAACGCCTTACTACCGGGGCTTTAAGGGGAAGCAATACGCGCGATTGCGTTTCGGAACGTACCAGATCATGCTGAATATTCTGTTATTCGGCTATCAGCCTGCGGGTTTTTTGGACTTAGCGGGTTATGGGCGCCAGTCCGGCGTGCAGCTGCGCGAGTGGTTCCGCTATGGGCACACCAACCGTCTGCACAAACTGGCGGATCAGGATATGGATTACGAAGAAGCTAAGAAAGCTGTTCGTATTCCTGTCTTGCTCACCCGCTGTACGAATGACGAGGACTGCCCGCTTGCTTCCGCAGAACACCTGGGGGCAGAGTTGCCCGCGGATATGGTGACGATTGAGGAACTCGACGCGCCGCTGGGACACAATCGCTGGGCGCGTGAACCGCAGGTCGTGTCGGATCGGCTGGAGACGTTCTGGCGCGAGATCTCTGCCTAGGAGGTAAAACAAAACCCGCGCTCCCGGTAGGAGAGCACGGGTTTTAGTAGGAGAGTTCTTTATGCCTCGCGGCGGGAGAACATCATCCAAGCGCCCGCGATCATGGAGATCAGAGCCAGACCAGCCAGGATGGAGATCTCCGGCTTAACACCGGTGTTAGCCAGCTGAACGTTGCGCTCAGCGGCCGGTGCCTCGGCTGCAGGTGCCTCAGCGGCCGGTGCCTCAGCTGCAGGTGCGTCTGCGGCCGGAGCCTCGGCAGCCGGAGCCTCGGCAGCCGGAGCCTCTTCACCCTTCATGTCGCCCTCGCCCTTCGGAGCCTCAGCCTTAGCGTCGTCCTTCTTCTCACCCTTAGGTGCCTCAGCCTTGGCGTCGTCCTTCTTCTCGTCCTTCTTTTCCTCGGCCTTGTCGCCGGCGTTGCCCAGGACTGCACCCAGAACGCCCAGGCCGACGATGGCGCCGCCGACGCCAGCAGCGATCTTCTTTTCCTTGCTCATGTTGGAGGAGCCGGCCGGCTCGTTCTCGTCGCCAGCGCCCGGCTGCTCGTCGCCAGCGTTGGTGTCGTTCTCGGCCGGAGCTGCCGGAGTGCCGGTGCCGTTCTCAGCGGTCTGAGCGTTAGCAACCGGGGTCAGCAGGGCTGCGGAAGCCAGAGCGGTAGCAGCGGCGGTAGCGGTGAACTTCTTGGACAGCTTCATGTCATTCTCCTGTGTTCTCGTGTGTCGCCGAGATTTGGCATTGTGGGGTGAAACGTTTGACTTTCTTAAAGTAATCTTTGCCAAGGTATTTAGCAGTGCTAAGAATTACAAAAGTGCCTGTTCAGGCGCGTTTAGGAAGAATTTTCACTAAACAAGCTGGTCAACGCGAGATTGCATATATGCGCAAGTATTTTCATCAGTCACTTTGATTTACCCCCGTATGGAGGAGTGAAAAGGCCTTTCCCTAGAAAGTCATCTTTCGCGGCGACCCCTGGGAATACATAGAAGTACCCACCTCCATACGGGCGGATGTAATCCGCCAAAGGCTCGCCCTCAAGCCGCTTTTGCACGGTAATAAACTGCCGCTGAAGATCCTGCTGAAAGCACACAAACACCAAACCTACGTCCAGCGTGCCATTGTCCAACACGCCGTTGTCATAGTTATAGGCGCGCCGGAGCATCAACTGGTTCGCTGTCTCCTCGGTGCGTGGGTTCGCTAGGCGAATGTGTGCATCCACCGGAATCACATCACCTGTAGGGTCATCGAGGTAGTTTGGCTCCTCCCACTCGTCGCCACCGGAAAGCGGTCCGCCGCTGAATCGTTCGCGACCGAAGATCTGCTCCTGTTCCGCGATGGAAATGCGATCCCAGAACTCCGTCAGCATCACAATTAGACGCACGGCCATGTAGCTGCCACCGGCTGCCCACTTCGGCTCGCCAGTGCCTGCCCACACCAACTCATCGTGCTGTTCGGGCGTCGGGTTAACGATTCCATCCTTAAACCCCAGGTGGTTGCGTTGGGTACCGCTCGGACGCGGCGGGTTTTGGTATCCCGACTGGCGCCACCGCACCGCCATTGCCCCGCGCGTGTGGCGCAGAATGTCGCGGAGCGCGTGCATTGCCGTGTCCCGGTTGTGTGCACAAATCTGGATCACCAGGTCGCCATGGCACTGCGTGGGATTCAGCGAATCATCCGCGAAGGCCTTCATGGTCTTGAGGTGCTTTGGCTTCTTGGCCTTCAACCCGAAGCGTTCGTCGAACAGCGTTGCGCCCGCCCCGAGCGTGATCGTCAGTCCGTCCACCGGCACGTCCTCGCCCAGCTCCCCGGAATCCGTCGCTGGGTATGCGATCCCATCAGGCGCCGCCGGCCCACCGGTGGTCAGCACGCGCGCCCGCTTGGTGATTGTCTGCAGCAGGTTCTTTAGCCCCTCGGGTCCCTCTGCGAGTACATCTAAACCGCAGATAATCAGCTCTTTTTGCGGTGGAGTAATTACGCCCTGCTGGTGCTCGCCTTCAAACGGATAGTCGGGCAGATCGTCGTCGTTGTCGTGGTATTCCTCGGCGGTGGCGCCGGTTTTTGCAAGGGTAGTGACGCCACCCACTCCAGCCAAGCCAAGCATTCCGCCCAACATTGTGCGCCTCGAAACCCGGGCGCCTTCGGGACGGTTTTTCTGCTCGCCGTGGTCGTCTGCGGTGGCACGGGAATGAAAAGGACAGTTCACTACATCCTCCTGATCACGGTCATGGTTGCCAGCGGGGCAAGCAGTTCGTTTAGTTTGCCGATGGCTGCCCCCAACTCACGCTGATCGGCTTGATCCCACGCGGTGAAGGGTTTCTTTCCGTCGTATTTAGCGGCCATCTTCTTGGCTACCTCGTCCGTCCGATCCAGTTGCCGATCCAATTCGTGCAGCTCTGCCCCGCGGTCTTCCACCAGTTCGCGCAGTGGTTCGAGGGTAGACCGGGTGGAATAAAGGGCGGCCCGTACTGCGCTGCCCGTGATGTGTGCTCCAAAATCGTTGTGGCTCTTCAGGTCAAAACGTTCGACCTCCTCGGTGACCTCGTGGGTTCGCAAACCGTAGTTGGGTGCAAAAATCGCAAAATGCTCGATGCCGTCCGCCACTTCGTGGACGTCTTCGTTCAGATTCTCGGCTGGGTCGAGCAGATCGCCCATGGACGCGCCGTGCCACAGTCCCCACTCCAGCCCGTGATAGCCCGAAAGATCCTTGGCCTGATTGCCGTTGGCCTTCGAACTGGTGCCGAAGTCCGCGATGTCATCCACCGGCCCCGGCCACTCGTGGTTGGAATCATCTAGCCTGCGGTAGGCCAGGTAAGCTGTCTTCCAGGCTTCTTTGGCGGCTGTGCGGTCGCCGGAACGCACGGCGCGCAACAGCGCGTCGTCTTTAGACACCCAGTCGCGCACCTGAGGTTTTTGTGCACGCGCATGGGCGATGGATATGGCCGTGACCTCTTTCTCCGTGATCGGTTTCATTTTTGGGGCGTCACGAAGAGAAGAATCGGTGACCTTAAACTCGTCGCTAGAGATCGCCTTTTTACCCTGGAAGACGCAGGTCAGGTGGTATGTGCCGTCGGTCAGCTTCACGGACCAGGAGCGGGTGGCGGAACTGCCGACGCGCTCGAGGGTCTGGTAGGCGAAACCCTCCTGGTCGGCGACGTAGACCGTGGTGGAGGCGTCCGCGGTGTTGGTCACTCGGATGTGGTTGAGGTCGCCGTGCAGATCGCCGGGGGAGGGGCAGGCGCGGCGGCTCTTGATGTGAATGTCGGCGTCAGCGTTTGTGCCGTTGTCGCTATCCTCGCTAGAGCAGCCGGATAGCAGCAATGCGCTCGCCGAGACAGAGGCCACGGCGAGGGCTGCGACAACCCGGGCGGGCTGCCGCCGCGGGCGGGGTCGATCCGATGATTCAGGGGAGGTCATAGCTGGTACCGATGGTGGCTAATAATGGCGCCTATTAGTTCTAGCTCTCGGATCCGCCCTTGCGGTTGGAAATCCAGGTGAGGAAGCCCAGTACTATTACGGCTACTGCGCCCATGCCCAGCCAGGCACCGAGGTGGTTGGAGTCATCGGATCCACCCGCAGCATTGTTCTTGCTGTTGGAAGCTGCAGCGTTCTGCACGTCCTTCTCCGTGACCTTCGGGTCGTTCATACCCTCGGCGACGTCCTTCAGCTTCTTGCCCGCGCGGTCGCTGTCATCCACCCGCTCGATGGAGTCGTAGTCCTTGGCGACGGTGCCATCGGTCTCGTTGAGGAACAGCTTCTCGGCGCTGGCATTGTCGAAGTCGAACATGTTGTCCAGCTTGCCCGCGCGGTTATCGAAGCTGTGCTCGCTGAGGCGGCCCAGCTCCCAGTTGTCCTGGATGAACTTCGTCACCGAGGTCTGCTCGGTGTAGGTGCTGTCCACGTGGTTGACCTTAGAGTACGGGGAAATAACCAGCATCGGCTGGCGGGTACCCGGGCCACACTGGCCGTTCTCGTCACCGGCTACGCCGACCTTCTTGGCTGCAGTGGTGCAGATCTTGGAGTCGATCGGCTTTCCGGTTTCCTCCAGCTTGGTCGTGTCCTTGGAGCCATTCAGAACCTTCGGGGCACGGTGGTCGTACCAACCATCGGAGTCGTCGTAGGCGATGACGATGGCGGTGGAATTCCACTGATCAGAGTTCTGGATCTCGTTGATGTAGTGGGTCATGAAGGCCTGCTCATCCAGTGGGTTGGAGTAGCCCGCATGGCCGTCCTGGTAGTTGGAGGCCTTCAGGTAGCTCACGGCCGGCAGGTTGTTGTTCTCCAGGGCGGTATCGAAATCCTGCAGGTCGTACTGGTGGTTGGCCTGATCGGACTTGCCGATCATGTCCGGGTTGCTGGGCTCCAGGTGGTGCGGGTTGGCGGTGGATGCGAAGTATTGGAACGGCTGGTGGTGCGGGTTGTAGTCTGTCTTCTCCTGGCCGGTCAGGGTCTTGTGGGTGGCGCCGCAACGAGCGCGGGCATCGTCCGTGGCCTTCTCCGTCGGGCGGAAGCCACCCTGGAACCAGCCCCAGGTGATGTCCTTCTCGTTTAGCTGGTCACCGATGTTCTTGTTGTGCAGCGCAGCTACCTCGTCGGTCTTGGAGGAAGAGCTGTTGGAACAGTCGTCGTACAGCGGATCCGGGTCGCCTACGACGGTAACGGTTTTGCCGTCCTTGGATACTCCGGCGAACTCGTCGGACTCACCCGGTGTGATCTTCACCTGCTCGCCGTTCGACGGATCGTGGATGGTGGCGCCGGCGACGGTGGCGCCCACCAGGTTCAGCGCGCCGGGGGTCGACGGGCCGAAGATGGTGGAGTAGCTGTTGTCGTTCATGGCGTAGTGCTGCGCGTAGTTCCACAGACCCGTGACGGTGTTGCCGTCGTAGTAGCCCATGGTCATGCCCGGGCGGGCGTATAGACCCTCGTTGTCCTTATCCACGTCGGTGGAGACGGTCTCCGGGAACTTGTCCATCTTGCCGTTGTTAAAGGCCTCCTGCAGCGCAGAGTATTCGTGATTCTGGTCCACGGTGACGGCCTGATCTGGTCCCAGTCGGAAAGGCTTAACGGAGTTGGGGTTGTTCTTGCCTAGGAGATCTTCGCTAGCCAGGTTGTTGACCTTCGGGGTGTCCTTCTTCGCCTTGAACTTCGGGGCATTTTGGTCGTTGGACTGTAGCTTTTCGCCGTCCTTGTTTGCGGCCTTGGGGTAGGTGGCGAAGTAGTGGTCGAAGGAGATGTTTTCGCTGTAGATGACGACGACGTGCTCGATGGGAGTCTTCGGCTTGGCCTGAGCGTCGTCGGCGGCGGCAACACCCATACCGCCGGTGGCTGCAGTAAGCAGCAGGGCGCTGGAGGCGGCCATCGACGCGACCTTGCGAAATGCGGTGAGGGGCTTAGGAGAGTTCATGATTGGGGTTTCCTCTTGCGATAGCGGTCATAGCTGCGAATCGACTATGGCTGCAATAGGGTCAGTGCTCTAACATCTTTGATCTAACTCCTGGTTTGTCTGCCGTGCAGCACGAGAATGGAGCTTCCGCGCGTGTTTAACAGTTATTTACCTATGCGACATCTCGAATTCACCTCAAGGGGCGGGAAACGTGGCGTCACAAAGCCTCCAAAGCACAGTAAACCCGCAACTAGGGGGTAGAATAGATAGGTCTGAAGGCTAAACAGAAAGGCTTCTCAAAACAGTGAGCGACGACAATAACGGTAGCGACAACCTCTTCGATCGAGTCACACCGATCGATCTGCAGGAGGAAATGAAGTCCAGCTACATCGATTACGCCATGAGCGTGATCGTCGGACGCGCCCTGCCCGAAGTCCGCGATGGTCTTAAGCCCGTGCACCGGCGCATCCTCTACGCGATGTTCGACAACGGCTACCGCCCCGAGCGCAGCTACGTGAAGTCCGCAAAGCCCGTCGCTGACACGATGGGTAATTACCACCCGCACGGCGACAGGGCGATCTACGACACCTTGGTGCGCCTGGCACAGCCATGGTCTATGCGATACCCGCTGGTAGACGGTCAGGGTAACTTCGGCTCCCGCGGTAACGATGGCGCGGCCGCTATGCGTTACACCGAGTGCCGCATGACGCCCCTGGCGATGGAGATGGTGCGCGATATTCGTGAGAACACCGTCGAGTTCCAGCCCAACTACGACGGCAAAACCACCGAGCCGACCGTGCTGCCGTCCCGCGTGCCGAACCTGCTGATGAATGGCTCCGGCGGCATCGCCGTGGGCATGGCCACGAACATTCCGCCACACAACCTGAACGAGCTGGCAGAAGCCATCTACTGGTTGCTCGACAATCCGGAGGCGGAGGAGGCGGACGCACTGGAAGCCTGCATCGCGCGGGTCAAGGGACCGGATTTCCCAACCGCTGGCCTGATCGTCGGTGACAAGGGCATCCAAGACACCTACCGCACAGGCCGTGGTTCGATCCGCATGCGTGGTGTGACCAGCATTGAGGAAGAGGGCAACCGTCAGGTCATTATTATCACTGAGCTGCCATATCAGGTGAACCCGGACAACCTGGTGGCCTCGATTGCGGAGCAGATCCGCGATGGCAAGATCGCCGGCATCTCCAAGATCGACGATGAATCCTCCGACCGCGTTGGCATGCGCATCGTCATCACCCTGAAGCGCGACGCTGTACCGCGCGTGGTGCTGAACAACCTGTATAAGCACTCCCAGCTGCAAACCAGCTTCGGATCCAACATGCTGTCCATCGTCGACGGCGTGCCGCGCACTTTGCGTTTGGACCAGATGCTGCGCCACTACGTAGATCACCAGATCGACGTGATCGTTCGCCGTACTCAGTACCGCCTGGACGAGGCCGAGAAGCGCGCCCACATCCTGCGTGGCCTGGTGAAGGCCCTGGACATGCTGGATGAGGTTATCGCCTTGATTCGCCGTTCCCCGACGGTGGATGAGGCCCGCAGTGGCTTGATCGACCTGTTGGATGTCGACGAGGTGCAGGCCGATCACATCCTGGCAATGCAGCTGCGTCGCCTGGCCGCCATGGAGCGCCAGAAGATCATCGACGAGTTGGCAGAGCTGGAAGAGACCATCGCCGACCTAAAGGCGATCCTTGCATCCTCGGAGCGTCAGCGCGAGATCGTTCGCACTGAGCTGCAGGAGATCGTAGAAAAGTACGGTGACGAGCGTCGCACCCAGATCATCGCGGCGTCCGGAGATGTGTCCGAAGAAGACCTCATTGCCCGCGAGAACGTGGTCGTCACCATTACCTCCACCGGCTATGCGAAGCGCACGAAGGTGGATAGCTACCGCAGCCAGCGTCGCGGCGGTAAGGGCGTGCGCGGAGCCGAGCTGAAGCAGGACGATGTGGTGCGCCACTTCTTCGTCTGCTCGACGCACGACACCATCATGTTCTTCACGAACTTCGGCCGGGTATACCGCCTGCGTGCTTTCGAGCTGCCGGAGGCTACTCGTACCGCTCGTGGTCAGCATGTGGCCAACCTGCTGGAGTTCCAGCCGGGTGAGCAGATCGCACAGGTCATTCAGATTCAGTCTTACGAGGATGCCCCGTATCTGGTGCTCGCCACCGCACACGGCCGCGTGAAGAAGTCCCGTCTGACGGATTACGATACGGCGCGTTCCGGTGGCCTCATCGCCATCAACCTCAACGAGGGCGATCGCTTGGTCGGCGCCCAGCTGTGCACCGCCGAGGATGATTTGCTGCTGGTTTCCGAAGAGGGCCAGGCCATGCGCTTCACCGCGGATGATTCCACGCTGCGGCCGATGGGTCGAGCCACTGCTGGTGTGAAGGGCATGCGATTCCGTGAGGAAGACCAGCTGCTGGCGCTGACGGTCGTGGCTGAAGACTCCTCCTTGTTCGTGGCTACTTCTGGCGGCTACGGCAAGCGCACCCCGATGGAGGAGTACCCGTCGAAGGGCCGTGGTGGCCTGGGTGTGGTCGCGTTTAAGTACGACAAGAAGCGCGGCAAGCTGATCGGCGCGCTGACCGTCAACGACGACGACGAAATCCTGGCCATGACCTCCAACGGCGGCGTAATCCGCACCGAGGTGCGTCAGATCCGCAACAGTGGCCGTGCGACGATGGGCGTACGTCTTGTGGACCTGGCGAAGGGCAACGAGCTGGTGGCCGTGGACCGCAATGTGGAGGAAGAGGCAGAAGAGTCTGCCGAGGCCACCGCGAAGGCGGAAGCCGACTCTAAGTAAGTCGTCTACGGAAAGCCCAACAAGTAAGTCCAAGTAGCCTGGCGGTTAAAACCGCTAGGCTACTGTCGTAATTGCACAAAAATCTGAACGAGTAACAACAAAGTGCCGAACAAGCACCAAACAGGCACCAACCAAGCACCGACAAGCACGGAGATGCGATGACGCACCAAACGCCCCCGCCGAATGCGAAGAATGCGAAGAACATTCAGAACTCCAAGAGCGCGCAGGCAAAGAACGCGAAGAATGCGAAGAACGCAAAGCCAACCGCGGAGGAGACAAAGAATGCTCAGGTAGCTGGGCAAACCACGGCGAAGGATCAAGCCAAGGCAGAAGCCCAGGGCACCGTAAAGCCTGGTAACAAGGCCTCGGAGACTGTTGCGTCCAGCCAGCCCGACCAGAGTGCTGTGTCCACTCAGCCGGAGGCGAAGCCCGATGCGTCAGGCAAGGCGGGCAAGCCCAGTAATCCCGCTAAGCGTGGCGTGCAGCGAACGATTACGTACATCGAGCCCGTCAGTGCCCTGAAGATGGCGCTCATCTTCAATCTGGCGTTGTTTGCCGTGTGGTTTGTGGCCATGGCGCTGATCTACATTGTCCTCAGCGTTGCGGGCACGTGGGATCGTTTGGACTCGCTGGTGGGTGACCTGACGAGCTCTGATGGTTTCTCTGCGGGCATGTACTTCGGCGGCGTGATAGCGATTGGGCTTTTCGAGGTTGTGTTGTTCACTCTTCTAGCGCCGGTTGCCGCATTGATTTACAACGCCTCGTCGAGCATCCTCGGCGGTGTTCGCATCCAGCTGGATCGCTAGTTCTTCTGTTCTTTGTGACGCCTACTTTTCAGCGATAAAAAAGCCATCTGACCAGCCGATTTGGTGATTGCCTGGATTGGTGGGTAATGTTTCTACTCGTTCGAGGGCCTATAGCTCAGGCGGTTAGAGCGCTTCGCTGATAACGAAGAGGTCGGAGGTTCAAGTCCTCCTAGGCCCACCAATCGAACACCTTTCGCTAGAGAGTCAAAGCATCTGATATAGTTTCGGAAGCTTCGTTCGATAGTCAAGGGGCATTAGCTCAATTGGTAGAGCATCTGCTTTGCAAGCAGAAGGTCAGGAGTTCGATTCTCCTATGCTCCACAACAAAACACGGTGAAGGCCCTCCCGGAAAGTAAACCCGGGGAGGCCTTCATTTTTGCTTGTTCGGCTTTTCCTTCTTGCTTTCAGCGATGCGTTTACGAAGGAACTTGGCACGTTCGCTGTCGCCGTAACCGTGTCGTTCCAACACTTCCAGTACAGCTTCGTCGCCGGTGATTTCTCCTTGGAAGATACGTCGGACGTCCTCTTCGTCTTGGGTTGTCATGGTATATCCGGCCATGGTCATGGAGGCGCGGACAGCGGCTACTTTTTGATCTTCGGTGCGATTGTCGGCGGTCATGTCGTGTTCCTTCTGATCTGCTGTGCAGTTGTCTACGGCGGGCAGGTGCTTAGACATCTTTGGTGGGTGTAGAACTCAGTTTAGTGGCGGGGAGCGACGTCCCAGTTGGTATGCCATTCAATATCGAACACTTATCTGCCGGACTGTCTTGTAGCGAAAGGTCTGTGGGATACCGCAGATCCCGCCAGCACTACCCAAACGTCAGCGAGTAAAACTCCACACCTTTGCCAGCCCGCACGCTCAACTCACCCTGGTGCTGCTCGCGTTCGCGCAGGATATCCACCGTGCCATCCGCGTTAACCGGGAACCGGCGAGTAGTGCCGTCGCTGTAGTCCACTGAGATCTCACCCCGGCCAGAGACCACCAGCTGTACCCGGGCAGCCCTGTAGTTCAGGTGCAGCACCGCCGGCTCTTTCACGGGCCGGATGGATTGCTCAGCCAACTCCCACGTGCCCTCCAAGCTGTAGTGCAGTGCCTTTGGCTGCACCTTCCGAAACGTATGGGTACCGTTCTTATACTCATCCGCGGGATTAGAAAAATATTCCGCGCGCCGCGTGCCCAGGTACGTCTCCGGGTTCCGCTGGCGGGAACTGGTGGCGTCATTAGAAGAATCCCCACCTTCCTCTACCGGCGAAGGCAGCTCGATACCCGGATTGGCCGCCGAGAGTAGCTCGCGGACCAGGTGTTCGGTCTCGGCATAAGCGCCTTCGCCCTCGTGGATCTGGCGCACCTTGCCCGTGTGATCCACCAGGTAATGCGCAGGCCAGTAGCGGTTATTGAAGGCTCGCCACGTGGTGAAGTTGTTGTCCTGCGCGACGGGGTAGTGGATGCCCTGGTCGCGGATGGCGGCGGTGACGTTGGAGGCCTCGTGCTCGAATGCGTACTCCGGTGCGTGCACGCCCACTACCTGCAGGCCACTGTCCCGGTAGCGGTCGAAAAGCTTGGTGACGTGCTCGTTGGCGCGCTGGCAGTTGATGCAGGCATAGGCCCAGAAATCCACCAGGGTGATGCTCTGCTTGCCGTTTACCTTCGCCGGGTGGCGCGGGTCCACCGGGGTTTCCGTATTTATCCAACCCTCCAGGCCAGTGAAGGCCGGCACGGGGCCGCAATCGCGGAGCTGATCCGGGGAGGCCGTACGGCAGGTTTCCAGCTTTCCATCCGCGCCGTGTTCACCGGTGCTTCCCATGCCGTTGGCCTGCTGTAAAGCATTCTGCGTGCGATCGGAAGCGTTGAATTTTTCCTGCACACCCGCCGTCCAATCCGGAAGCGCCCGTTGCAGCGCCGCCGGAGCGTTGAACGCTATCGCCACCGCCAACACAATCACCAGTGCACCCGCGCCGTAGGAGATGCCCTTGCGGTGAGCACGTACGAAATCCGCCCGCGTGCCGATTCGCTTGCCCGCCAGCGCAAAGAAGAACAACGGCGTGCAAGCACCGATGGCAAAACTGATCGCCAGAATCACGTTGCCCCAACCGATCTGCCCCGTCGCACCCGCCACGGTAACCGCCGCCAAAACCGGCCCTGCACAGGGGGAATACACCGCACCTAGCGCCAGACCGATGCCAAAACCGGAGCCTCCTCCCGTGGTGAGACGTTGAATCCACTGCGGAATGCGAATCCGCGCAAAAGGCCGTTCCAGCTGGTCGCTCAGCGCTGGCCACAGCATGCTTACACCGACCAGTACCAAAAGCACGACGCCCGCCCAGCGCAGCAGATCCTTCGGCAGCCCCAGAGCACTAAGAACCACAGTGCCCAGCAGGGTGACCAGCGTAAAGCTCAACGCAATACCTGCTGCCACCAGCCACGGTTTGCGCCGTCTATCTGCACTAACCGCCAGCACAATCGGCAGCACCGGCAGGATACAAGGCGAAAGTCCCGTCACCAGCCCGCCGATCAACCCGATGAGTGCTATCTCCCATGCCATGTCTCCCGTGCTCCTTCTTGTTCTTTGTGACGCCACGACGTGCGTTGCCGGAGTGGTTTTAAAACGAGTTATGTGAATGATTACGGAGCGTTTGCGTGAAATGGATTGGAGAAAAATTTTTTTAGCTGCCGTCCAATCCGCCGTGGGGGAGGGTGCCGTATGTACTCATGACACGGTCCTTAAGGAGGCTGTGTGGAACCCGAAAACTACTCCCGAAGGAGACTTAAAAATGATGATTCGCAAGACCAACTCTGGGAATGACCAAGCAGCTGGATTCTCTGTAGGTCGCGCCGCCGTTGCTGTGGCACTGACTGGCGTAATGGGGCTGGGTCTGGTGGCCTGCAATGATTCCGACGATAAGGGCTCCGAGGGTAAGTCTTCTTCCAGCTCTTCCTCCGAGATGACGACTGAGGAAAAGATGAGCGAAGAGAAGATGACCGAGGACATGAAGGGAGGCGCACAGATGTCCGGCAAGAACGACAACATGATGGAATCCGGGGAGAACATGATGCCGAACAAGCCCGCAATGTCCGAAAAGATGCCTGAGAAGATGTCCGACAAGATGGACGGGAAGACGGACGGCAAGATGAAAGACAAGGTCGAAAACATGATGGAGACCGACGAAAGCATGATGCCGGACCTGCAGGGCAAGCACAATCACTAACAAACACGTAGTTTGCCCAACGCACTACGATGAAAATGGTGGCCATAGTCGATAGAGAAACGCCTGAGAGTTTGATGCTGCTCGCCCAAAAGGGCGATGCGGCGGCTTTCGCGCGCCTTTACGACCGGATCGCCCCGAACGTCCTGGGTCTTGCCCTGCAAATCATCCACGACCAGGCACAAGCAGAGGAAGTCACCCAGGAAGTTTTCATCGAACTCTGGCAGCACGCGGCAGACTTTGACCCTGCGAAGGGCTCAGCCAAGGCCTGGATTCTCCGTCGCGCAAGGCTCCGCGCAATTGATCGAGTTCGAAGCGCCATTGCCACCCTGAAGCGGGATGACCGGGAGGCCTTCCTGGTGGCGTCAATAAAACAAGAAAGCGTGGAAGACGAAGCATTACGGAACGTGCAACGGCATGCCGTGCGAACCGCGTTGGACATCATGGGCGAGCCGCACAAGACTGCGATTCTCTTGGCTTACTTCGGTGATATGACTCATGCTGAACTGGCCGCAACGACTGGTGTGCCACTCGGAACTGCGAAGACGCGTGTACGCGACGGGCTTCGTAAGTTGGAGAAAATCCTGAAAGAACAACGCGATGCCCTGGCGAAAGGGGGTGCCTCATGAACGAAAACAAGCCGAAGTTTGGGGAGCTGGAAAGCGATTTGGCTGCATTGGCCGAACCTGTCGCGCCTCCGTCACAGTTGAAGTCGGACATTATGGATGCAATTACGTCGGGCAAGTTCCCGCAGATCCCGCCGGGTGATGAGGTCGCGCCGGGCGAAGACAGCGCAGCAAGCAACGTAGTGCCTTTGTCGAAGGCAGCTGTGTCGAAGGCAGCTGGCTCCCGCCGGGGATTCGCACGCGCAGCGTTTGCTGCAGCTGCCGCAGTCGTCCTGCTGGCCGGCGTAGGGATCGTCGGAACCACCAGCGGATTGTGGGGCAGCTCTAGCGAGGACTCCAACGTGGCGGAAAGCAACTCGAAGCAGCCCACGCAAAACGTTGAGGAAGAGGCCCCGGAGGTGTTCTCGGACGGCGAGGGCGCAGCCCGTGCGGACGGCGACGAACCGATGCAGGGCAAAGAAGCGGAAGACCACATGCACTCGATCATGGCAATGGGTGATGTACGAAGCGTTTCGCTTAAAGCCGATGGTTCGACACTCGATGTCGTGGTTTCCGCGAAGATGGATTCCGGCGGTGCGATGGTCAATGGTGCGCCCGACTTGAAGAACGGCATGGGCGCCCAGGTGTGGTCCATCGACGAAAAAGGATCCGCCCGCTCGGCCGGTGTGATTGGTCAGGATCCGCACGACAATGTGTGGATGCCATTGCCGGCGGACACGATAATGGTGCGCGTTACCGAGGAGCCGATGGCCGGAAGTAAAGAACCGGGCGGGACGGTCTTGGCCGAGGGGAAACTTTAGGCGCGATGCCCTATGCAGAAGTGGGAAAAAACAAGGGGGACGGGACCGCTTCAAACATTCCCGAAACGGTCTTGGTATCAGCGCCTCTTGCTTGTGGTTGCCGCCACGGTCGGGGTTTGGATCCAAGGTCTTATTGCGACTTGTGTGTTCGCCTCCCTTGGGTTGCTCTTTGGCGTGGATCTTCTCCGGATTGAGGACAGTGAGCACCTTGGCGAGAAAGTCGTGGAACTACCCGTAATCCACGTTGTCGAGGGGGACATGACCAATGCTTCGGTCACCTACTGGGATGAGAAAGAGAACCGCATTCAAATTGATGGGGTTTCGGCTGATTGGAGGCAAAGTGTGTACCTAGAAGACGGTTACTTGCGCGCAGATCTAACTGCCACCAACGGGCCTCAAGATCGAGGGTCCATCACCTGCAAGCTCATGCAGAATGGCAACATCATCATGCAGCAGACTGCGACTGGTCCAGGCGCGAGTGTTAGATGTGCGACTAATTGGCATCGCATACCTGAACACATTCCGGATAATCCAGACATTCTCTACGCTCCACGTGGTGGTGTCCCATCGGCAGCAAGTAATGTTGAAGAAGCGAGCTAGACAACCCCCAACCAACGGAGCGCCACGACCCATGACCAGCATGAACACCACGTATCGCTACACCGACCCCTTCACCGGTACGCCACAGACTATCGACGGACCTGAAGGCAAGGCGTACCTCCTGGTCGAGCGCGGTGCGGAAGTTCGCCCAGGTGCGCCGATGGAGTTCTACAACGATCGCGAGAGCGCCCGCGAGGCCGTCATGGCCCGACTGAATGAGAAGGCCCGCACCCTGCAGGACTACGAAGAGTACTACGTCACCCACGCCACTCTGCGTGGTGCCCAGCTCTAGCACTATCCATGCGCAACCTGCGGCAAAAGATTCTCCCGGTTCTGCAACGGCGGGCAAAGTGGGCCTCCTTCAAGACACTTTCCTATTCTTTCCGAGCCGCCGCAACTGCTGTTGAACTCTACGCAAATCTCTTCCCCGGAGTGCGCCTGAACAGGCTCTATGCCTTGGATCCCCGCCGCGGTTTCGCCATCATTGGCGCGGAAATCGGCATGTGGAATGCCTTTTCGCCCTCCCTACTTCCGCACCCCTGGTGGGCGGTTGCTGGCAATGCCTCCACGTCGCAGGCAGTGGGGCATCTTAACGGCACCATCATTGCCAGCGCCGCTTTGCCAGCCTTGCGCGCAGCAGGGTTGGACCTGCAGGAACTGGTAAACAAGCCTGGCTATCGCACCGCCTACCGCGGGATCCACGGTGCCTTTACCCTGGCAACCGTTGCTGCTGCCTATCGCTTTTACAAGCGGCAGGGCGACTCTGCCGGGTTGGTTCACAGCCAACGCCTGGGCGCTCCCTCTGCCTTCATCGGAGTGGCCGTCAGCACCCTTGGCTATGGTGCGTTCCTACTGCTTGGCGAGCTACTTCAATCCAGCTTCGACCTCACCCGGCACTCGCTACGCCGATTCGTCCCCGCTCCTGTGGCGGTGCCTGTAGCCGCGGGAGCAGTGGGCGTCATCGCTTATCTCATCTCCGACAAGATCTTGCTGCGGCAGTTCCTAGAGAAGTTTAACGAGAAAGCCGAACTAGTAAATCGCCGCGTGTACTGGGGTTATCAGCAGCCATGGGAGCCCGAGCGGTCGGGCTCGGTGTGGTCGCATGAACGCTGGATCTCGCTCGGCGCGCAAGGCCGCGTACTGGTCGGCGGCGGGCCACGGGCGCGCGACATCACAGAGGTCACAGGTTGTACCGACGTGCATGAGCCGATCCGAATCTACGGTGGCTTGGCTCCGGGACGCACGCTCGAAGGCATCGTTGACCTAGTAAAACGGGAGTTACTGCGCACCGGGGCGCTGCACCGTTCCGCCATCATCATCCACACCTCTACCGGCACGGGATGGGTACCGGACTGGCAATTGGATACCGTGGAGTTCCTCACAGGCGGAAACTGCGCCAATGTGACCATGCAGTATTCCTACGTGCAGTCACCCGTCGCTTATGCGCTCGATCGCGATACGCCGGTGCGCGCCGCGAAGTTGCTTATTGACGCCGTGTTTGAGCTGCTGGACGGCATGCCAAATGCGCCGAAGGTGTTCGTAACGGGCGAATCCCTGGGAGCGTATGGCACGGCGGCAGCTTTTGACGGGCTGGAGGACATGCTGGCCAAGGTGGATGGGGCAGTGCTTTCCGGAGCTCCACGGTTTACCAAGATGATCCGCGAGATCACGGAGTGCCGTGGTGAGGGTTCGCCGGAGCGACTGCCGCTCTATGACGGGGGGCGTCACGTGCGTTTCCTCAGCCACCCCGACCATCTAGACCATGATTGGCGCGGACAAGAATACGTCGAGAAGTGGCAACACCCACGGGTCGCGGTAGTGCAGCACGCCTCCGATGCGATTGTCTGGTGGGGTCCGGAGTTGTTTTGGCGGGAACCGGATTGGCTGCGCGAACCGGGTGCCAGGGGAGTCCCGGCGCCAGCCACTCAGCACAGTGACGTGGTGGATAAGCTGCGTTGGATTCCGTTCACTACCGGCTGGCAGGTAGCGATGGACATGCTGAACTCCAAGCAGGCTCCAGAAGGTCACGGCCATAATTACCGTGGCATCATGGTGCCTACGTGGGAGCGCATCCTCGGCCCTGACCTCGTGCGAGTACCGCTCGATCCTGCGCTGCAAAAGCGCATCACCGATTGGATTACAAAGCATTCACGGGATACGCGGCGGGAAGAAGACCGCTTCCTCGATCGCTTTGGTTTCGGAGTAGCGCGCGAGGACTAGGCTGCCGACTGTGGCGGGTAGGGATTACTTCGGCGGGTTGAGGTAATCGTCGATGGGGCGTGCAATGGCTTGCCGCGCACGTTCCTCCGAAACACCCAGCATTCGCAGCAGATCGAGCGCAAGATCATCCCCAGCTGTTCTGCTGTTCAACGTCGGATCCTGATGCAGGCGCTGGCCCAACATCGCGGAAGCACCAAAAATGATAGCTGCCGCTGTTTCGGTGCTTGCGACGTGGAACGATCCATCTTCCACGCCTGCGCTGATACGCTCGCGTAGTAGTCTGACCAGCTCATTTGGCATGGTGTAGAAGTCGGGGGAACGCCGCACAATCGTCTTCGACAACGTGGGCACGAGGCGGTGTGCATAAGCCAGGATGCGGATGTTCGTGGCCGCCGCATCGATGGAATCAAGGTCCTGATCCGTGGCCATTTCAAAAATGATCGCCAAGTGGTTCACTGCATATTCGGCGACTTCGTCGAAGAACTGCGTGCGGTCTTTGAACGCATTGTAGAAACTGCCGTTAGACACCCCGGCCTTTTGGGTAATCGCCAGGATGGAAAGATCCGTCCGCTCTTCCGCAATCAGCTCGATTCCGGCGCGCAGCAGCGCCTGTTTAGTCCGCTCGCGGCGCGTATCCACCTGTTCGCTGCGGTTGAAGATAGCCTGCATCCACGCGGCGGTATCGATGTGTTGTTCGCCTGCTCGCACGCGCGGATTCACCCCTTTTCTTGGTGACGCCTACCTGTTTCAACCACACCCACCCCAGCAAGGGCTCCGGTGCGCGAATCTATAGCTTTCTATCAGGTTAACTCACCGGCGGCTCAGGCTAAGAAGGCGCATCTGCTCGTCGTGAGAGTTGACGATCCGCTTGCCATAGGGGAAGCACGTCACAGGGATGAGCTTCAGGTTTGCCCAGGCCAGCGGGAGGCCAATAATGGTGACGGCTTGGGCGGCGGCGGTGGCGATGTGCCCGACTGCCAGCCACACGCCCGCAACAATAAACCAAATGATGTTGCCGAAAGCTGCCAGGCCGGTCGGCATATCGGTTTCCACAGCTTCGCGGCCAAACGGCCAGATCACAAAGCTGGCGAGGCGGAAGCTTGCCACGCCAAAGGGGAACGTAACGATGAGCAGACAAGCCAGGAGGCCGAAGACAACATAGAGAAGTGCGAGCCACAGTCCAGCAGTGATAAACCAGATGATGTTGAGGATCAGACGAATAAGTTCCATAAATCCACTATATTCCGGGAACCCGGCAGGGGAGCAGGGTTAGACATCACACAATCTGACCACCGAGCGCTTCGAGCAGCGCCGCGGCTTTCACCAGCGTTTCCTCGTGTTCTGCCAACGGGTCGGAGTCCGCGACTATCGCCCCGCCCACCCCGAACGAGCACTCCCTGCCATCGTTGACGAGAGTTCGGATCGTAATGTTCAGCTCCGCTGCGGTGTTTGGCGAGATCCAGCCAATTGCGCCGGAGTACAGTCCGCGCGGCCGTGGCTCAAGCTCTTCAATGATCTGCATCGTGCGGATTTTCGGCGCTCCCGTCATGGATCCACCAGGGAAGCTGGCCTCGATCACGTCGACGGCCTCCAGTCCCGTGCGCAGTTGTCCCGTGATGGTGCTAACTAGCTGGTGGACATGAGAAAAACTCTCCACCGAAAATATTTTCGGCACCTGAACGCTGCCCGGTTCACAAACCCTCCCGAGATCATTGCGCAGCAGGTCGACGATCATCAGATTCTCCGCCCGATCCTTCGGGTTGCTCTGTAATTCATGACGCCCCTTCGCATCCGCCACCGCATCTTCCACGCGGGGTCGGGTGCCTTTAATTGGCTTGGCCGAGACCTCACCGCTGGGCGAGATTTTCAGGAATCTTTCCGGGGAGGCGCTGAGAATATGCAAGGGCGCCTGACCGGGACGGTGGAAGCGCAGAAACGCCCCATAGGGCACAGGGCTAACTTCGCGGAGCCGCAGGTAGGCGCGGAGCTCAGCCGACTCACACGACGCAGACGACGCAGCCGATGGGGAAGGGGCGGGAGTGGTGGCGGAGCGAAACTCTGGCAGATCGCGTAGCGCCGGCCCCCGGGCGGTGTTAGTAAGACAAACCTCGTAGCTATCGCCTGCAGCGATGTAATCCAGGCAGCGTTGAATACTGTCTAGGTACTGCTGTTTGGACTGGTCGAAGTGAAAAATGGCAGTGCGAGGTGCCGGGGTGGAGTGCGCGAAATCTTCGGTGGAAAACGGTACACGAGCGATGCGTTGCACCTCTGCCACGGTTGCATCGAGCCATGCCAGCTGCTGGGCGTGTGCGTCCTGCTCGTTGTTCGCGTCCGGCAGTATCGCCATCGCGTAGGTCACAGCAGCCGCATGGTCAATCACCACGGCTCGGTCGGCGTATAGCAGGGCTGCGTCCGGGTGATCTTCGTAGGAGCGAGCGATGTCCTCCACCCCGTAGCCCAGCGCGCCCACCCAGCCAAGTGCAAAGTCGCAGGGCCAATTGTCGGGCACTTCCACCCGTGCGGAAAGACTCTGCCGAAGTTGGGAGAAGAACGCCTTCGAGCTATCTACCTGGGGCAACCAAGTGTCCGCGAGCGGGCCAGCGTTGTTTGCCAGCACACTGATGTTTCCGCCATTGCCGGAGGAATCAAGCCAGGCCGCGGTGGGGGCGTCATTAAACAAAGACAAAAAGACCCGCGACGCGACACATCCGGTGCCTTCCCCAGAGCCTGTCGGCTGCAGGGGGATCGTGCGGAATGTGAGGCGGCGCGGGGTCATGTACGCCATTATCGCGCGCCGGGTTCAGCGCGCGGCCTGGGGGTGTGGATTAGAGGCGGTGCTTGCCGCCCTCGTCCGGATCCTCACCCGGGCCCTCGGCCAGTGGGAAGTCGGCCTCGGCGGCGTCCTCAGCGTCGGTGGTCTCGGCGGCACCCTGGGCGCTACCTGCCTGCGGAGCAGCCGGAGCACCCGGAACAGCAACGCCCGGTCCGGGAGCGCCTGCAGCCGGAGCGGCTGGAGCTGGTGCTGCCGGAGCAGCCGGTGCAGCCGGAGCGCTGGAGGTCTTCTGGTTCTCAGCCTTATCCTCGGCCTTGTCTTGGGCCCTTTCTTCGGCCTTATCTTGAACCTTGTCCTTTACATCGTTCTTCACATCGGCAGCCTTGGCCTTGGCCTTCTCGGCAGCACCAGTGGCCTTGTCAGCGAAATCCTGAACCTTCGGGGAGTTCTGCGGAGCATTCTCGCCCTTGCGCAGGAAGTTCACCACTGCCGCCCCAGCAGCAATGAGCACGGCGAGCAGCAGGAACTTACCGAACACGCCGCCCTTCTTTTCCTGCTTCTTCAGGCCCTTCTTCTCAGCCTTGGCCAGCGCCTTGTTCTGAGCCTTGCTGGTGGCGCGAGATACCTTCTTATCCAGCTTCGCAGCACGCTTGCGCGCATCCTTGTTCGCGCCCTTTGCCTGCTTCTTCGCGCGCTTGGCAGCCTGCTTCTTGGTTGCCTCGAGCTTCTTCGTCAGCTTCTTCTGGTTCTTCTTGGCGCTCTTCGTCAGATCCTCGGTGCGGGCTTCCACGTTGTCGCGCAGGTTACTGGTGACCTCCTGGCTACGAGCCTGGAGATCCTGAGCATTGTCCTTCAGCGCTGCGGTGAGCTGAGCGATCTTCTGCTCGCGCTTGTCAGCCTGCTTCTTCGCCTTCTTCTCGGCCTTTACCTGCGCCACGTCGAAGCGATCACGCAGCTTCTGGGTGCGCTTATCGATCTTCTTGCGCAGCTTCTCTGCATCTACGCCGAGCTTGTCGGCCAGGTCAATGTTGTTCACGTTCTCGCCCTTCTTCTTTAGTGACGCCACCGACTTCGCTGCCTTGGCGCGAGCCTTCTCTGCCTTCTTAGCTGCTTTATCTGCAGTTTTCGCTGCCTTGTTGGCAGCCTTGTCGGTGGACTCAGCGGTGTTGTTCTGGAAACCGGTAGAAGCCATGTCGTCAACATCCGCAGCGGTGTGCTCATCAGAGACATGTACCTGGTGGTGCCTGCGAGCTGCTGCCGCCGCGCGAGCCTTCTCCAAAGCTGCCGCTGCGCCCTCTTCGTTGCGCATAAGCTCCGCCACAGCCTTTACGTGGGCAGGAGAGCCAGCGATAATGCCTTCCCGCTCCTCAGCGGCGAGGTTGTCGCGAAGCTGCTGCAGAGCGTCAAACTCCTGGCGACGCTTAAACTCCTGGCGATTTTTCAACATGGTGCGACCCTGCTTGGCGCCACGTAGCGCCAGCCTTAGCGTGGTGGGGTTCATCGTGCGGGATGCTCCTTGAAGATCTATTTGAATGACTAATTTTGTTCGTACTTTTACCCATCCTAAAGAAAATTCCCCACAAAGGATGGGCATTACGCCTTATTGTGCGTATAGGCCAGGGCGGATGTAGGCAATCGTCAATTTCCCGTACAATGGCTCACTGTGAGTAACAAGACTGCAACCGCAATTCTGCACACCAACCACGGCGATATCGCCATCGAACTGTTCGGAAACCACGCTCCGGAGACCGTGGCTAACTTCATCGGCCTGGCTCGGGGCACGAAGGAGTACTCCGAGGCGAACGCTTCCGGTACCAATGAAGGTCCGTTCTACGACGGTGCGATTTTCCACCGCATCATCGACGGTTTCATGATCCAGGGTGGCGACCCGAAGGGCACCGGTCGTGGCGGCCCTGGCTACCAGTTCGGCGACGAGTTCCACCCGGAGCTGCAGTTCGACCGCCCGTTCCTGCTGGCTATGGCTAACGCTGGCCCTGGCACCAACGGCTCCCAGTTCTTCATCACGGTGACGGCCACTCCGCACCTGAACAACCGCCACACCATCTTCGGTGAGGTTACAGACAAGGAGTCCCAGAAGGTCGTCGCCAAGATTTCCCGCGTGGCCACCGATCGTATGGATCGCCCGAACGACGATGTCGTCATTGAGTCGGTAGAGATCCAGGAGTAAAAACTTCTTGCCCGTCCAAGAAGTCACTATCCGCCGGCCCTATCGGCGGTATTCCGTCACCAACGTCTTCATCGCAGCCTGCTGCCTTGTTTTCGTGGTGACGGTTTTTCAATCCGGCAACATTGTCAGCCCCCTCGAAGGACGCTCGACACTAGGTTCCGGAGCTGAGAATCTCGGACTGAAGATGATCTTCAACGCCGCCAATGTCACCCTCTACGGTGAATGGTGGCGAATCCTCACGGCCGCGCTAGTGCACTTGAGTCCAGTACACCTGGGTTTCAACATGCTGCTGATTTTCCTGATTGGCCGCGAGGTCGAACGGTCCTATGGGGCGGTTGTCATGCTTAGCCTCATCGTCGCCAGCGCTGCCAGTGGAGCCTTGGCCTGCATGTACTTTCAGCCGGAAGTCCCTGTCGGCGGAGCCTCTACCGTAGGTTATGGGCTTTTTGCCATGCTTATTTCACTATCCCGGGTTAAGCAACGGGACCTACGCGGTCCCATCACCTTACTCCTGGTGAACCTCGGATACTCCTTTATGCTCACCAATGTTTCAGTGTGGGGGCATATCGGTGGGCTCGCTGGAGGCACCATCATTGCACTTGCCACCAGTGCCACTGGAGCGGATAGCAACGGTGGCGAAAGGGCGTCCACAAAAAGAAAGACCATCGCAGCAACAGCCGCGACGGTCATTTTGGCCTTTACGATATGGACCGGCCTGGGGTGGCACTACTAGAGCTAGCTACTTCCATCCCATAGTCATTAACAGACCGACGATCAACAGGGCGAAGCCGATCAGGTAGTTCCATGCGTTGAGCTCAGCCATGAACGGGATCTGCGGGCCAGCAATGTAATTAACAACCAGCCAGGCCAGACCCAGAATCATCAGCCCGAGCATCAGCACAATGTACCAACGCGGAGTACCGCTGGAGTTCAGCTTCACGGGCGTGCGACGATCCGCGGAGGAAGAACTGGAGTAGTTCTCCTCCGCGGAATTAACCTTGGACTTTGGCATTGTTCAAAAACCTCAAAGGGATTGACTGCGAAGCGGACGGTAGGCGAGGTACCGAGCGCCCATGGGCAAAATATGTACCCAACGATATTAGCAGCACACCCCGGCAATGCTATGCACGCTGCACGCTAGACTCTTTGTTATGCGCATTCTCGTGATCGATAACTACGACAGTTTCGTATACAACCTCGTGCAATACATCGGACAGCTGGGGTTTAGCGGAAACGACTGTGTAGTTCTGCGCAATGACGCCCCCGAACTTGCGGACGCAGGAGCCGATAACGAGACCAATGCCGATGGCCTGGCTGCGATGTTGCAGGAGTTTGATGCGATCCTGCTCTCTCCTGGCCCAGGCGAGCCGAGCACCGCGGGGCGCATGTTGGATGTGCTGAAGATCGCCGTTGAAAAGCAGATTCCGCTGCTTGGCGTCTGCCTTGGACACCAGGCGATCGGTATGCACTTCGGCGCAGAAGTGGTGCGTGCAGATGAGCTCTTCCATGGCAAGACCTCCCCGGTCACCCACGACGGCACCGGTGTACTGGCCGGGGTGCCGAGCCCGTTCCGCGTGACTCGTTACCACTCCCTGACAGTCGATCCCGCGACGGTACCGGAAGAACTACAGGTCACGGCCACTTCCGATTCCGGGATGATCATGGCGATGCGACACCGGGAGCTGCCAATCCATTCTGTGCAGTTCCACCCCGAGTCCGTGATGACGCAATACGGCCACCTGATGCTCGCCAATTGGTTGAACGAGGCAGGGCGACGTGGGCCGGGTGCGGAAGCCGATGTGGTACCGGCCGACCTAGTTAACCGACTGGTTCAGGAGCAGCTAGAAGTAACGGGCGCTATCAGCGCCGAAGCGTCAATGCTGTAGCGCTAGGGCAGAAGGTTAAAGACATACACCGTGACGGTGATGTCTGCGTCACGCTTGATGACCTCACCACTATGGATTGATTGCTGCGCGACCTCATCAACACGCGCAAGATCCGGGGTGTTCTTATTCTCTCGGTGCAGCTGCTCCGGGGTGCCGCGCCAACCGGCGGCCTGCAGTGCGCGGAATACATCGCCGTACTTTTTACCTTGCAGGGAAGGCATCTCGAACTGGTTGCCCAGGGATACCTCTAGTGTGATCTCGCTGCCCTTGGGCAGCTTCTCTCCCTCGTTCGTCGCGGAGAGCACCTGACCCTTCGGCTCGACCGAATCCACCTGTTCGACGATCACCTTGAATCCGGAGGATTCCAGGTTCTCCCGTGCATCCTCTATCTGCTGGCCGGTTACTACCGGCACTCGAATATCCTCCGGGCCAGTCGAGACGGTAATCGTTACCTTGGTGCCAACGGATACCTGCGAACCTTGCGGCGGAGTCTGCGTGATGATCTTGCCCTTCGGCACATCCTCGCTCGCCTCTTCCTTGACCTCCGTGTTCAGCGCCAGCTTCGCCTGCTTCAGGAGCTTCTGCGCTTCCTCGGTGGTCTTACCCGTCAGATCCGGCACATCGGTAATCTCACGGCCGTTGGAAACCAGCAGTTTAATCTCGGTGCCCCGTTCGATCGACGTTCCCGCCGCCGGGTCGGTGCTGATAGCTTTGCCGCGGGCGATCTTGTCGTGCGTCGTTTCCTCGACAGTCACCTGGAAGCCTGCGTCCTCTAGCAGCTTCTGCGCTTCGGCGCGATCCTTGTTAGCAACGTTAGGGATCTTCACCTGCTCGACCTCGACGGGCTTATCGTTTCCGTCGTCAGCGGAGATCGATTGGTAGGCGAAGTAACCACCGGCAATCAGAGCAGCGATACCCGCAACCCAAGCAATGGGCGCCCACCAGCGGCGCTTGGGCTTTTCCTCGTAGTATTCACCGTCGTACTGATCGTCATAATCGCCGTCGTAATCGTCGTTGTAGCCGCCGGCATAGCCATCGTCGTAGTCGTCCTGGTACTCGCTGTCGTACCCGTCGCTATAGTCGCTGCTGTAGTCATCGCTGTGGGCAGACTGCTCGTAATGCCCAGCAGCTACCGCTCCGCCATTGGCAGGCAGCACAGTGGTCTGGGGATCTTCGTCCCAGTTGCCACCGGATCCATTGCCACGCGCCGCGTGGGCGCCGGCAGCTCCCGCAGCGGCACCGGCGGCTAGTCCCGCAGCACCCGCACCGCGGGAGCCTGCATGGTGGAATCCCGTGCCGGCCGAGTCGGCGTCATTGGCATAAGCCTGAGCGACGAGCGGCAATTGATCCTCAGAAAGGCGCTTGAGATCCGTCGACATCTCCTGCGCATCGTCGTAGCGATCCGCAGGAGACTTCGCCATAGCGGTAAGGGCGATGGAGTCCAAGCTCAACGCCTCACGCTTGGAAAGGTGCATACCAGGAACCTTGGACGGTGGTTCCGGGTTCTCCTGTACGTGCTGGAAGGCAACGGAAAGCGGAGACTCACCGTGGAACGGTGCTTTGCCGGTGGCCAGCTCGTAGAAGACACAACCCGCGGCGTAGATGTCGGAGCGCGCGTCGGCGGACTGGCCTCGCGCCTGCTCGGGGGAAAGATACTGGGCAGTGCCAATGACGGCAGCGGTCTGCGTCATCGCCGAGGAACTGTCGCTCAGCGCTCGTGCAATGCCAAAGTCCATGACCTTCACTGCGCCGGTATTCGTGATCATCACATTGGCGGGTTTAATGTCACGGTGAATAATGCCCGCTTCGTGGGAAAAGTACAGCGCGGAGCACACCTGCGACATCACAGATGCGGCTTCGGTGAGACTCATCTTGCCTGAGTCTTGAATGATGTCGCGCAGCGTCTCGCCGTGGACGCGCTCCATGACGATATACGGCACTGCGCCGTCCTCGTCGGGAGTCTGACCCGTGTCGTACACCGCGACGATGGCGGGGTGGTTCAACTTTGCGGCGTTCTGTGCTTCGCGGCGGAAGCGCTCCAGGAAGGTTGTGTCGCGCGCCAAGTCGGGGCGCATCATCTTCACCGCAACATCACGGCCCAGGAGTTCGTCGGTAGCGGCGTAGACGTCAGACATGCCACCCGTGCCGATGGTGGCACCTAGGCGGTATCGGCCACCCAAGGTTGTGCCGTTTCGGTCCACGCCGTTGCTCCTTTGTCTGCCTCGTCGTATGGGTCGTGTGCGACTTAACTCTCGCTATGCTCTTGTTGGGCCTAGCTCGTTGGGACGCTAGCCGGAGTGCTAGCCCGGATACTTTGTGGAGTTGCCAACTGAACCCAGAATACGTTTTTTGTCACTTTGATTGACGAATAATAGTCGAATTTGTTGTGCGGACATAGTTGCTTACTCATGGGCGCTGTCGGTGTGGACTTAATCCAGTTCTTTTCCAGAGCCCATTTTCTACAAGACTGGCTGGTTCTCGGCATTGTTTGTCATGCTACGGAACTCGCTCGGCAGGTTGTTATCTGCTGAGGTCGCGTTGTCGTTCGTGTTTGGGCTATTTGGGCGGTTGGGAGAGTTTTGCGGGTTTGGTGCGGCGGTAGGCTCGGCCGCCCCGCCAGCATCTCCGCCGTTGTTGCCGTTACCGTTGCGATTGCCATTTCCGTTGCCGTTATTGTTGCCACGCCCGCCACCGTTAGGGAAGTGCGGGAGCGACGGGAACAACGGGCTACTCTCTCTGGAGCTTTCGGTCTCCTCTCGCGTGGACTCGGTCGTCCGGTCATCGCGATCATTGGTCGTGTCCGTCGGAGCTGGGCTATCCGTTTCGGCGGGTACGCTTCCACCGCCCTGGCTCGTCGGCTGTTCCTCACCAGTCGGCTCGGTCGTCACCTCGTTGGTCACGGTCATAGTCTCGGGGTTCGGTGCGGCATCGTTATTGCCACGAGTGAGGAGGAATGTTGCCAGTGCCAGCGCAACGATGCTGACGAGCGCCAGAATAACCACGATAATGTGGTTCTTTTTTCGTGACGCCCCCTGCGAATCCTTCGCTCCACGTGCCATCGCGGCATTGCCGGTGCCCACGGCCGGTCCGGGTTCACCCTGGTAGGCCGGTTGGTACGAGGAACTCGGGTAGTTGGAGTTCGGTACCGACGGCACTCGGGTGCCCGGGCCGGTGGCCACATCTCCCAATTGCTCGGTGAGCGGATGCGGATCGGCGCTGACGTTCGGCACGTTATGAGGAGACGGGGGTTGCTTACCTTCTGAAACCAGCACAGTCGCGGCGGCTAGCTCTGCACCGTCTGCGTAGCGCGTGCGTGGATTCTTGCGCAGGCATACCCTGATGAGTTCTCGGAGGTTGGGGTCGATCGTATCCGGCAGTTCCGGGGGAGTCTCCGAAATATGTTTGATCGCCACTGACACCGTGGAATCGCCAGAGAACGGACGGTAGCCCGCCAGCATTTCGAATCCCACAACACCGAGGGAATATACGTCACTGGCAGGGCCGACCTGATCGCCCTGGGCCTGTTCGGGGGAAACGTACTGGGCTGTACCGACCACCATGCCTGTGCGCGTGAGCGGTACGGCGGCAGCTGCCTTGGCGATGCCAAAGTCAGTGATCTTGACGAAACCGTCGGAGGTGATCAGCAGATTGCCTGGCTTGATGTCGCGGTGCACTAGGCCGGCATCATGGATTGCCTTAAGACCCGCGGCGGTTTGCGTCAATACGTCAAGCGCCAGATTCTGGGGCAGCGAGGCTTCGCGCGACAGCACATCGGCAAGGGACTCGCCACGGATGTACTCCATGATGATGTAGCAGAACACCGTCCCGTTGTCTGGGGCCTCGACCTCACCGGAGTCATAAGTATTGACGACATTGGGGCTGGAGAGATGCTGAGCGGCGGAGGCCTCATTGCGGAAACGAGCACGGAATTCTTCGTTTTCCGTGTACTCAGGTTTGAGGATCTTAACGGCGACGTCGCGTAGTTTTTCCGTATCGTGAGCCAGCCACACCGTAGACATGCCTCCGCGGCCAATGATCCACTGCAACTCGTAGCGTTCGCCCAGTAGTCGTTGCGTGCGCTCGATCTCGGTGCGGTCGGGTTGACGGGAATCGCTCATGGCTACTGCTGCTCCTTTTCAGCTGCGTGGATCACGGCACGCCCAATGGGGCCGGCAAGTGAACCGCCGGTGGCGGCACGGCCACGGTCACCACCATTTTCCACTAGAACGGCGACGGCGACATCGGCGGAAGTGGAAAAAGCAATGTACCAAGCGTGGGGGTTCGAGTTGCGGGAATCCTCGCCGTGTTCGGCCGTACCGGTCTTCGACGCGATGGTGGCGTCCCCGCCGGCCCAGTTTTCAGCATCCACCATGAGTTCCTTCAAGGTATCTGCTGTCTTTTCCGGTATCGCACGGCCAGCCTTCTGCGGCTTGGTGGTCCGCAGCGTGGACAAATCGCGGCCCGTGATTTTGCTAACGAGGTACGGCTTCATGCGCACCCCGCCGTTGGCGATGGTGGCGGCAATCACCGCGTTCTGCAGCGGAGTCAGAGCCACATCACGCTGACCGATGGAGGACTGACCCAGTGCTGCGCCATCCGGGATGTCGCCCAGCCGGGAGGGTTCAACGGGCATACCCAGGTAGTCGTCTTTTTCGCCGATACCGAACTTGCCGGCAATGTCCTTGAACTTGTCCGCTCCGTGGCGGGTGGAAATATCCACAAAGGCGGTGTTACACGAGCGCTTGAATGCTTCGCGGAGGGTGGTTTGGCCTCCTCCGCCACATGCGGCGCCACCGTAGTTCTCCAATGTTGTGGCCGTATCGGGCAGCGTGATCTGGGGAGCGGCGGTGACGGTTGTGTCCGGAGTGTCGCCCTCCTCCAGAGCCGCAGCGGTGGTGATGACCTTGAAGGTCGAGCCCGGCGGCTGGATCTGCTGAGTGGAGCGGTTCAACAGGGGAGCGTTCTCATCGTTGGCGTAGTTTTCGAAGTTAGCCTTCGTTTCTTCAGCAGGCGGGCCGACAAGCTTAGCCGGGTCGGTTGACGGGGTGCTGGCCATTGCCAACACCTCGCCCGTCGATGGGCGAAGTGCCACCACGGAACCCGAATAGCCCTTGTTAGCCAGCTGGTCGTAGGCGACTTCCTGCACCTTCGGGTTCAGTGTCAGTTCGACATTCGCTCCGCCGAGTTCCTTGCCCGTCAGCATGTCCCACGTGCGGGTTGCGAATAGCGAGTCGTCCTCGCCGGTCAGGATTGAGTTTTGGGAGGACTCAATGCCCGAAGCGCCGTATTGATCCGACAGGTAGCCGATCACGGAGCCGTACTTCGCGGACATGTAGGGGTATTCGCGATCATAAAAGTCTTCGGAGTCCTTCACGGACTTAGCCAGCACCTGGTCGCCGGCGATGATGCTGCCGCGCTCCTTTGACTTAGCCTCAAGGAATTGACGCGAATTCAGCGGATTCTGTGCCAGCGACTTTTGTTGGAAAGCCTGGATATAAGTCAGGTTTGCGATCAGGGCCATCACCAGGATGAAGCTAAAGATGGCTACCGCGCGGATGGAGCGATTCATGCTTCCTCTCCTTCCTTGATGGCCAGTGGTGTGCGGGCGTCATGCGAGATGCGCAGAATAATCGCCAACAGTATGTAGTTCGCCAACAGTGACGAACCACCGTGCGACAGGAACGGTGTTGTCAGGCCAGTCATAGGCAGAAGTCGCGAAATGCCGCCGGTGACAACGAAAATCTGGATGGCGATGGTCAGCGACAAACCGGCGGCAACGAGCTTGCCGTAGGAATCGCGGGCACGCATTGCGGTATTAAAACCACGGGAGACGAACACGATGTAGGCCAACAACACAGCAGCCAGACCGATAAGCCCCAGCTCTTCGCCGATGGCAGCCAGAATGAAGTCCGAGTGCGCGACCGGAATGTTGTTCGGGTAGCCCTCGCCGAGCCCGCGGCCGGTCACACCGCCGAAGGACATGCCAAAAAGCGCTTGGGAAAGCTGGAAGCCGTTGCCGTCGTAGTTCGCCAATGGATCGACGAAGTTAGAGACGCGATCCTGGATCTTCGCCGAGATCTGGTACACGCCGAATGCGCCGATGAAAGCTAGCCCCAGACCCAGCACCAGCCAGGAGGCGCGGCCTGTCGCCATGTACAACATGCCCAGCACAGTGCCGAATAGCAGCAGCGCGGGCCCAAAGTCGTTTTGCGCTGCCATGATCATCAGCGCGATGCCCCACACTAGAAACAGCGGCCCTAAGTCACGCAAGCGAGGAAACTGCAGTCCCAGGAAGGACTTTCCAGCCACCGTGAAGAGGCGTCGCTTATTCACCAGCAGAGTGGCAAAGAACAGCAGCAGCATGATCTTTGCGAACTCGCCCGGCTGAATGGAGAACGGGCCGATGCTGATCCACACGTTTGCATCAGCATTCAACGACGTGGGCCACACGATCGGCAGCGCAATCAAAATCAGACCCGCAAGACCCAGCAGGTACGAATAGTTCTGCAAGGATCGATGATCCCTTAAAAAGCTGATGACCAGGCAGAAAAGCACCACGCCGATGGCGGTCCACATGATTTGGGATTTCGCCAGGCTAAGACCTGAGCCCAAATCCAGCCGGTAGATCACAACCAGACCAATGCCGTTGAGGAGTGCCGCGATGGGAAGCATGATCTGGTCGGCCTCTGGAGCCATCCAGCACACCACGAGGTGGGCGACCAGGAAAGTGGCAAAAAATCCGCCGACGAGGTAAAACACCTCGGAACTAATTTCATTGCCCTGTGAGATCTCCAGCGCCACGATGGCGAGCAGCAAAATGATTGCGGCCAGAAGCAAAAGCCCGGCCTCTGTACGTCGGCTAAAAAGCTTCATAGGTTAGTTCACCTCGCGGCAGGAAACTCCGGGGGTGGTGAGGTCTTCCGGCGCTTCGGTGGGTTTCTCAGATTCCGAGTTGTTGTCCTTTTGGTTGTCCTCGGACTTCTTCTTATCGTCCTTCTTGTCAGCTTCCTTGTCGGTTTGCTTGTCAGACGGCACGCGCGTTACACACACTGGCAGTGTTTGTTCCGCCAGGCGAGTGATCTGGCCGGAGACTTTGTCATAAGAGTCCTCCGGCAGATCCGCCAGCGCACCCTGAGCAGCCGGGGTCAGATCGGAAGTCTTAAACAGGTGGCAATCACCGCCTGCACCGGGCTCGACAAAGGTTGCCTTGCCATTGTCATCCAGGCAGATGTCTTGGTGCACGGAGTTCAGTTTGATCCCTAAGACGGAACTATCCGTACCGTTCATCAACTTGAGCTGTGAGTTTTCCTCGGCCACGTAGTACGTGTCCTTGATGCGCTGGTACGTCACATATCCCACCGCACCTGCGGCTGCGATGACCACCAACACAATTGCGAGCGTTACCCACAGGCCGCGCCGGGACTTCTTCGGCTTTTTGGTTTTTGCTGTGCCGGTGGGTTCTACACCTTCGCCGTCATCCTCGCCGTGACTCTGATGAGTCCGTTTGCCTGCTGGTGTAGCCGTCGCAGGTTCAGGGTCTTCTTCTGTTGCGTCCTTTTTTGGTGACGCCGCCGGCGTGGTCAAAAGCCCTTGAATTGCCGCGGCGCGAGCTGCCGAAGAATCCGGACGTGGCATTTCTGCCTCCTCGCCCGCGATAGCTCCTGCTAGTACCGGGCGAGATGGCAGAGTGAGTTCTGGATCGGTCGGCGAGTTGGACTGGGCGTCAAACCCAACAACATCAGCGACAACAACCGTGACATTGTCAGGTCCGCCACCGCGCAGTGCCATTTCGACGAGTTTGCGGGCTGCCTTTTCCGGGGTGCCACGGGAGAGGACTTCGCGGATCGTCTCGGGGCTTACCGGGTCGGATAGACCGTCGGAGCAGAGCATGAAGCGATCGCCGATTTGTGTCTTTTCGCGCCACAGAGTGGGCTCGACGGGGCGCCCAGCGAGAGCCTTGAGGATGAGGGAGCGCTGCGGGTGACTGTTGACGTCTTCCGGCGCGAGCTTGCCTTCGTCGACGAGAGACTGAACGAAAGTGTCGTCCTTCGTCACCTGGCGAAGCTCGCCATCGCGCAGACGGTAGCCGCGAGAATCGCCGATATGGCAGATGGCAACTTCATCCTCGCAAAAGAGCATGGAGGTCAGGGTGCAGCCCATTCCGTCCAGGTTCGGGTGCTCATCTACGTGAGATTCGATGTCCTGGTTGCCTTCGTCGACGGCAGTAGCCAGCAGGTTCTCCAGCTGGTCATGGTTGTCAGACTCGTCGATAAGCGGGGAGTCCAGGGGGCTGAGAGCATTAATGAGGAACTGAGAAGCAACCTCGCCGGCCGCGTGGCCGCCCATGCCGTCGGCGAGCGCGAGCAGGTGTGGGCCCGCATAAGCGGAGTCCTCATTATTGCCGCGAACGAGGCCGCGGTCGGAGCACGCGGCAAAGTTTAGAGTGCGATCGGTAGCCCTGGCCTTGCCCTCGGTCATGCATCCATCCTCACGTGGGTCTGGCCGATGCGGATTTCCATACCGGCGGAGAGTTTAACGGGCTGGTCTAGGCGTTCATTGCCAATCCAGGTTCCGTTGCGGGAATCGAGGTCTTCGACGTACCAATCCGAGCCCCGGCGGAGCAGCCGGGCATGGGAACCGGAGGCGAAGTCATCCTCCAAAACCAATGTGCACGACTGGGAACGGCCGATCGAAACGTCCTGGTAGCCCTTTAGGTTGAGCGTGGTGCCAGCCAGTGGGCCGGAAGTGAGCTCCAAAGAGGTGGGCGACTTGTGACGCCGGAAGGAGTGACCGGATGATGATGGCTCGTTCATCGGAGCGTTGTAACCCGCGACGATAGGTGCCCCGCCGGCGGGGGCTAACCCGGAGGTGCGGTCTGCATCCTTTTTGAGGGAGCGAACAGTCATCCAGATGAAGAACCACAACAAAAGCAACAGGCCAATCTTGACCAGCAAAAGCAGTGTGGTCTGCACGGTTTCAACTCCTCAACAAGGTAGGGGCCCAGGACTCACATGTCCGACAAGGGCACATGTGTATGTGAATAGCCTAGTTTAGATGACCCCTGAGGAGTAGACGAGAAAGAAAATGACTTCTAAAAACGCGGGATTTTAGTGGAACTCGACGCCGATCTCGGAGTGACCAAGCGAGATAACGTCACCGCTTGCCAGCAGCCAATTTTCAATCGGAGTGCCGTTGACGGAGGTGCCGTTGGTGGACTGCAGATCTGTCAGCACAGCGTCGTACCCATCCCATGTGATGTCTGCGTGCTGACGGGAGACACCCGTATCGGGGATGCGAAGATCCACGCCGTTTCCGCGTCCGATGATGTTGCTGCCCTTGCGTAGTTCATAGGTGCGGTCGGAACCATCATGCAGAGTGAGGGTGACCTTGAGCTCCCGCTCGTTGCCGTCCGCGCCTACGCCGCCGCGTACCGGAGCGGGGGTGCTTTGCACGATAACTTCAGTGCCCGGGTAGCTGGCTGGACGCTCAAAGCTGTCGCCTGCCTGCTGGTTGTGTTGGTTCTGTCCGTAATGCACGGCGCTGTCTCCCTGGTTCTGTGACTGTTGTGGTTCTTGCTGCTCGTGCTGTTCGTACTGTTCAGGCTCCCTAGACGGTTCAGGCTCACTGGTTTCTTCGTACTGTTCAGCCTGTTGATTGCGCGCGAAATCTGGTGCGGCGTGGTGCACAGCGGCTGCCCCGCCGAGTCCTGCGGCGCCCGCCGGGGACACTAGATCTCCCAGGGACTTGCTTGCACCGTTCGCGCCCGTAGCGTCCGAAGCGTTTGCGTCGCTGGAGTGGTTGTCGTTGGGGCTGTAGGCGTCGTAATCCTGCGATACCAAAGAGCGCTCCTCAGACTGCGAATATGGCCACTCCGGGTGCCCCTCATGTGGTCCAGCCTGTGGGTAGGAATCTTGATAGCCGCCGTCTGGATTGCGGAAGGGATTGACGCCCCCCTGCTCAGTCGCATTAGCCTCCCCAATTGCGACATTTCCTCCTGGGATGTCGTTGGTGCGGGGGACGTCGAAACGCGCATCTGCGCGCATTTGACCCGAGTGCAGGCCGTCATGAGGTGCAAGATTCACCTTGACTGGTTCGTTGGTGCGCCAGCCTTGGTTACGGATGAAGCGGCTTAGGCGGTCGCCCATTTCTTCTGCGAGGCGGGGACGAGACTCGGTGAGGCTGGCGTAGTCGCGGGTGCTGACGAGAACCTGGAAGTGGCTTGGGGCGAGGCGCTGCCCCTGTGCATCCGTCATGACGGATTCCTCGGCGTATTGCTTGAGAACCTCGTCGATCTCGGTCGGGACAACCTCTCCGCCGAAGACGCGCGCGAAGCCGTTATCCAACCCGCGCTGAAGCGAGCTGTCAAGCTTCTTGAAACGTCCAAATAGGCTCATTGTCCGTAGTCCTCCTATGTGGTCTTGTGTTTTCCAGTACTGTCCCGTGCCTGTGGCGCAGGGCGTGGAAGCCAATCGACCTATAGGTCGTGGGGCGCCGGAATAGCAGGCTGTACAGTGCAGTCGCTGCTCCGCTGCCGCGAGTTCAAAGCGGAGTGGATCTGCGTGAAAACAGCTACAATGCGAGCATTTAGTTGGCCATTATAAGGGTAATAGTGTTGTGCGTGCATTTTCCCGCAGGTCAAGTGTGTTTTTTGGAAGCATGCATGCATCGTGCTAGAGTTTCATTTCGTTGCCAGCGAGCATCGCTCCTGAAAAGGAATGTGCGGCTTTAGCAGGTAAGACAGTGTAAAGACCATGTGTCCTACATAGTCACTCGGGCGAGTGGCGGAATGGCAGACGCGCTGGCTTCAGGTGCCAGTGTCCTTCGGGACGTGGGGGTTCAAGTCCCCCTTCGCCCACAGAATAAACACCCCGCTGGGTTGAGATCTTAAGGATCTTGGCTCCGCGGGGTGTTTTGTGTTGCTCGGGGCTATCGATGGGTGCATGGCGGTCGGGTGTAGGATCTCACACTGCAAACGGGTCGTGGTCGGCATCGCGATGAGCTTGGATTTCTAGATCGTGAGCGATCTTCTCGGCAAGAGGGGCGCCGAAGTAATGAGAAACAAATGCAATGGCCATGTCTGTGCCTGCCGCAACGCCTGATGAAGTCCAACGATCACGGTCATGAACCCAGCGAGCTGATCGTTTCCACTCGACATTTCTGCTGAAGCTGCTGGCCCAGTTAAAAGCACGTTTGTTGCTGGTGGCGGAATACTCTTCCAATAAACCGGCCGCAGCCAGGATCGCGGACCCTGTACATACTGAACAGATGAGAGACGCTGAGCTCGCTATCGAATTGATCTGAGTGAGGAAAGCAGAATCCTTCACAAGAGCTCGCGTGCCCTCACCGCCAGGAACTACAACGGTGTCGCAGGTCAAGGTGCTGAAAGCCGTGTCTGGAACAACCTCCACACCTTGAGAACTAGCAACGTTGTTTCCGTCCACGGAGGAGAACTCCAACTCCAGACCGGGTACCTTGGCGAAGATTTCAGCGGGGCCAAAGACATCCAGCAACTCGAATCCGTCGAAAAGAATAAATGCGATGCGCTTTGGCTGCTCGTTATTCATCTACCTGCTCCTGAAGTTGTGCTAGCTCCTCGTGTAATAAGGACTGATCGATCGCGATCGCAGTAGCCACACCCGCGCCCATCGCCTGTGAAACCTGATCCGGCGAACTGGTGACATTGCCTGCGGTCCAGAGTCCGGCTACCGAGGTCTGGCCTAGGGCTTGCCGCAATACCCAGCCGTTTTCGGTTTCGCACCCGGCAGCAAGGAGGAGTTGATCGTTGGGGTGGAACTCTGGGCCTGTAAAGCAAGCCTCGAAGGCATGGATGGCACCTGGAGTCGTGGAACTTGGATCATCGCTAGTGCTCACCAATACTCCCGATTCCGATTCTGGGTCTGGTTGTATGCCGGAGACGGGGGCGTCCAAAAGAACAACACCACGCTTTTCGAACAGCGCACGGTCAACCTCCGAGAGGGAAAGACCGTTGGTGAAGAACGTGAGGCTATCGGTCCATTTACGCATGAGATGCACCATGTGCACCGTGAACCCAGGGTTCTTGCCGCCAATGACGGCAAGCTTTCGATCGCGAACCTCGTAGCCGTGGCAGTAAGGACAGTGGAAGACTCGGGATCCCCAGAGCTCGGCCAGTCCCGGAACATCTGGCAGTTCATCAGTGATGCCAGTTGCCACGAGAATCTGTTTGGCATGGAGGCGTGAGCCATGTGCGATTGTTGCCTCCCAGGTGCTGCCAACTCGTTCGAGAGCGGTGACTTCCCCGGGGATTACGGTGCCGCCGAAGGAGGTGAACTCGCTGCGACCTTGGTCTAGTAGATCCATGGGGTTAGCGCCATCGCGCCCCAAGATCCCGTGCGCATGTGCACTGAAGCGGTTGCGGGGTGTGCCGTTATCCACAATTGATACGTGCCGCAGAGCGCGGGCAAGGGTGATGCCCGCTGCTGTGCCCGCGAATCCGCCGCCGACAATGAGTACGTCGAGCGGGTCGGTGGTGTTGTTTTCCATGGTTTCGCGCTCCCTCCAAACGTTGTACGTGGCCACTCTACCTACGCAGCTACGTGTGTCTTTGGGTGTTTGATGTCGCGGTTTGGCTCGGCGCTGCGTGAAAGTCTCGTCCGGGATGCCCCAGTTCAGGCAGGTTATTGAAAACTTTTTGAAAACTCTAATGAAAACGTATTGACAACATGGCAGGTGAGGGGCATCATGGAAAGTGTCAAAGCGACCTGCTAGCCCACCTGGCGAAGAGGAATTGGCTCCATGGTTGCCCTCAAATAAAAGGAGTTCATAATGAGCTGCACCACCCACGCCGACCACGATCACAAGCACGGACCGAACTGCGGCCACGTTGCCGTTCCACACGAGGATCACGTTGATTACGTACACGATGGTCACCTGCACCGCGAGCACGATGGCCACTACGACGAGTGTGAGACCTCCGAGCACCACGTCCACGAGGGGCACGACCACCAGCACGGCCCTAACTGTGGCCACGTTGCCGTTCCGCACGGTGACCACGTCGACTACATCCACGACGGCCACCGCCACGCTCAGCACGGCGACCACTGGGACGATCACTAAACCCCAAGCCCTCGTAGCAATAGTTTTTGTCGCGTAGCGAGATAGCGGCCACACAAGTATCTACGGCACTTGCTGTATCTACTGTGTGGTCGCTTTTTCTTTGTGACGCCCAGCCTCCCCGGCCGTGCATAGTCCTTTGAGCCTTCACGGTGATAAAGGAGGTGACTACCCAATAGTCACTCGGGTAACATTGGCCACCTAAATCGCCGGTGAAAGGAGTGTCGGGTGACCTACCCGCAAGGAAACGACGATCAGACGCGCATGTTCAACACGCAAGGCAACGGTGGCTATGGCGGGAACTATGACCGGGGCTATAGCAATCAGAACTACAGTAACCCGAACTACAACAACCCGAACTACTACAACCAACCACAGCAAGATCCTCGCGAGGGGCTACTAGCCGGTCGTTACGACGGCAAGAAGGTTGCAATGAACCTCATCGTTCTTGCCGTGCTGGCTGCCGCGGTCACCTTTGCTGCGGTGTTCATCGTGGACCTTTTGGTGGGCTTTATCCCAGGTGAAGCGTCGTCGGGCGTGGGTCCCGCCGTGCTGACTGGCGTGATTGCGGGCGTCATCGGCGTACTTGCCGGACTGCTGTACATTCCAGTTTCCGGCACAGGTAACGAGCATCTCTTTGGCATGGCGGTGATCGCGCTAGCCGCCGTTGCTGCGATTGCGTGGGTGCTGGCCGGTGGCTTGCTCAGCGGTGATTGGGGGACGTTGGTCACGCTGACAGGCATTGTCTGCACTGCAGCCATTGCCTATGTGGTGCCGACACGCATCGAGTCGGCAGCGGTGTACGGGCCGCGTCGCTAAAAGTCCTTTAGCTGTGAAGTACAAACCCCCGGGATGTCCCGGGGGTTTCGTCGTGAACAGGGGCGGAAAGCCAGGTTTCGGGCAAAGGCAGGTTGATAGCGCAGGTTGATGAGGAGTACCTGAGTATTCGTTATCAATTCGAGATTTTTTGCTGATTTAGGGCTTTTTCGTTTGACGTACCCCCGGGGAGGGTGCGTAAGTTAGCGAACTCAGTGGCAGATTGCCTCTAAACGAAAGTCCCCTAAAAAGGAGTGTTCGACTACATGAAGAAGTCCGCGAAGACCGCTTTTGCCCGTATCGGCATGGCCGCAGGCCTGATTGCCGCCCCGGCTGCCGCAGCTGCAGCCGCTGCTCCGGCTGCGGAAGCCGCTCCTGTCAGCGCCTGGGATCAGGTCGCGCAGTGCGAGTCCGGCGGCAACTGGAAGATCAACACGGGCAACGGCTACTACGGTGGACTGCAGTTCAACGCACAGACCTGGGCTGGCTTCGGCGGAACGAAGTACGCACCGACGGCTAACCAGGCCACGAAGGCGCAGCAGATCGAGATTGCCGAGAAGGTGCTGGCCAAGCAGGGTGCCGGCGCATGGCCCAACTGCGGCAAAGTGCTGGGATAACCAGCGACATGCCTGACCTGGGCGGGCGCTAAGCGTCCAGGTATTTTTCGGGAATATCCAGAGCCACCAAGTCCTCCCGGGACTTGGTGGATTTTTCTAGCGCAACCTTAACGACATGGCGCATCTGCTCCTCCGGGTCGGGGATGCGCCTCTGCTCGGACATGAGGACAGTCAGTATCTCCGGCTGATCCTTGAAGCAGTGCCACACTACGGCGTTGGCCAGCGATTCCAGCACCAAGCCCCGTGGCTGCAGAGCCTGCTTGGGGCGCTCGGCGCGCTTTCCGCCGCCGCGAGGGCGCACGTGGAGATCCTGTTGGCCGATACCAACGACGGAGCCATCCGTGTTGTAGATGATCGAGGTGTATGGCACATTGCAGTAACCATCTTCTTCGACGGTGGCGATAATCCAGTTGATCAGTTCGGGGCTGAGTTCTACGTCCATGTATGCCCCGCTGCGGCCTGGCTTGAGGAATTGGAAGGTGCCGGTGCGCGTCCACGCCTCATATTCGGTGCCAAGGCGGCGGGCGATAAGGGTGCCGAACAGCACGTCGGTCATGGAAAATAGCGTGCCGCCGAATGCTGCTCCGTGCATGTTCGCGTTCCACCAGCGTAGGTTCAGCACGATGCGTGCGAAGGACCAGTCGTCCGAGACGCGTGTCATCTTAATGCCGGAAAACAGCAGTGGTGGCCAGAGGTTCATCATTCGCCGCATGCGGTTCGGCTTCTTCGTCATTTTGTTGACGAAGCCCGGAACTGCCTTCATCTGTGCTTGGTAAATCTTCTTTAGAGGTTTCATGATGCGTTTATGCTACCGCGCCCGGTGAAGGCGGGCAGGTATAAAAGTATTCTCTTTTTATGACGCCACTACGTTCGCGCCGGGTCGCACGCGTGTTCGAAACTATAGACGGATACCACGCGGGTATGTCTGGAGCGATTGCTAGCGTGATGAACTATGAGCAATAGGTTGAGTGGTGGCGCACTGGCGCTAATTGCAGGAGTGAGCCTGCTGCTCGGCAGTTGTGCAGAGGGAGCGGAGTTTCTAGAGGGCGCAAGTTCAGCGTCACAAACTTCGCACGCTCCCATAGAACAACCTGCCGAAACGGTGACAGCTGAGCCGGAGCAGCCGCAACAACCACAAGAGCCGCAACAATCAGAGCAACCGGTCACGCCCGAACGGTCGCTTCACCAGCAGAACATGCTCGACCTTCTGGAGACGTTGGCGGTGAAGGGCCGTGCGCCGAAGACGGGTTATAGTCGCGACCAATTTGGTCAGCGCTGGAAGGATATCGACCGTAATGGTTGTGATCAGCGTAACGATATTCTTGCCCGCGACCTCACCAATGTGGAAGCTCCGAAGGGTTGCCGGGTGCAAAGTGGGGACTTGCAGGATCCCTACACCGGCCAGCTGATTCATTTTGTCCGTGGGCAGAACACCAGCCAGGCGGTGCAGATCGACCATGTGGTAGCGCTTGCCGATGCGTGGCAGAAAGGAGCGCAGCAGCTCACGCCGGAACGGCGCGAAGAGTTCGCCAATGATCCGTTGAACCTGCTGGCCGTGGACGGGCCGTCCAATATGCAAAAAGGCGCTGGTGATGCCGCCACGTGGCTGCCGAAAAACAAGGGATTCCGCTGCATTTATGTCTCTACCCAGGTGCGGGTAAAAGCGGAGTATCAGCTGTGGGTCACCCCGGCGGAAAAGGAGGCTATTCAGCGCGAACTGGGGCGTTGCTAGTAGAGCGCGGGCATCGCGCCTGTGAGTTTCGATCTATCCATTATTGCCGCTAACTAGACTGCTTGGTCTATACTTGTTGAAACATTGCGCGCTGAATCGTCAGACGCAGCGCCACCTAAGCACTGACAAGCGATAGTTCGAAGAGGAGTTTCCATGGCCCACAACACAGATGCCATCCATGCAGGGTACGAGCCCGACGAGTTCATGGGCTCCATCAATATCCCGATCTACGCATCCACCACCTTCGCTCAGAACGCGCCGAATAACCTGCGCGGCGGATACGAGTACGGACGAGTAGCTAATCCAACCGTGGACTCGCTTGCCCGTACCATCGCAGCCCTTGAGGGCGGGGAGTTCGGCCGCGTGTATGCCTCTGGCATGGCCGCAACTGATCACCTTTTGCGGGTTTTGCTACGCCCCGGCGATCACTTGATTATGGGACACGACGCCTACGGTGGCACATACCGCCTGATTGCGACCGCTTTCAAGGACTGGAACGTGGACTTCACCGTAGTGGACACCACCGACGCAGAGGCAGTGCGCGCCGCGCTGACCCCGCAGACGAAGCTGGTGTGGTTGGAGACTCCGACGAACCCGCTGCTCGCTGTGTCCGACATCGCCGCCATCGCCGATGTTCTCGCCGATGAATATGGTGGCGACGCCCCCACACGCCCGAAGCTGATCGTGGATAACACCTTCTTTAGCCCCTACCTGCAGCGACCTCTAGACCTGGGGGCGGACGTGGTGCTGCACTCGACCACAAAGTACATTGGCGGGCACTCCGATGTGGTGGGTGGCGCGATTGTAAGCAATGACGCGAAACTGGATGAAGATCTGGAGTTCCTGCTCGGTGGAGCCGGCCCCATCGCCTCGCCTTTCGACGCTTATCTCAATGCCCGTGGTTTGAAAACCTTGGGTGTTCGCATGGATCGTCACTGTTCGAATGCACAGGCCATTGCGGAGTACCTCGACGAACGCGCGGAGATAGCGACCGTTTTGTACCCTGGCCTGCCACAGCATCCGGGTCATGAGGTGGCTAAGCGCCAGTCCACGGGAAAGGGATTCGGCGGAATGATCTCCGTTCGTTTCCACTCGGAGGAGGCAGCGTTGAAGTTCTGCCAGTCCACCAAGTTGATCTGCCTGGCTGAGTCGCTGGGCGGAGTGGAATCTCTCCTGGAACACCCGGCGACTATGACCCACCAGTCGGTGGCAGGTTCGCAGCTGGAGGTTCCCCGCGATCTGGTTCGCATCTCCATCGGTATTGAAGATCTAGAGGATCTGCTCGCAGATATCGCACAGGCTCTGGAGCAGCTCTAAACTATTGGACTTATGAGGATCTTTTCTTCTTCCAAGTCCCTAACCGCACTAGTCACCGCAAGCACCATCACCCTCGGCGCGGTCAGCGTCGCCGGCGCTGCTCCGGCGCAAGCGATCGCACCGTCGGAGGGCAGGGGGTCCAGCACCGCGCCGATTACTCAGCCGGTCGACCCAGATCACAACCCCACAAACCCACAGGCAACCAACGAAGGTTCGTTGGCCAGCAGTGTGGAGTCGGCGAACCCGGGCGCAGAATGGCTGCTGAAGACCTTCCCCCTGGGTAGCACTGACCCGGCAGGTTCTTTGGGCAAAGAAGCGCCGCCGATCGCAGGCATCCTAGCCTGGGTCGGCGGCATCGTTGGCGCAGTTGCGCTGGGTGCTGCAGCGGTTGGCGGCTACCAGTACGCCGTGCAGCAGGGCTGGATCAAGCCACTCTAAGAAGTCTTTCTACTTCTTGTAGCCCAGCTGCTCCATCAGCTGCTCAGCTTCTTCGGTGTCGCCACCGAAGAGTTCAGACTCCATGGTGATGTGCTTGTCCTTATTGATGACAAAGACATAAATCTTGGCGGTTTCTTCGATGTAACCCGCGAATGCGTTCGGGTCATCGTTGATAATTGTCGCATTGTGGTCTTTGAGATCCTTTGCCTGCTGATTGGCGTACTCCGTGTCATCAACGAAGTCCACGGACCAGTAAGCCCAAGGGCTGTCCTTTACGCCCTTACACTTAGCGCCCTTAACGTCGCGGTTGGACTTGGAGCTGTAGTCGTAGCGCAGGTTGAAAGTGCCAGTCTCGCACTTGTTGATCAGGTCGTTGATCTTTGAAGGCATTGCGCCCTTGTACGGCTCGGTGAGAGTATCGTCCGGGCCACCAATGTCGCCGCGTTGTGCCGCAGTCGACGTAGAGGCACTGGAGCTGCTCGACGAGCTACTGGAAGAACTGCTGGTCTCCTCAGAACTTGTTTCTGAACCCGGATCTTCCTCAGCGGTGGTGGTCTCGGATTCCTGTGCGCTGGTGTTTTCTTCGCTTGAACCGTCATCCTTGGTCACGAAGAAGTAGCCACCTACTGCTAGGCCGATGACAAGGACGAGCGCAGCGATGATGCCAATGACCTTTCCGCCGCCTCCGCCGCCACTCGGGGCCTGGCCATAGGCCGTGTGCTGATTACCGGCAAAAGGATTCTGCCCCGGCTGGCCGGAAAAGCCGGGCGCAGCTTGGTTGCCTTGGTTACCCGGGGTGCCTTGTGCGCCGTAACCATTCTGAGAAACGGGCTGGCCATAATTGCCGGGTTGGCCTGGCTGTTGGCTCTGTGGCTGTGCTTGGTTTTGGTTCCACTGGGTCGTCTCATTCGACGCGTTGGAACCGTTGCCGAAGGGGTTAAAGTCGCCATTATTCTCACCCGGATTGGGGGTGTTACCGAAAGGGTTATTGTTCGTCATGTGGGGTAAATCCTTTAGACCTCATAGAAACGTATCAACCTTGTGGGCGCGCCTTTTTCAGCGCGTTCAGTAGTCGAATGCGTTTGGCTGCGTGCGATGTTCCGCGCTGGCGAACATCAGAGAGATAGGGGTAAACAACGGGGGTACGCGGAAGCGTTAGTTCTTCTTGTAGCCCAGTTCCGTCAGGACCTTTTCCAAATCGTCCTTCTTCTTCAGGGGCATCTTGGTCTCCATGACGATTCCCTTGTCCTTGTTGATGACGAAGACAATCGGCGAGATATCGCTTTCCAAGTATCCCGCGAAGTTATTCGGGTCATCGGACCAGATTTGCGCATCGTGGTTCTTCAGGTAGTCGATCTCATTCTTTGCGAACTTGGGATCGTTGACGAAGTCGACGAGCTTGAATTCCCAAGCGGTGTACCAAACGCCGTTGCACCGCATTCCGTCGACCTTGCGGTTGTTCTCTCGTGCAAGCTCAAAGCTTCCGGATTTGCAGTCTTGAACCATGTCCTTCATCTTCGCGGGCATCGCATCGGCGTACTTCTTCAGCATCGAATCATCCGGCCCGCCGATATCACCACGCTTTGCCGGTTCTTTTGTGGAAGACGTCGAGGACTCAGAAGACTCAGAGGAAGACGACTCACTGCTGGACTCGGAAGAGCTGGAGGACGTCTCCTCGCCGGTGTCTTCTGACGAACTGGAGGATTCGGACTTCGCGGTGTTCGAGTCATCGCCACCATCGTCCTTATTCAGTAAGAAATAGCCACCAATGACGAGACCGATGACGAGAAGTGCGGCGACGATGATGCCGATGATCTTGCCGCTGTTCCCATTGCCGCCGTTTCCACCGGAGTTATTTGGCTGGCCATAAGCGCCATAGGGCTGAGAGTTGAAGGGATTGTGAGCCTGCTGACTTGGCTGGCTCTGCTGCCCATAATCCTGCTGGCCGTAACCTGGCTGGCCCTGTTGGCCATAGCCCGGCTGTCCCTGTTGCCCATAACCTTGTTGACCATATGGCTGCTGGCTTTGGTTCTGTGCTCCCGGGTACTGCTGTCCACCCTGAGGCTGCTGACCAAATGGGTTCTGGTTTGAGTTTTGGCCAGGGTTGTTCTGGGGGTTGTTGCCGGGATCCGGGAAGCCCCCGCCATTGTAATTGTTAGACATGGCAGATCCTTAGGGTTAATTAAACGCTACTTATTACCCAAGAGGTTAATGCATAGGTTAGAAACCCGCATTGCGTTGGATGAATCCCTAACACCCGTTATGGAATAACGCTTTCCCGGACTTTTCTAGCAGCTACATTGGAGCCTATGACCACTAACAATGCAGCATCCACGATCACCCCACCGTCTCACACTCGCATCGCTGTCGTGACCGGAGCCAGCGCAGGAATCGGCGAAGCTACTGCGAAGCTTTTAGCTGCAGATGGTTGGTACGTCATTCTGGCGGCTCGTCGCCTAGAAAAGCTCGAGGAAGTTGCGCAAGACATCGCTCAGGAGGGCGGCAAGGCAACGGCCCTTGCACTCGATGTGACGGATAAGGCGTCAATAGATAATTTCACCGCCGCCCTGGCTGAGCTGACGGGCTCCAAGCTGGATCTGCTGGTCAACAACGCGGGTGGCGCTCGCGGACTAGATCCGGTTCTCGAAGCTGACCCGGCGGATTGGCGCTGGATGTTTGAGGCGAATGTGATGGGCACGCTGGAGGTTACCCGTGCGCTTTTCGATCAGTTGAAAGTCGCAGAGGCGCCGCAGGTGGTCAATGTTGTTTCCGTTGCAGGTCGCGGCGCATACCGTGGCGGCGCGGGCTACAATGCCGCCAAGTTCGGACAAACTGCATTGACCGACGTAATGCGCATGGAGTTCGCCGAAACGGGTGTGCGTGTGTGTCAGGTCGATCCGGGGCGGGTTGCCACGGACTTCAGCCTAAATCGTTTTAAGGGAGACGCCGAGCGAGCCGCAGAGGTATACGCCGACAAACTAAACTTGCAGGCCGAAGACATCGGCGAGGCTATTCGTTGGATTGCGGATCGTCCCCGCCACATGGACGTCGAATCGATTATGATCCGCCCGCTCGACCAGGTGTAAGCCCGGCTCGCACCGGGTTAAACGTCCTTACTGAAAAGTGACGGCAGTGCCGGTTGCGCTGACCATCACCATGCCACCCTGCCCCAGGGTTTCGTAGTCCACATCCACACCGACGATGCCGTGCGCGCCCATCTCCAGGGCGCGATCCACCATTTCCTTCAACGCGGTCTCGCGAGCCTGCAGGATCTCGCCCTCGTAGCTGGAGGAACGGCCACCGGTGAGGTTGCGGAAGCCCGCGCCGATGTCCTTGAACATGTTGATGCCGGCAACGGTCTCGCCCGAGACGATGCGCAGGTACTGGGCGATGCGGTGCCCCTCGACGGAGTTAGTGGTGGTGACGATCATGGTGTGTTGACCTTTCTGCGATTCTCTCTTAGTGGCTCTGTCCTAGTGACGCCCACATTTCCGCGGGCGCGCCTATGCCACCGACTATAGAGGACTGTGGTGGCGTTATGCCCTCAAAAACGTCACTTGGTGGTGGGGTGTTTTGTGAAGTACTCGTACAAACCTGGTGAAACAGGGTTCATAAGATCGAGGCGCATATTCACAATGGGCATAGGTTTTTTGGCTGTTGGAATAGTCGTCTCCACGGCATCACGCGAGTGGGCTTGTCCGAGGTAGTGGAAGCCGTTTCCCTCTGCGTCATCCTTTTTCACGAATACCTCCAGGGTGTAGTCCCCGGAAACGATGCGCGCTTCTATTTTGCTATTTAGGCGCCGGTTGGACTTCGTAAACCAGCTGATTGCCGATGGGCTGTCAAACTTATCTTCGTATTTTGTGGAATCTGAGATGTCATCTGCCTTGTGGTAGGTGATGAAAATCGGGCAGGTTTTGGTGACTTCATTAGCGGAGTAGCCATACATGGTGGAGTATTGGTTGGTTTCCCAATTCAACATGCGACATACATCTTTGCGAGAATACTGCTTACCGGAAATCAGGTTGCCCTGGGACTTGTAGTGCTCGCGGTTAGAGCGGAGACCAGTTTCGATTACGTCGTCCACATGGCGCGCGAAAAGTGGCGAGGAGTCATAGCATTCGCGAAGTTTCGAGCTGATGGTGAAACAATCGTTGTCGAAATTGGCTAGGGGAAGTTTGCCGTATTTGGCCCTTTCGCTGCTAGTGAAGAAGCTTAGGTCCAGAATCCTGCTTACTGATTGCAAGGCTATAGAATCCAGCCCTTGTGCTTTCTGCTGTGGGCTGTAACCCCCTAGAAGAGCTCGGAATTCTTCCACGGAGACGCAATCCTTTTTGAGCAGCTGTCTTATGAGCAACAGCTCATGAGGTCGGAGGCCGTTAAGTAGTTCCTTGTCAAGGAAAGTTAGAAAGGCATTCTCGTCTGCAGTAGGGAGTTGGGTTTCCTTCTTCACGCGGACCAAAAATTCCCAATAATTGTTTGACCTCGAGGTCGCGATAATTGTGGGCTGAACGGTATCGTGCAATGCAAAATCGATACGCCAAGGTTGACGTCCTAAGCGGAACGCCAGGTCGGAGAATGATTGCTTCAGCTGGGGGAGTGTGTCAAGGGTGGTTTGGGCAAGGCTTTCCAAGATTCGTTGTTCAGAGATCTTGTCGAAGCTAATGCTGCTAATTCCTGCGATTGATCCTGCTTCGTCGGCATCGCGTATCCGCTTGCGGATGAGGTCCTTGCTGAGGGAACTATCGCCAAAAAGCGCGATGGGGACAAGGAAATTGTTTTTGTAGTTACCGATGAAGTCGATGACCCGGAGATGATCCTTGCCAACCGCTTTGCGCAAGCCACGGCCGAGTTGTTGCGTAAAAACAATGGCAGATTCGGTATTGCGGAGCATGACTACTTGGTTCACGGAGGGGATGTCGATCCCCTCGTTGAATATATCGACAGTCAGTACGTAATCCAGATCGCCCGATTCGAGTTCTTCGATAACGGCGTTGCGTGTTTGCGCTGAATCACTACCGGTAAGCGCCTTGGTACGAAGGCGATGGCCGAAAATCGTTTCTCTGTTGAGAAGGGCAGAGAGTTCTATCGCTTCCTTTCGAGATGAGCAGAACATGAGCCCCGTTACTTTGTCCGCCCGTCCGTAGGTGGTCAGCATGTCGCAGAGGTACTTCACTCGGTCTGTCGACAGGAGCTGAGAAAGAGAGCTAGTCTCCTCGATGGATTTCCCTTGTTCATCGACATAATCTGTAACGCCGTAATAGCTGAACGGCGCAAGCATCTTTGATTCCAGGGCCTTTTGAAGCCGAATTTCGTAGGCCACGTTGTAATCGAAAAGTTCGAACACATTAAAGCCGTCGGTACGTTCCGGCGTTGCTGTCAGACCCAGGAGGAAACCGGGTTGAAAGTGCTCCAGAATGCGCAAGTAGCTTTCAGCGCCTGCACGGTGGACTTCGTCGACGATGATGAAATCAAAGTCCGAAGGGTCGAAGTCCTGCAGATTCGTCTCACGTGAGAGTGATTGAACACTGGCAAAAACGTACTTACGGTCTTGTTGCCTTATGGAACCGACGTATTTACCGAAATCTTCTGCCGGGGCTTCTAGGACCTTTTGGAATTCCAGGATTGCCTTGTCCAGAATCTGCTCGCGGTGGACAATGAACAGCATTCTTTCCGGCTTGGCCTCGCGAACACTGAGTGCGGCGAGGATCGTCTTACCCGTGCCGGTCGCTGAGATCACGATTGCGCGCCGAGCATCCGATTCTCGGATCTGTTTGATTCTCCCCAACGCCTCCGACTGCATTGCATTGGGTTGAATACGGCCAACGGGGATGACCTCGTCCTTTTCTCCAAGGATTAGCCTCCGCTGAGGAACTGGCTTCCAAGATTTCTCGTAATTTTCAATCCACTGAGCAGTCAGTGGATCGGAGCGTTCTTCCAACCGAGTTATGGCATCGCGAACCTGAAGTGCAATGTCGCCGTCTGGCATAGCCGAGAAACGAAGGTTCCATTCCGAGTTGCTAATCAGTGCACCGCGCGTGAGATTGGAGCTGCCGATAATGGCAGTCGTTCCATCGGCATGCTCAAAGACATACCCCTTACTGTGAAAGGCATCGACCGAATCTTTAAGAACTCTCACCTCGACATTTGTAAGCTGCAGTAGTTCTTTAAAGACCGCAGGTTCGTTGAATTGCAAATAGGTCGAGGTAATGATTCGGCCACGACCTTCGAAATCTAGAAGATCTTGCTTTAGTAGCGCCAAAGCAGAAGCGGTGACGAAAGCGATTGAGAAGTCGAAGCTCTGTGCGCGCTTAAGCTCGTGCTTGATCGCACGCAGCATATCGTTGTCCGGGGTATTTGAGATCAGCTTTGGGTTGAATACTCGAGCAGATTCCAATTGCCGATTTAGGTACCCGAAAGCTGTATCTAGCCCCACGCCAGTGCTGAAAACCGACATATAGTCACATCCCCTCAGCCTGGCTCTTAGCCGAGCTGGTGAACGATCTTCTGGACGGCAGGAATGTCAGCTGGTGCCCAATCCAGGTCGAGGAGATTATCGACCGCTACCCACCGAATCTCCTTGTGCTCCGTGATCTGCGGATCAGCACCATTTAGAGTGCAAAAGTAGGTACTGAGGATAACGGTTCCAAAGTCGTATTCATGCTCTGTCGTTTCGACGTGTTCTCCTACGACTGCATCGCAGAGTAGTTCTTCCTTAAGTTCTCTTCGGAGCGCTTCGACTGGGGTTTCGTTCTGCTCAATTTTTCCGCCAGGGAATTCCCACATGAGGGGAAGCGACATCGACGCGCTACGTTGGGCTGCCAGAACCTTGCCATCGCGAACCAAAACGGCTCCGACTACATTGATTCTCTTCAAGTCATGACCTCCCGAACTGCACATTTTTTCCGTAGCCTATCAGGCATTCTAATTCCCTGCCGCTCCGAAGTCCTCAGTCCCACTATCCCGCTAGCCTGGGGGCATGGTCACAGTGATTACCAGCCCAGAATCCACCGCCGGGAGGGTCCATCCATTGCAAAAAGAGGATCTCCCGGAAGACCTCGTTGCGGTAGTCCGCGCAGCGAAATATGTAGAAGTATTCACCGGTGCGGGCATGTCTGCCGACTCTGGTTTGGATACCTTCCGCGATGCGCAGACCGGCATTTGGTCACACGTTGATCCACAGGCAATGGCCAGTTTGGATGCCTGGGCAAAGGATCCCGAGCCCATGCTTGCCTGGTACCTCTGGCGGGCGGTGCTTTGCCGCCGCGCCGACGCAAATGCGGGGCACCGAGCGATAGGTCAGTGGGCGGAACGAGGGGGCGTCACCGTACACGTAACCACCCAGAACATCGATGACCTGCACGAGCGTGGCGGCAGTAAGAATGTGGCGCACTTACATGGGAGCCTGTTTCGCTATCGCTGCAGCATTTGTAGTAAGCCCGCGCGAATGCCGGAGCTGCCCACAGAACAGATTGAGCGCGCAACACCCCCGACGTGCACGCTGTGCGGAAATCCGGTGCGCCCAGGCGTGGTGTGGTTCGGCGAGCCACTACCGCACCGGGAATGGGAAGCCGCGGAAGAGGCCATGCGGATGGCGGATTTGGTGGTGATTATCGGAACGTCCGGAGTGGTGTGGCCGGCTGCGGGGCTACCCAGTATCGCGGCTCAGCGTGGCACCCCAATAGTGGAGATCTCTCCTGCGCGCACCGACCTGACGGATATGTGTACGTGGTCGCTGCGCACTACCGCGGCGAATGGGGCGCCATTGCTGGCGCAGGCAGCCGAAGAAGCTAGAGGATCCGGCGACTAGCCCCGCTAATCCTCAGCTAGTTCTGCTGGTTCTGCGGGTTCGGCGGCTGGGGCTGCTTGGGCATGAGCCCAACATTCATCGGGGGGATCTTGTGGTTCGGGTCAAACATCTGCGCTTCCATCTCCGGGGCGAGGGTTTCGGCGAAGATGTTGTTGAAGTGGTGCGCATCGCGGTATACCGCCATGTTGCCGATGATGGACGGGCACCAATCCTCGCGACAGATCGCCGCCGTCAGATCCATCAGGGTCACGTCCATGCCCTTATAAGCCTCGATCGAAGGATCCACTGGCAGGAGGGAGTCCCATACATTCTGACCACACTCGGCGTTAATGGCCAGGACCTCATCGAAGTTAGGTCGACCAGGGTTGGCAAGGCCGGGGAAGTCCGTGTTCTCGGAGGCTTCGCCGCTCTTGCCCTCCATCATCTCCGCCACGCAGGTGCGCATGTCGCGGGGTGCGCCGTTTGCATTGGTCTGCCAGGGGTTATCGCGCATCAGCCAGCTGTGGATGCCCTGGTCGGTAAAGCTCTGCACCAGGTCCTTGTACTCCTGGGGCACGACTTCAGGGCCCTTGCCGCTGATGGAGGCCGGGCGCGTACCGGTCATGAAGATGCCCTCTGTCGGCGGATTCTCCTTGATGTAGTCCACGACCTTCTCCGACCAACTGATGCAGGAGGGGTACTCTTCGCCATTGACGCGCGTGATCTTCGCATTCACCGGGCAGCCCATCTTCAGGATGGGGATCATCTTCACGTGCCGGTTGCGGCCCACGATGTCCAGCGCCGGAATGTAGTGCTCGGAGTGCGAACCACCGATGACGTAGATCGTCTTATCGGAGTGAATATCGCCATAGGCGCACTCTTCGTCGGAGCGGTTGTAGTTCTTCTTCAGAATCAGCGCATCGCTATCGAAGCCGATCTGGCACCCATCCGGTTGAGTCTGCGGCAGGAGGGAGTGGAAGTCCTCTAGTGGCGGAACCAGCGGCATGTTCTCCGGCACTGGGGCATTCACCAGGAAGCTTGCCGCACCCGGGTAGATTGCCTTGTCCTTGGCTAGATCCCACAGCTGTTCGCTGTTTACATCTTCGCGGTGTTGTAGATACTGGGGCGACGCCACCACAGCGCCAGCGATAACCAGAATCAGAACGGCGTAAACAGCCTTCGGCCAAGCGGACAGGGACTTAGCCCAGTATCGGGGACTAAACAGAATCCAGCTGCGCTCGGGCTTCTTACCCTGACGTAGCGGACGCTCCACCAGCTTGTTGGAGATCCAGGCCAAAACAACGCTGCCGGCGATCACCGCTGCGCCGAGGGCAGGCGTGACCTTGGGAACGTTGAAGTAGTAGACGCACAGCACCAAGATCGGCCAGTGCCAGACATACAGTGCATAGCTGATACGTCCCAAGAATTGGAATGGGCGAGTCAGCAGCAGTCGAGTAACACCTACCGGCTCGCCGGAGTGGCCAGCCAGTACAACCAGCAGTGCGCCGATGAGCGGAACGAGTGTCCACGGGCCGGGGAACTGGTCAGCACCGTCCAGGAACAGGCCGGTGCTGATGATCATGGCCAGACCCACAATGCCCATGATGGTGCGCGTCCAGCGACCCATGGGGCGCAGGACAGGATTGCCGTTCTCGTCGCGGCGCAGCAACAGCATGCCGAGCAGACCACCCAGGCCGATCTCCCAGAAACGGCTCAGTGTGGAGTAGTAGTTGATGGTCTGGTCTTCCATGTGGAAGTACGTCGCGTAAGCGAACGAAAGCACAGTGGCAGCAGTTAAGACCACCAACAGTGCCTGGCGGGCGTACTTCCTGAAAATCAGGGCAAGTAGAGTCACTACCAGGAGAGATCCGACGTAGATCTGCAGCTGTGCGGACATGGACCACAGGTGTTGGAACGGACTGACTGTGGTGCGAACGGAGGTGTACTCACGGCCGGAATATGCAAGCTGCCAGTTGATGTAGTAGCCCAGGGAAGCCACTGCATCCTTTGCCATCTGCACATGCACAAGCCGGTTCATCAGCAGCAGCGATGCCGCCAGCACGCTGGCGACAACCACCGCAAGCAGTGGGAAGAGGCGTCGAATAATACGAATCAGGGACTGTAGGAACGTGAGTCCCTTCGGGTTCTGTGCATTGCGCAGCTGGCTGCCGAAGGAGAAGATGCCGCCGAGCAACAGGAACACGTCCACACCAGAGCTGACCTTGCCAACAAAAACGTGGAAGATCACGACCAGGCCGATGGCTAGGCCACGCAGTCCCTCGATGTCGTAGCGCATCGTGGAAACACGTGCGCCGGATTTACCGGAAGTGCCCGCTTTAGCAGCTTTCTCCGAGCCGCGGGGCTCCGTCGGTTTCTTGATTTTTGTGGAGTTCGACTGTTCGGTCGAATCGTCCGTCGAAGTTTTTCCCTGTTCCATAACTCGAATAAGTCTATTGACCAGCGGGATAAAATTCGAAACGACTCACCCGGCGAGCCTAAAGGGAAGGCGTTAAGAGCCTCACAGTTTGTTATAGGTGCGTGGCGTGTTAGTCGAAGTACACGTCTTCCAGAGATAGCGCTTCAGCCGGATTTGCCTGGTTGCGCGCCGTTTCTACGTAGCGTGCCGCGTGGGCAATGAACCCTTCTCGCTCTTGCTCGGAGAGTTCGCGCCGTACTTTCGCAGGCAGGCCAGCTGCCAGGGATCCGGCGGGAATTTCTTGCCCTTCCAGCACCACTGCGCCCGCGTTCCACATGCATCACCGAGTTGTCTTGAACGTTTGTGCGCTCGCCAATGCGGATCGCTCCGACATCACCGCGCAGAACGCAGCCATAGAACACCGAGGAATCCGCCCCGATTTCCACATCTCCAATGATGGTCACGCCAGGGGAGATCATTGCGCTGCGGTGGATCCTTGGCGCCCTGCCCTGAAACGGAAGGATAAGCGGTGCTGCATTCATGTTTCTCATCCTAACTATTTATTGACGCCCCCACGCCCCCTTTCCCTGAATAGTCCACGCGGAATCACAGGATCTGTAGCGTTGGCGTCATGAGCGAAAACCCTGTGACCGCTAAGTCAGTAACAATCCTCGTCGTCCACCACAGCCCGACTGAAAAAGCTCAGAAGTTGGCAGACACAGTACTTTCGGCGGCGCGCGCCGCTGCTGACGAGGTGAATACAGAGCTCGACGGTGCTGCCGTGGAAATCGTGGAGCGGCAAGCTCTAGAACCGGACGTGGAGGAGCTGCGCGGGGCGGATGCTGTCATCTTGGGAACCACCGCCAACTTCGGCTATATCTCCGGTGCGCTCAAACACTATTTCGACACGGTGTATGTGCCCGTGCTCGAAGAGAAGAAAGCCACTCCGACTAGCTGGTGGATCCGCGGAGGCTACGACACGACAGGCGCGGAGAAGGCGATGCGCTCCATCCTCACGGGACTGGAATGGGGCATAGTCGCCGAACCCGTCGAGTTCACTGGAGATATTGAGCCCCACCTGGCGGAGCTGGAGGCGATGGCTCAAGCTGTGGTGGGCCAGGCGGTGGCGTCACAAATATAGGTGCCTTTAACGGAGGTCGGACAGAACACAAGCGGCACCGGCAACCGCGGTGGTGACGGAGAGAACCGCAGGCCAGGGACCGATCTTCTTGGCGAGTGGGTGGGAGAGGCCAAACGCGGCGATGTACCCGGCAGTCAGCCCAGCAGCTACGCCCGCGCCGGCCTTTGCGTTCCACGAACGGGCAGCGTAACCGCCGGCAGCGGCCAGAATTACACCACCGAGGGGCCGGATGCCGGTCTCGCGGGCTGTCAGCCAGCCACCGACCAGGCCAGTAATGACGACGGATGCGGTGTTGACATCCTTGGCGGGCTTCAGGGTGGAAGTGGGCTTAAGTTTATTCAGCGTGTTCTTCTGTGCCATGCTTTCCACCTTACGCGCGAGACTCTGTGAGGTTTTCGGCAATAACTTTTCGGCAATAACACAGAAGGAGGACTAGGGTGGTGGCGGAAAGATTATCCATGCCATGAGTCCAACGCCATGAGTCCAACGTCATGAGGAGGAAGATTTCATGATTGAACGCCTCGATACCCGGCTGACCAAGCTCTGGGGAATCGACAAGCCAATCATCGGTGCTCCAATGGCGGGGCGCTCAGACGGCAATCTGGCCGCGGCCGTCAGCCGAGCTGGTGGCCTGGGAATGTTTGGCGCAGGTGCGGGCACTAAGCCCGAGTGGATTCTGGAAAATGCACGCATCGCCGCAGAAGCCGGGCCTTATGGAATTGGCCTGATGGTCTGGGCGCTGGAAGATAACCCCGCACAGTTCGACGCAGTGCTGGAGGCCAAGCCGACAGTAGTGAGCCTGGGCTTCGGCGATCCGAAGCCCTACGTGGATCGGGCTCACGAGGCCGGGATCTCCGTCGTCGCGCCGATCAACACTATGGCGCAGCTCCGCCAAGCACTTGCGGCGGGAGTCGACGCTATTTGTGTGCAGGGTACGGATGCTGGCGGTCACACCGGGCATATCGGCACCCTGCCACTAATCCAGATTGTGTTGGAGTACATGCAAGTCAACGCCCCGGGTGTGCCGATCGCGGTTGCAGGTGGCATTGCTACGGGCCGAGGCGTGGCGTCCATGCTGGTCGCGGGAGCGGATGCGGCGTGGGTCGGTACGGCACTGTTGGCCTCCCCAGAGGCTGCCGGCGCGCCAGAACTGCGGCAGGCTGCGATTAAGGCCACGGCCAGCCGAACGGTACTGACGGATATCTATGACCGTGCCGAAGCACAGAAATGGGATACCGAGCAATGGCCTACCCGTACTGTGCGTAATGCTTTCGTGGATGTGTACCACCCCTTGTCCGAGGCGGGGGAGGTTACCGACGAGGAACTGGTCGTGGCCCGCGCCGAGGGCGGAGACTTTGCAGGCGAGTTGAAGCTGCACGCGGGGCAGGGTGTGGAACTGCTGCGGGCAGAGGTGCCCGCCGGTGAGGTCGTGCAGGGTATGTACGACGAAGCGCTGCACTGCCTCGGACGTTTCTCCTAAAACGTAAGCCCCGAAGCTAAACCTCGGGGAGCCCCAGAAAAAATCTTGGTGCTCGAGCTGGAGAGCTCTCGAAACTTCAAATGTTTCAAAAGCTTCAAAGTCTAAGGAGGAAACCGCATGGACATCGACCGCGTGTACAACTGGCGCGACCGACAGCGCCAAGGTCTGTATTTAGTGGACCGGTTGTGGCCTAGGGGCGTCAAGAAAGAAAGCCTAGATTTGGCCGGCTGGCCGAAAGAACTAACGCCCAGCAGCGACCTGCGCCGAGAGTTCCACAATGGCTTGAGCTTTGCCGAGTTCCGTGAGAAGTACGTGGCGGAGCTGGAGGAACGGAAAGTCGCAGGGGAACTGGACGATGCCCTGACCGAAGTGCGCGACTACCAGAAGCGGGCGACCGATGAAGGCGCTCCGGAGCTCCTGCTGCTGTATGCCGCGAAAGAAAAAGAGCACAACCATGCGGTTGTGCTCCGAGATTGGCTGGCGCCCCAGCTGGAAAGCTAAGGCGCCGGCTAACTAGCCGGCCGCACTAGAGGCGCTGGCGGGAAGCCACAAGCGTTACGTCGTGCGTAGCTATTAACCAGGTCGCGGACAGCCATGTAGTGGGCACCGTTGTGGCGGTAACTGCGGTAGGGAGCCCTGTGGGTTGTCTTCGCAGCATATCGATTAGCCGTAGAAAAATACTGTGAGGGTCGGTACAGTAGGGGGTATGACTACTGAAATCCTCGCCGCAAATTCTTTCCTGCTTGCAGAAGGCTCTGCCGTCCCGCCGCTGGGCATGGTCGGGTGGGTTGTCATCGGTGGCCTAGCTGGCTGGATCGGTTCCAAGATCATGGGTACCGACGAGCAGATGGGCTTCTTCCTCAACATCATCGTCGGTATTATCGGTGGCTTCCTGGGAGGTTGGGTCCTCGGCCTGCTGGGTATCGGCAGTGGTGGCTGGTTCTGGAGCTTCCTGACCTGCCTGCTGGGTGCCTGCCTCCTTATCTTCATTGTGGGGCTTGTTACGGGCAAGCGAGGGAAGTAGGAACTTCCCGGATTAAAGTCGGCACCGGCGACAGGCTGGTGCTAGAACAAACGTAAGACTGATTGCGCACCTTCACTGAAGCGTGCGCTTTCGTTTTCTAGGCCGTGGCCGAGCCATAGGACAAGAAGCAGAATGATCAGCGCGCAGATAATAAAGATCAGCGTGCCGATGAAAAAATAGGAACGGAAGAGGCCGATTTTGGCTTCTTCCTTTAGGGGCGCCTCGACGGACGGTCGGGCGTCCTTTTGGGTTAAGTAAAGAAAAGTGTGTCTTTTCCGGGCGTGTTGCGGTTATTTGATCCAGCCTTTTTGGATGCCGAGGTTGTGTTGGTAGCTGGTGTCGATGGCGGTGTCGTATTCTGCTGGTGCACCGA
>NZ_JBWJFG010000004.1:0-252248 GCF_056388495.1 Corynebacterium sp. TUM25020 | reverse complement strand
AGGCTCCACCAGAGCCTGGGCTACCGCACGCCGGCTGAAGTCGAAACCGAATTTTGGGAACACCACCCCAGTCGAGAAATAATGGAAATCAAGGCACAAGCCTAGGAACAAAACCCGGGACACTTCAGGACTATTTTCCATTCCGATCACGGCAGCGTGTACACCTCACAAGCCTTTAGGAACTACTGCTCGTCGTTAGGTGTGCGCCAGTCCATGGGCGCAGTTGGAACGAGTGCCGATAATGCCCTGGCAGAATCCTATAACGCCACCTTAAAGCGGGAAGTGCTGCGTGATCGGAAAGTCTTTGACAACCCAATTAGCTGTCGTCAAGAGGTCTTCCGGTGGTACATGCGCTACAACACGCGCAGGCGGCACTCCTGGTGCAATCTCGTAGCTCCTGATGTCTTTGAAGCCGAGACTTCGGCTATACTGACCACAGCAGCATAGCTAGCCCCCGATGTGTCCACTTTCCGGGGGTCGGGCCCATTCGTCGAGAAATGTCAGTAGAGATCTCCATACGTGACGTATTCAACCATCCAACGGTCCGAGAATTGTCCGACCTGATCGCCGACATCGTCGGCAGCGACGTAGAAGAAGGCGAAATTTAGAGTTCATGCCACACCTGTTTCACTCACCTGACAAGCCACTTGCCCCCAACCCAGTGCTACGCACAAGCAGCCTAATCTGAAAGGAAACATCATGCCCAGTACTCCCCACACCACCCCGAAAGATGCAAAAGCAGGACGGCTGAACATCACCGACCTGATGAACATCGGCATCTTCTTCGTCATCAACTTGGTAGCCGGCGTGGTCATCGCCTTCATCGGCATCACCCCCATCACCTACGTGATGATCACCAGCGTTCAGGCCCTCATCCTGGGCATCCCGATGATGCTGTTCTTGGCCAAGGTGCACAAGCCCGGCATGGTCTTCATATTCCTTCTTCTCAGCGGCCTCGCCAGCCTGCTGCTTGGTTTAGGCATATGGCCACTGCTGCTCAGCTTGGTCATGGCCGTGTTTGCCGAGTTAATTTTGCGCGCCGGCAAGTATACGAGCGCAATACACAGTGTGATCGCCTATGCCTTTATAGCAGTGTCACCCACCGCATCATATATTCCGCTTTTCTTCACCACTCGGCGCTACATAGAGAGCAGCGGCATGCAGACCAAATATGGTGCTAGTTTCGCGGATGGCCTCACCTCTATTGGCCAGATGACTTGGCTATTCCTCATCATTGTGATAGTAACCTTCGTCTGCGGGATCCTCGGCGGGATCCTCGGCCGGCGCATCTTCACCAAGCACTTCCAGCGAGCAGGAATCGCCTGATGTCGCCCACTTTGCCCGGATCAGGCACGCACACAGCGGGACTCCATCTGGACCCACGCACCACGGTGCTGGTCATCCTCGTGGTGTCCTCGGTGCTCATCTCACCGGCCGGGTCCAGTGGGGCGCTGGGCAGCACCGCCCGGTGGATGCTCATTGCCGTTCCCGGGGCACTTTTCCTCACCTCCGGCATGGTGGCCGCTGCACTGCGATACGCACTCACCTTCGCGGTGCTCGCCGGCTTTCCTGCGGTGGTGGTACAGGCCCTGCCCGAGCGCCACATCATCGTGGACGTGTGCGCTACGTGGTTCGCAGGGCTTTCGCTCATCCTCCCTGGCATCACGTGCTGCTGGTACCTACTACGCACCGTCTCGGCCAGCGAATTCATGGCCGCGATGCAGCGCATGCGGAGCCCCGACGCCCTGACCATCCCCACGTCCATCATGTTCCGGTTCTTCCCGACGATTCTCGAGGAATACCGCGATATCCGCACCGCCATGCAGATGCGTGGCATCTCGGGCCTGCGCAACCCGATCGCTATGCTCGAATACCGCTTTGTGCCACTGTTGGCGTCCGTTGTGAGCATCGGCAACGAGCTGGCTATGTCTGCAGTGACCCGCGGATTGGGCTCGCCTCGCCGACGAACCACGCTGTGCGAGATAGGCTTCCGCGTAGGCGACGCAATAGTCATAAGCGTGCTCGTCGTGTCCCTGATCCTACTACTGGTAAATATAGTGATGCTGCCGTGATAAAGCTGCACGATGTGTCACTATCCTATGGTCAAAACACAGCGGAGCCGGTGCTGCACCACGTAAATCTCACCGTGGCGAAGGGCGAACTAGTTCTAGTGTGTGGCGAATCAGGCTGCGGTAAGTCCAGCCTGCTACGCCTGATAAACGGCGTGGCGCACACGTTCTGCGACGCCCAGATTTCGGGGGAGGTGCTGCTGGACGACGAAGACATCACTCATGCCCACCCACACGACATCGCCGAACGCGTAGGCTCAGTGTTCCAAAACCCCAAGTCGCAATTTTTCACGCTGGAAGTAGCCAGCGAACTCGCCTTTGGCTGCGAAAACCTCGGCGTGGCGCCCAACGAGATTCGACAGCGTATTGGGGAACTTTCCGCAGATTTCGGCATGGTTCATCTCCTCAACCGGCACCTGTTCACACTTTCCGGCGGCCAGAAACAAAAAATAGCATGCGCTTCAGTGGCCGCGATGCACCCACAGGTACTACTACTAGACGAACCATCATCAAATCTCGACCTCGCCGCCGTCGATGAGCTGCGCCGCATCGTCGCGCAGTGGAAGACACAGGGCCGCACCGTCCTGATCGCTGAGCATCGGCTTTCCTACCTAGTTGACATCGTGGACCGAGTGCTGGTTATGCAGGACGGGCAGATCGCTCATGATCTCAGCGGCTCGGAGTTTCGCACCCTAGACAAGGCCGAACTGTACCGCATGGGCTTGCGCTCAGCGCAGCAGGTCCCCGAGGTGACCCGCGAGCCACGCCCTTCAAGTGGCACGATGGTGCTCAAAAAGCTACAGTTCACCTACCCCAAGGCTACAGAGCCATCCCTGAGCATCAGCCACACGGAGTTGCCGCAAGGACAAGTCATCGGCGTGGTAGGACGCAACGGGGCCGGAAAATCTACCTTTGTGCGCGTTCTGACTGGCCTGGAATCTAAGGCCACCGGCGTGGTGGACATCAATAACCGCTCGCTCTCGGGTCCCCGGCAGCGCCTGCGCCAGTCCTATTTAGTAATGCAGGACGTAAACCACCAGCTTTTCGGGGAGAGCGTGGAGTCCGACGTAATCATCGGCACCAGTGGACCGGATGGGAAAAACGAAGCGCGCCTTACCGAGGTGCTTGGTGCACTTGATCTCGCGGACAAGCGGGCCCGGCACCCGATGTCGCTTTCGGGCGGCGAACGCCAGCGCGTGGCCATCGCCTCAGCAGTCCTAAGTGAGCGCGAGGTAATCGTCTTCGATGAACCCACCAGCGGGCTGGACCTGTGCCGCATGCACCGGGTGGCCCACCTGCTAGACGCCCTAGCCCGGCAGGGCAAGACCGTTTTGGTAGTAACCCATGACATGGAGCTGGTGGCGCGGTGCTGCGATCTTCTCCTGCGCGTGGAAAAAGGCCGCCTTACCGCCTGCGAACCGTGCGATGATCTCGCACTGGCGCGCACGGTGCGGTATCTACGCGGCCGCGACAGCTAGTCCCTACAGCTTCCAGCTGGTGGCGTCGCTCTTTTCACCCCAGAAGCTGCGGTAGCGTGGGGAACTCTCCATGAGTTCCTCGTGGTTGCCGATAGACTCCACGGTGCCGGAGGGACTCATCATCACAATCTGGTCCGCGTCGCGGATGGTGTGCAGCCGGTGCGCAATGACGACGATGGTGCGCTCGGCAGAAAGCGTTTTCATACCGCGCATCACAAGGTGCTCATTCTGCACGTCTAGAGAGCTAGTCGCCTCATCAAGCAGCACGATCCGCGCGTCCTTCAGTAGCGCACGAGCGATGGAGACACGCTGACGCTCACCACCGGAGAGATTCTGCCCGCCCTCGCTAATCAGGGTGTCAAACCCCTGCGGCAGCTGCCGGGCAATCTCGGTGACACCGGCCAACTCCGCTGCGCGGAGCACCTCCTCCCGCGTTGCATTGTGGCAGCCCAGGCGGATGTTTTCATACAGTGTGTCCTCGAAGAGGTACACGTATTGGAACACCATAGCCAGCGAATCCAACACCGCCCGGGAGCCAAGATCGCGAATATCCACACCACCGATACGGATGGTCCCCTGGTCAACGTCATAGAAGCGTGCCGCAAGTTTTAGCAAGGTGCTCTTGCCGCAGCCGCTGGGACCCACCAACGCAGTAGTAGTTCCGGGCGCCACGCGGAAACTCACGTCGCGGACCACTGGGGTGTTGGGTTCGTAGCCAAAGCCCACCCCATCGAACTCGATGCCATAGTCGCGTGGCGCCGCCGGAACCGCAGGCTCCGGCAACACCCGCGCATCGAGGATCTTTTGGATCTCATCTAAGGTATTGCGCGCGGATTCCAAGCCCTCGCCGTAGGGTATGCCCGACATAGCAACGCGAGCCAGGATGAACACCAACACAATGACGCCAATGTAGGTGCCTGCTTCTAGCCAGTGGTTGAGAAGTAGCACGGTGGCCAGGGCATCAATGACCACGGTACCGACCATGATGATTAAAGCCAGACGACCCATGATCATCTCACCTGTCTTCTGGGTGTGCTGCTGGGCGCTAAGCTGCTCTCGAATCGAGGCGCGCACGGCGCGCTCCCCCAGCGAATCCGGCCCAGCCATGCGCAGCACCGGCTGCACCTGGGCGAACTCCAGCACCTCCGCGGCGCCGTGCTCGTTGCGCTCGCCCTTCTGGCGCTCTGCCACGCGGTACTGCCGCATTAGGCGGTTATAGGCGAACCACACCACGGCAGCCACTGCAACGGTAACCAGCCCCAGCCGCCAGTCCACGGCGATGAGAAACACGCAAGCCAAACCGGCCGAGGCAGCACCGTGCAGCATGGGCCGCAGCATCATTGCCGGCGCGTTAGCGGCAAACAGCGCACCGCTGGTGGCTACAACACCGATCTGGCCGGCGCGATCTTCTTCAAAATAGCCCAGGGGTAGCTGTGCCGTGCGATCGGCGATAAGCCGGTGGATGCGCAGCACGTAATCATGCCCCAGGTCCTGGGCAATAACCTCAGTGGGCCAGTCTGCGGCGGCGTAGACGAGGACGGAGATAATGATCCAGGGCAACCATGCTGCGGCCTGCGCGGGATCTTCGCTAAACAGCGTGTCCAAAAACAGTGCAATGAGGATAAGGCCAATGGCCAACGCCACCGCGGAAATCCCAATTAGCGTAAGGACCAGCACCAGACGGCGACGATCAGCCGGACTGCCCAGTGAATAGAGCGTGCGGATCATTATTTTTCCTCCCCTTGGATGCCCGCCTGCGCGGTTTGGTAGCGTGCCCACATCGTGGCGTAGCCCTTGCCTGCCGCCACTAACTCTTCGTGAGTGCCTGCTTCGGTGACCTCACCGTTTTCCAGCATGAGGATCCGGTCAGCGCCGGTGATCGTGTGGATCCGGTGTGCGATAACTACTAGCGTGCGCCCGGCCACCAGCTCGGTAATGGCCCGCTGGATCGCGGCCTCGGAGTCCGGATCCGCAAAAGCGGTGGCCTCATCCAACACGAGGATCGGCGCGTCGAGCAAGATGGACCGGGCAATAGCCAGCCGCTGCTGCTCGCCACCGGAAAGCTGCGCGTCCTCTCCCACCACCGAGTCGTAGCCGCGCGGCAGATGGGTAATGCGCTCATGAATCTGGGCGGCGCGGGCGGCGCGAACCACGTCTGCGTCGGTGGCCTCCGGGTGAGCGAGGCGAATGTTATCCCGCACGCTCATCCGCATAAGGTAAGGGTCCTGGAAGACGAACCCTACCCTACGGTAGAGCTGGTCAGATCGGAGATCAGTACTAGGGACGCCACCAATGCGCACCGACCCCTCCGTGGGGTCTAATAGCCGGGGGATGAGCGCGGCTAACGTGGACTTCCCCGAGCCGGAAGGTCCCACCACCGCAGTGATGCTGCCGGCGGTAAGTTTTTGGTTAATGCCGGAAAGCACCGGGGTGTCCGGCACGTAGGAGAAGCTTAAATCTTTCAACTCAATTCCGGCGTTTGCAGGCTCCCTGCCGCCAGCAGCGGGCGGCAATACCGGGATGTTGAAGAACTCGGTGAGATCCGCCGCGGCAGCCTTCGCCTCCGAAAACATGATGTTAGTGCGCGAAAGCATAAGCAGAGGCGCGGCGATGTTGTTGATGAACAAAAACGCTGCCAGCACATCGGCCACTGGTACGCCCGCAGACGTGATGAGCCACGGGCTGGCCGCGGCTACCACCAGCAGGCCAAACCCGGTGGAGGTGAAGATCTTCATCAAAGCGGTGGGGTGTACGGTGGCGTGCAACCACTCGCGATAGAACCCACCAAAACTCCGGGAACGACTAAGGAAAATGCTCTCGTCGTAGCCTTCCGGAACAAACACCTTGATAACCGGGATGCCGCGCACCAACTCTACGACGGCGGCGTCTAGCTGCTTCTGGCTGGACTTAAATTTCTCCGCCTTTTCTTGAAACTCGCGCATCATAAACGGCATGGTGGCCACTGCCAACAGCAGTGGTACCAGGCCCAGCAGGCCTATCCGCCAGTCCACCACGAACATGTATCCCAGGCTCAATAGCGGTACGAGTACACCGGCCGAATAATCGTGCGGCGCGTGGGCGATGAGCTGGTGGATCTTGGTGACGTCGTCTTCGATGTAGGTTTTCACAGTCCCCGAAGGTGTCCGCGTAAACCAAGACAGCGGGAGCCTACCCAGCTTGGTAATCTGCTGCTGGCGTAAGTGCTCGCCCAAAAGGCCGTCGGCCTGGTGGCTTACCTGGAGGCTCTTCACGGTTGCCTGTCCATGTAGGACGGTGGCCACCATGAGCGCCGCGACTAGCAGCCACAGCTTTGACGCATCTATCGGCTCTCCCTGGAAGGACAGCATTACGGTGCGCACCAGCTCAACCAGCACGATTACCGGCACCAGCGACAAAACCGCCGCCAGCACCGCCAATAGCAGCGACACCGTGATCTGCCGGTGGGCAGGTTGAGATATTTGCCTAAATGTAATGGGTGGTTTTTGTTCGGTCATCGGGGCCTCTTTACTTAACAGTCACAATCACGCATTGTTCCGCGCTAACCAGGCAGTGTTCCCAGTAATTCCCGCTAGAAAACCGGCAAGCAGGTCGAGGAACTCGGTTCCAGTATCGAGCGGGAAGAAATGCCCACCCGGCAGGACCTTCAGTTCAAAACTACCGCTGGTAAAATTTTCCCACCGGGAAAGCATCTCTGGGCTGACAGCTGGGTCGCTATCCCCCGCCAATGCCAGCACAGGAGAGCGAAGCACCGTGGTTGCATGGTGAAAGCCCTCGTGTAACACATAATCGCGACGAATGTCAGCGAGCAGCAGCTTCATCACATCATCATTGGCAAGGATCTCAGGTGGTGTGCCACCTACCTTCTCAAACTCCCTGCGCAGCGCACCGAACCCCATTGACGAGTGGTATTCCCCAGGCACGGTTTCTCCGGGCGCCTGCCGTGCGGCCACCACCACGGCTTCCGGTATAGTGGGCCGATGCATCTGCTGCAGGCAGGCAGCAACCTGGTAGGCCAGCGCTGCCCCCATGGAGTGGCCGTACAACGCAATCGGCGCGCCCGCCGCCAGATCTACTATCTCGGTTGCGCACATATCGGCGAGCTTGTCAAAGTCGCTTACCCATTTCTCTCGGCGACGGGTTGCCTTTCCGGGAAGCTCCACCGGCACCACGTCAATGCTTGGGTTGACCCCCACCCATCCACGATAGACGGAAGCGCTGCCTCCTGCGTGATGGAAGCAAAACAAGAGGGTTCCAGTGCGATGTCCGGCCACAAACGGAAAGACTCCCTCGCAGCTGATTTCTGTCATTTTTCGCCTTTCGCTAGGTCGGACTGATTAAGCACGATTTCTACTGCTGCGACGGTACCCGGGTCTGTGGCAAGCAACTCGGGCATCCTGCGGGCTGCGGAGTCGTATGCTCCACTTACCAAATCGGCAATTCCGGCGGCCAGGGACTGGGCACTCAGTTCGCCTCGCTGGGCGTCAATATAGTTCGGCCCGGCACCGTTTCGACAAACTGCGTTGGCATGGAAGTGTTGGTCACCACCGAATGCAACCGCAAGGCACGGCTTGCCGGCGCGCAGGATCGCCCCGGTGGTGCCCAGTGAGCCGTGGCAGATGCCTGCACGGCACCACGGAAGCACAGTCGCGAACGGGACCCGGGCGACGGTGAGGATTCCTTCTCTCACACCAGGCTCATGATCGGGATCGACGATTATCGCCCGCAGACCATGCTCGATGCACGCGTCTCGAGTCCATCGTTGAAGGTCATAAACGCGATCTGAGACCATACTCCCAAAGCTTGCCAGAACCGGGGCCGAGCCGGCAGCCACAAACTCCTCGACTGCTGGGTCTAGGGCGAGTTCACTGTGGTGCGGGTCAAGCCACTCGCCAGTGACGTGAATGTGGTTTTTCCATTCCGGCGCCGGCGGACTCAACGCGGGACTGAATTGGTAGATCGTGGTTGGTGGAGAGGAGAGCGCTCGCTGACGCAGCCCCAACCTACGGCGCCATGCCGCTATCACTGGGCGCATCGCCCAAGCCATCAGAGTATTGGACATCCAGTGGGTGACCAGAGCTCCGACAGAGCCGTCCAGTTTTCGCGGATCCACGAGGCTGTAACGGAGGCAGGGTTCGGTAGGGAAAACCTGCACCCGAACGCTGGGGACTCCGCGTGCAGCCCCTAACAACCGAGCAACTTCACTGAATTGGGTGTACATGACCACGTCAACGCCATCCATGGCATGCTCTAACACATCGAAAACGTGGGCGTCAGATATCATCTCACGGATACCTAAGACAGTGTCCATCATGCCTTTACTATCGCCCAAAAGGCGCTTCATTAACGCCCGGTAATCACCGGGTAACTCGATGTAGTCCACCCCGTTTGCACGAAAACTCCCGCCGAATTCGCTAAACCCAGCCAAAACAAACTGGTGGCCACGATCTCGAAGTGCGACACCAAGGTGCGCAAATGGCAGCATATCACCCTCAGAACCCAGGACGACCGCGAGAACTTTCACAGCCGTCTCAATCCGTAATCCAACTAGGCCACTCAGGAACCCAAGACTCCCCCATGAGCTTATCTTCCGGGCCAATATCACGAATGACTCGGCACGGATTACCGGCTGCGAGTACCATGGGCGGAATATCTCTTGTCACAACACTGCCAGCACCAATTACTGCACCATGCCCAATCGTGACACCCGCAGTTACCGTGCAATTGCCACCAAGCCACACATGGTCTTGTATGGTGATCGCACCCCCGGTACACACCATGTATTGCCGCTCTACGGGGTCTAAGGCGTGATTGCCAGCAAAGAAGGAACACCATGGACCAACCATGACCTCATTGCCAAATGTCACCGGGGCCATATCAAGTACCGTCGTTCCTCGATTGAAGGTCACGCCATCTCCGACCTTGATTTTCGAGCCATATTGGACATGAAATGGCAGGAAAACCATTAAGCGCTCCCCCAGTTCACCAAGCAGGTCTGCCATCACTGCCTGCTTCTCCGCTGTTTGAAGTGGACGAAGCTGGTTGAGATCGTGACACTTCTCCGCCGCCTCCATCATCTCGTAATAGAGATCCGGGTCCTCAATAGGGCGGAAGGGCTGACCGCAGAGAATCTTATCTTCGATTTGCTCTCGAGAATCCATGGATACTCCTTTGTGCTTGAGAGGCGCGAGCCACAATACGAATTACGGTCAGCCACGCGGTTTGACCCTGACTAGTCGGAATACCCAGATTCTTAGCTCACACTTGGTGGCTTACAGGCCTTCGACTTAATTGTCAAGCATGCCATGCCTAATTATGGTATGCTCAACTTTGCAGCAACCTGCAGCGTCGCCGCCGATCAGCCGACCTGTGCAGCCCTCTCCTGCGGGGCGCTGTGCACGACCCGGTGCCGCTAGACATACATCATTTTCTAAGGATTAGTTGGCACTACCCCAGGCGCTTGCTCCGTGGACCACAATCCATCGTTCGCGGGCAATAATCGGTTTTCCTTCTGCGGTAGGAGAATCGGTGCGCCGTCTAATAGACCGTTGACGTATATCCAGGGATGAATCATGAAAGAAAACCCCACCACGGCAACCGCTAGCGGTGACCCCAGCGCCACCGCAGTCCCCTCAACCAGCGCCCACGCAAAAGGCCGCGACCTGGTGCTTGATGTCCAAGATCTGCGATGTAGCCTGGGAAAAGTCAAGAAGCGAACGGAAATCCTGCGCGGTGTGACCCTCGCCATTCCGCGCGGGGGCATCCTCGCCGTCCTAGGCGCCAATGGTGCCGGCAAGACAACCTTGGTCAATGTCCTTTCCACGCTGCTGCCCGCCACGGGCGGAACCGCCATCATCGATGGCCACAACTTAGCCACGGATCCTTCCAAGGTGCGCGCTTCCATCGCGCTGACCGGGCAATACGCCGCAGTGGATGAGGAGCTTACCGGCAAGGAAAACCTCATCTTCTTTGGCCGCCTGGCAGGGCTTAAAGCTAGCGATGCGAAGGCCCGCGCCGCGGAACTTCTTGAGCGCTTCGATCTGGTTGGCGCCGCCGACCGCCTGGTTTCGGCATACTCGGGCGGCATGCGCCGGCGGTTAGATATCGCCGCCTCCCTCACTGTCCCGCCCGCGCTGCTGTTCCTCGACGAGCCGACCACGGGCCTCGACCCCGCCGCGCGCAGCTCCGTGTGGGATACCGTCCGCGGGCTGGCGGCCGACGGCACCTCGATCCTGCTTACTACCCAATACCTGGAAGAAGCTGACCAGCTCGCAGACCGCGTCGCCGTGCTCGCCGGAGGCAAGGTGCTCGACGAAGGCACCCCCGCCGAGCTCAAGGACCGCTATGGCACCACGGTGTGCCTCATCACGATGTCTAGCCCGGACGATGCCGCACGCCTCACCCACACCTTGCAAGAACACCGCATCGACTGCCGCCAAGAGGACACCGTATTGCGCGTCGATGCGCCCGATGGCCACCGCACCCTAGTCCGGGCGCTGGCCTTGTGGGATGGCGACGACACCTCGGTCGCGGACGTCTCCTTGGTTCCGCCCTCCTTGGACGATGTCTACTTCGCTATCGCCGGGTCCGGCGACATCGCGCAGCAGGCTCCCCACACCGGTGGAGGCTCCCAGTGAACGCGCTCGGAGCAGTCGCTGCCTCGTGGCACCGCAATGTCCTGCGCACCGTCCGCAACAAGGCCGTAATGGTTTCCGCCGTGGCAATACCCAGCCTGTTCATGGTCATCTTTTACGCCACCTTCGCCAAGGCTTCGACGGAACTCGGCATCGATTACGCCGCCTTCCTCCTGCCCGCCGGCGTTATTCAGGCGATTGTGTTCGCCGCCGGGGGCTCCTCCTTGGCGATTACGCGTGACGCCGAAAACGGCATCCACGACCGCATCCGCGCCACCGGGACGCCCGCCTGGGCCACGGTCGTCGGCCGGCTGCTGGCAGATCTCACCCGCGCCGCGTGGTCGTGCAGCATCGTCGTCCTCACCACGATCCTGCTCGGTGCCCGCTACGCTGCCGGACCGGGTCGTATTATCCTTACCATCGCCCTTTTCGCCGCCCTCACCATCATCCTCTCCGCGTTTATCGATGGCTCCTGCCTGTTGGCCCCCAAGCCCACCTCGGCGTCCTTGCTCTTCCAAAACCTCGTGCTGGTCATGGTGATGTTCTCCACCGCATTCGTGCCTGCGGATGCGCTGCCCGGCGGCATTGGCCCCATCATCCGGCACGTACCGCTATCTCCCATCTTGGACACCGCCCGCAACCTACTAGGTGGCGCTGCCCTGGGGGCGCGCGGAGTCGAAGCACTGTGCTGGCTCATCGCCATGACCGTCGTTGGCGTATGGGGCTTTATCACCGCTTTCCAGGGGAGGAAACATGACTAACCACACCACCGCCACCGTGTCGCACGACACCACCTGGCTGTCCACTGTCGCCACGCATTTTGGAAGGCACCTGCGCGCCGCCCGCCGCGATAGCGCGGTAATTACCAATACCGTGGCTGGTCCCGTTTTGATGTTCCTGGTCATGCGGTGGCTGTTTGGCGACCTCATGGCGGCCTCGCAAGGCTCTGCCACGCTCGACGCGTTACCGCTTACCATCGCGCTCATCCTTTCCAGCGAACTGATGAATGGCACCTCCGCCGCCGCGCAGATAATTAAGGAACGCCAACGCGGTATCACCACCCGCATCGCGACCACGCGCTACGGCACCAGCCCGGAGATCTTCGGCCGCTGGTGTTTCGATTCCTTACGCAGCCTTATCTCCGGCTGCGCGGTGCTGCTGGCTTCCGTGGCTTCTGGCCTGCGTATTCACACGCTGGCCGGGTTTGGCTGGGTGCTGTTAGTCATCATCTTCGGCGCGGTGGTGGCCGCCTCGCTATCGGCCATGGTGGGCGCGATGTGCGCCACCCCGGAGGCCGCCATTGGCCCGGCCCCCATCATCATGGCGGCCATGGCACTTAACGGCGGCCTCGTGCCCGTGGAGCAATTCGCTGGTGTGGTTCAACCCATCGCCCGGTGGAATCCGCTTACCTTCGCCGCCCGCGCCGGCGCCGCCATCGACGGCACGCCAAGCGCCGAAATCCTTGCCACCGGCCAGCCCGGCACCGCAGTCTGGGCTTTCGTGGCCTGGATGGTAGCACTCACCGTAGTGCTGCTAGCCGCCGCAGCTGCGTTCCGCCGCCCCACCATGTCGTAAATAGCGCCGGTTAGCGCGACAGTGCTACTTGTCGCGCGGCGGCGTCCCCGGCGGCGCGGTAGCGCTACTTGCCGCGCAGGGCGCGCCGCCGCGATAAAGAGCTGCGAATCTTTACCCGCGGCCGCGCTAAGGCGGGTAGTGTCGCCGCCGGTTACCGGCAACCAGGCGGCCTCGCCCGGGGCTAGCTCCAGGTCGTTTACCGTGACCACACCAGAAGTAGCCAGGACGATGGCCGGTCCGGGAAGCTGCGTGGAAACCGTGGTGCCGACGGGCAAATCGTAGCGGGTCACCGCAAACTCCTGCACCGGCAGCGGGTACTCTACTACCGTCGCGGTGTTGGGCGCGGCATCGGCAACAGCGGCGCTCTCCGCGCCCGCACCGTCGCCCAGGGAGGTGTTCCTATATAGTTTGTCAATTCCGTGGGTGAGTTTGTTGGGGGGTGTGAAGGGTTTCTGCTTTTCCTTGTGGATGTTGTTTTCGGGCACGGTGAGGAGCCGATTGGGCTTGCTGTGCAATCGGCTTGAGGTGAGGGTCTGTTGGTTCTAGGCTGCTGCGGCCTCCTGGACTGTGGAGATGTCTCGGTAGAGCTCGCCGTTTCGCATCATGGCGAAGAGAACGTTGAGGCGCCGGCGTGCGAGTGCGACGACTGCGGCGTTGTGTCTTTTGCCTTCTTTGCGTTTTCGTTCATAGAATTGCCGGGAACGCTCGTGGAATCTGATCGATGCAAAAGACGATTGCCATAGGGCGTTCTTTAATTTTTTGTTGCCAGCCCGGTTAGGCGAATTCGACATGATAGACGTTCCTGACTGATTCGTCCGCGGTGATAGCCCTGCATAGGATGCTAGGTGCGCTGCATCGGGGAAGTCGGACATATCGCCAACAGTCATGAGGATCTGCGCTGCGCTACGCGGGCCGATACCAGGCATGGATAAAAGAATCTCGGTCTGCGGAATGTCCTGAATCAGCTTGAGTACCTGCGCTTCGATTTCTTTACGATGCTCGAGTTTGGTTAGTGCATCTGTGGCGGACATTGCTACGCCAAGTTCGGCGTATTCTGCGCCGGCAATGGATACGGTCTGTTCGTGGATGGCAGCAAGCATGGCATCGATGACAGGCTCAGGATTGCGTGCCCTGTGTTTGCGTGCAAAGGCTTTCAGGCGTGTTCTACCGATGCGTCGAATCTTGGTGGGGCCACCGTATTTTGCAAGTAGGTGGAGGATCCACTTTCGGTGAATCATCTGTCCGCGCAGGACATGTTCGAATGCAGGATAGGTTCCTACGAGCGCGGATCGCATCTGGTTAATCAGGCGTGTGTAGGCCCGGGCGAGGTCTTCGTCGATACCGTTGAGAACTTTCAGCTGGATAAAGACGTCCTCAACGCGGTCGACACTGCGCAAGGAATCTGGAAGGTTAAGACCGGCATGGGCGATAACGTAGGCGTCGCGTACATCGGTCTTGGAGTTGCCGACGTGGATGCGAGAAAGCTGTCGCATCGCAAGTCCTGGTAGATAGCGAACGTCGACGCCCATGTCTTGGGCGACTGCGACGGTTAACCGGCCGATGTTGTTGGGTTGATCGACAATGACAAGGACCGAGGCGTCGTCAGCGAGGAATTGGCCAAAGAGCTTGCGTAGCGAGCCTTCATGCTGGTTGATGCGTTTGGACAGGACTTGCCTGCCTTGGGGATCGAGGACGCAGGCGTGGTGGAAGTATTTGCCGACGTCCACGCCAATGACGAAGTCATAGGCCATGGGTGTATGCCTCCTAGCGATGAATTAGAAGTTGGATTATTTGAGCTTCATCGCTGGGTTGGTCGGACATACTTCACGCTGGCATCCACATTACTGTGAGACCTCATACCACCTGGGCTGGGTCAGGTTCCTATTAGCAGTCTGGAGTATGTCACTGTCTTCGGCGGCATCACCCGGACCTGACCCCCATGTGGTGGACACCTGATATCCAGCCCAGTCGAGCTGGGAAGAAAGGTAATCTACCACCATGTCCAGGTACTCCGAACAGTTCAAACGCGATGCCGTAGCCCTCTATGAGAACAACGAGGATCTCTCGCTGAACTCAGCATCAGCTGAGCTCGGTATCAACCGTGCCTCGCTACATTCTTGGGTCAAAAAGTACGGCACTGGCAAACGTGCCCGCACGAAGGCCGTGCACGATCAAGCCCAAGCGGCGAATGATTCTGCGCGAATCCGTCAGCTGGAAAAAGAAGTCTCTAAGCTGCGCGAAGAACGCGACATCCTGCGTAAGGCCGCGAAATATTTTGCCGAAGAGACTCACTGGTGATCCGCTTCCAGTTTGTCGATGACCACCGAACCGAGTACTCGGTTAAGCGGATGTGCGATGTGTTAAAGCTGAATCGTTCCTCGTTTTACAAGTGGGTGAGCACCCGTAAAAAACGCAGGTTAAAGATGTATTCTGATGCCGTTATTGGTGCAAGAATCAAGACCATCTTCGATGATGAGCACGGGCTTTATGATGCTAAACGCATCGCCGCAAGCCTCAAGGAGGACACGACGTATACCCCGATCAATCACAAGAAAGTTGCACGCATCATGAAATCCATGGGGTTAAAAGGCTTTAGCAAACGGCGTCGATGCATTACTACCAGGCGTAAGCCTGGTCACCGTGTCATGCCAGATCTAGTAGGCCGCAAGTTCACAGCTGGCGAGCCAAATCGTGTGTATGTCGGTGACATTACTTACCTGCCGTGTAGGGGAGGCAAAAACATGTACCTTGCCACAGTCATTGACACGTATTCACGTAAACTTGCAGGTTATGCACTCGCAGACCACATGCGGGTCTCACTGGTCATCGATGCTCTAGCCCACGCACACGGCGTGCGCGGCAGTCTTGACGGGACTATTTTCCATTCCGATCACGGCAGCGTGTACACCTCACAAGCCTTTAGGAACTACTGCTCGTCGTTAGGTGTGCGCCAGTCCATGGGCGCGATTGGAACGAGTGCCGATAATGCCCTGGCAGAATCCTATAACGCCACCTTAAAACGTGAAGTGCTACGTGATCGGAAAGTCTTTGACAACCCAATTAGCTGTCGTCAAGAGGTCTTCCGGTGGTGCATGCGCTACAACACGCGCCGGCGGCACTCCTGGTGCAATCTCGTAGCTCCTGATGTCTTTGAAGCCGAGACTTCGGCTATACTGACCACAGCAGCATAGCTAGCCCCCGATGTGTCCACTTTCCGGGGGTCGGGCCCAGTCCCACCCTGGGTGCCTACAACGCCCAAGACTCACTAGGACTTACCCCACGTTTAGCCTCCGCACAAGGGTATGTCGACCAAGCAGCATTCTGGGTGGATATTCTCGGGCTCGTAGGCTCCGTTGCTCACAAGAAACCTCACGCCACCGATCCTGGTTGATGGTGCGACAGTACTTTCAAGCCGATAGGAGGCAGGATACGATGTCGGACAGAATCGTCCTGACCTCCAATACACCCTAAACAATCAAAGATATTTCGTAGAATGGGATCGCTTTCCCTCTGCTCGTAGATTAGGGCACGAATCACGAATAGCGATGAACGATCCACTTGGCAATATCACCCTCATTCAAGGCGGATAGATTTGACTTTTGAAATTGCATATAACCAACCCACGGCATTTTTTTGGCAAGGTGTAGATACCGCCATCGAAACGGTCAAAAGTGACTTTGATCCCTTTTTTCTCAACTTCGATGAAATTGAGAAGCCTACTGAGCCATTTTCAAATCTCGATCGAGTTTGGATTTTCCAGGAACGGAACGGCGTAACTGCAGTTAGCTATTCACTTGACGAGTCGGATCGTCTATTTCAACTCTTAATTCACACCTGGAAAGATCTCGAACGTCCACCACTGGGAATGGCAATTACGAAGACCGAAGCATCCCAACAATGGGTACTCATTACCTACTCGAACGAGTTAGATATGATGACACGCTCCTACCGGCAACAATGGCTTGGAAAAAAGACCGCTGAGGATTCCATGGCATCCGATTTTCCAATGAGGACACAGGAGATGAACGAGCAGCGAATCTTAGATTACCTCGAAGAAAACGGACTTGACGTCACCATGGCTTCAGCTCCACCAAGCAATGCGAGATATTTCCTCGTCACGAACCGAGAGCTAACGCTAGAAGAATGGGAACAATACTATTCTCAAATGGGAAACTGAATCTCCCAACGCCATAACTCATACCTCTTCTACGCAAGTGGTACCTCCGCAACACAATCGCGAAATGAGATAGAACATAATGAGTACGGAACGAATTATCATCCACCTCCCCACCGCTCCAACTGAGCGGGAGGATATTTATAACCTCGTCATTTCCGCCGGTCGCGCAGACAAACACACTTCGGCGCATACACTTCAGCTCCATCAGCATCTCACCAATATATTGTCACCCCACAAGATCTCCGTGGAACTCACCGGTGCAGAATGCATCGCCATCAAAGACAACAACGAGCACATCCCCCAACTACTCCAGCTCATCAGCCCCGTCCTTTCCTACTTCACCACGCTGACCATCCTCGAGAACAATCAACTGGTATGGACCTTCGGTGACGAAAACTCACACTTCACCACCGAAACCTCACAGCTCTACGCCCCGTGGGCTAGTCTTCGCAGCATTCCTTCTTGGATCGACCACGTCACCGCCAATGCCCGTTCATTAGCAAGCCGCAATATCGGAACCGATCCGCGGGACTTCCTGATCATTAGCGACAACACCAAAGATCAGCACTATATCCAGTGCTACTTCAGCCCAGCCGACAACAACTACCGTGTAGAGATGCGCCTCGGCGATGCTCAGCACCATTTTTGGCGCATAAGGAACGACGCCCGGAGTCTCATCCGAGAACTGTCCACCTGGATGACTTCCACTGACCACTCCACCACAGACTGGAGCAAACTTGATATCTCATAGCATGCATCCCACATAGTGCACATAGCGCCGAAAGATCTAAGTAGGCCACCACCACCGACGGGACAATTTGGGTTGATGGGATCGTCTGCCCATACAAAGGCAATTCAGAACTCAGCTGATCCCCTCCAACGGCAAACTAACAAACTAGCTGCAGCAATGAAGCCAGGTGAGCAGGGTAGAATAGCCATTTCCATGGGGCGCGGAAGGGACGCTGAGGGAGTACTACATACCCCGTAGTCAGATCGAGTGAGCCTACTCGTGTTGACGGTACCGCAAGATTGCGTCGAGTCCCACAGACTATTCTGGACAATGATCCAGAATTCGCAAACGTCAAGCTGGGTGTAACTCCATCTGTAGAAGGAGGCCCATCTAGCCCCACATCAGGTAAGTAAGAAAAATTGACAGCATTCTCCAACTACCACCAGAAATTTGACCCAATAATTGATAGAACTCTGGGTTTGAAGAACAAATCATCGATATTAGACGTATTGGCTAAAACATTCCTCGAGGTGTCAGCACCATTCCTTGGAAATATCCCCCCAAAACTCCTTGAAGGGCTGCAGAATGCCGACTATTTTCAAATTAACGAACTAGCGGAGCATTGGCTTGAGATAACCGACGAAAAAACCTATGAAGCACAAATAAATCTAGACCCCCACGATTTAATTATCGATTACGGAAAAATATCTTCTCTCGCAGAGGCTGCCTGTTGTATAGATCCGTCTAATTTAGACGAAGAAAATTTGTTCTACTTCCTAGTGAGCCTAAGCTCAGTGGTTGTTGATCCGCAAGAGACCATGTCTAAACATATTCGATGAATCCCTAGGGTGCGTAGCGACGTTCCATGCGGAGTGCGTTGGGGCGTCGAACATAAAACGGAATACCTTCAAGGCATGGTTCAATCCTTCCCTAGCAGAGGTAGGAAATAAACCCAGGACTCTTCACAGTGTGTAGGAGTCCTCAACTACCGAAAACCCTCGACAGCAAACGGTGATACATCGACACGTCCTCCGGGTTCGTCGATGGAACAATCCGCGATCTGCTCGTCGAATGAGCGTCTACACTTGGCAGAACAACCGTATCTTGCGGCAAATCCAGAGCAGCTGCCCCCACCTTGACAACAGTCACCTTATTGGACTGTGCCAGCTCCGTCAGGTGGTGACCCGGCTGGTACAGCCACCCATGCTGTTCATGGTGTCTATCAGCCACCAACAGCACATGATCCGCCATAGCTGTGCCCGCGGCAATGGTCTCCCCGGCACATGTATAAGGCAAGTTCACCACAACAATTGGCCACCTGTGCTGGGCACGACTAACCACAGTATCTAGCACATCAGCAGCCATCTGCCCCTGAGTACCTTGCGAAGCCGTCAACAGCGGAACTGCCCCGGAGTTATCCGCAAAGTTCTCCATTTTCTTGCGGGTCAGATCCAGCGGTTCCGTCGCCGCTAGCCCAAGAACATCTCCCGCTGCCCACGCACCCAACGGTCCTCGCATTGGCTGAGCTTGCACATCTGCGTCCAGAACTACCATCGGTAGTTCAGAAACCTCTTCGGCAATCATGGAAACCAAAGCGGTCACAGGCGAAGTCAGCATACGGTTGTCAATGGAAGCCACCGCAATAACCATCGGCCTAGATGTGTCAACTAAAGAAGACCTCCGCGCCTGTGCAACCCGCGAAGCCCACACTGCCCTGCCGAAAACGCTACGCCCCGAGACCAGCGAGCCCGAACCTCCACTTCGTGCAGCGTTAGCTACCTTTGGGGAATTCATCTAGCGATCTCTTCCATTCTGCCTAGAGCAAATCAAACACATCTGTGGGGGACACACAGCACAAATTGCACAACACACATTAGTATAGGACGGGTTATACGTAGAGAAGTTGTCGGTAACAAAGAGTGAAGTACACGAGGAGTGCGTAGTGTCAACCAACCAGCCATCCCACGAAGGACTGCCCTCTTGGCTCCAGTTCACTGGTGATGGTGCGCCAGCACAACCAGCCACCCCACCACAACAACCTTCTCAGCCCCAAGAGCCGCCCGCTGCAGAGTCTCCTACTTCCTCCCCTTCTTCCAATGAAGGTCAGCAGCAAGTCCCTGCGGCGCCTCAGCAAGCTCACGAATCCAAGCCTCAGGAAGGTCACCAAACCAACCAGGTGACTACTGATTCCCCTGAGTATCCTCAGCCTCCTCAAGGAACAGCCCATCAAGGCACTGCCCCGCAAGGCTCTCCCGCTTCATCTGAAGCTCCTCAGCAGGCCCAGGCACAGCAGGTACAGTCGCCGCAGGCCCAGCCACAGCAAACTCAGCCACAGCAAGCCCACCCGCATCAGGCCCAGCCACAGCAAGCCCCGTTAAATCACGGTAAGCACCATGTACCGTCCGAATATGACCTAAAGCCACCGCCGGCATTGGACCAGACAAACCTTGTCAATGCTGTCAAGAAGGCACCGCGCAGTGGATGGCGCAAAATGCTTTACAACGTCACCGGTGGACACTGGAACGTCGGCGACTCCCAGCAAGATCTTGAACACGATCAGCTTCTGGAGAAAATCCGCCGACCGCTGCGCGGCGACTACCGCATTGCCGTGATGTCGCTCAAGGGTGGCGTGGGCAAAACCACCACCACCGTGGCATTGGGTGGCGTTTTCTCTTCCATCCGACACGACCGCGTCATCGCCATAGATGCCAACCCGGACCTCGGCACCCTAGCACAGCGTGTGGCTGCCCCCGGTCCGGCAACGATCCGCGACCTCCTCAACGCAGAAGACACGTCAAAGTACGCCTCCATACGCCAGTTCACTACCCAGGCCAAGTCTCGCTTGGAAGTTATCGGCTCGGAGCGCGATCCCGCCGTGTCCGAATCCTTCAGTGATGAGGACTACCGCCACGCGGTCGACATTCTGCAGCACCACTACAATGTGATGCTCACTGACTGCGGAACAGGGCTGATGCACTCGGCAATGTCCGGTGTGTTGGAGCTGGCCAATTCCTTGGTGCTCGTCACCTCTCCTGCCCTTGATGGCGCTCAATCAGCCTCCGCCACTTTGGACTGGCTCAATCTGCACGGCTACGAACAACTCGCAGCAAACTCTGTGGTGGTCGTCTCTGCGGCCCACCCTGAAAATGCGACGATTGATATGGACCAGTTGATTGCACACTTCCGTAGCCGCACCCGCGCAGTGCACGTCATTCCATTCGACCGCCACCTCTCTGAGGGCGCAACGGTTGATCTTGACCGCATCAGCAAGGAAACCAAGCAGGCCTACATGGAACTAGCAGCAATTGTTGCGGAGGACTTTGATTCGTGGCACCGTCACGCAGCTTCGTAGGCCGAGGGGTGGCCGCGCTGGGCGTCGGGTTCCTTGCTTTTACAACCCTTTCCAGCTGCGCCGATCGCCTAGAACCACCTGTGCCGGAACAACACGCCCAAGTGGATACCATGAAGCAGTGGGCTACCGAGCGCGCAAAGCCCTACCGCATCCCCGAGCGCGCGCTGCAGGCATACGCATACGCTGCCTACAACGTGGAACAGGAACAAGGCTGCGCCGTCGGCTGGCAAACGCTAGCTGCTTTGGGTGATGTGCTGACCCAACATGGGCAAATAAACTCCACCACCATCGACGAAGACGGCGTGACCTCCAAACCCATACGCGCCGTTGCGCCTGCCGCCGGCGGCAAGAACTCCGTGCCCGATACAGACGGAGGAGACATCGACGGCGATTCCACTAAGGACATCCCGGTAGGACCAATGCAACTCATGCCTTCGCGCTGGGAACAATATGGCACTGCCGCTGAACCTGGCAACGCACCAAATCCGGACAACATCGACGACGCCGCCCTGACCACCGCGAAAATCACTTGTAGCGCGGGAGACCTCACAAGCCCAGAAGGATGGACCACAGCAGTCTCGGAATTCAACCCCAGCCCAGTGTTCTTGAAAGCTGTGCACCAAAAGGCCAAGGAGTATTCACGCTAATGAGGAAAACTCACACTGCAAGCGCACTGCTCTTGATTTCGCTTACAGGCACGCTAGCTGCATGCGAATCGCCGGGTCATGCCAAAGAGCAGACTGTGAATGACGAAGTACCACCACTGGGCAAAGTACCTGAGCTACCTGAAGAGGTGACGGCACCGAGCACCAAGTCTGAAACTCCCAAGCCGGCTCCCCCGCCGGCCCCAGCTGCGGAGCCAGAGACGGTAACAGAAACTGCCCCGCCTCCTTCTAAGCCTCCTGCGAAGCCAGCACCCAAGGCTCCAAAGGCACCAGCACCCAGGCCGCCTGCGAATGATTCACCAGAGATCCGTATCCAACTCCCACCAGAGCTGAAGCCATACCTTTAAGGCAGACGCCAAGCTGAAAGGAGCCCCCATGTCTATCCAACAGCACGACGTAGGACAGAGCGCCCCTGCGGCTTCTCCCTCGTCGTCTACCGCCACGCCAGCAAAGAAGGACCATCGCGCTGCCGTGCAGGCGCACAAGCTGCGCATGGATATCGCGGGCAAAGCTATCCGGCATGGTGAAAATCAGCCGAGTGTGACACCGCGAACCGTCAAAATCCTGATGGGCTCGACAATTATCGCAGCCATCATGCTTGTGGTTACGATCGGCGCCGCCACTGTCATTCAGATGCTGTAGCCAAAAGCGCACCTACGAAAAACAAAAAGGCACCCACCGAAGTGGATGCCTTTAAGCGTTCCTAGCGCGCGGACCTAGCTGGTTAAATAGCGGTCCCTGCTAGCGGTGTCGAGTGGTTTACTCGCCGCCGGCCAGCTTCTCGCGCAGAGCAGCCAGCTGCTCGTCGGAAGCCAGGGTGCCTGCGTCCTGAGCCGGTGCCTCAGAGGAAGCCGGTGCGGACTCGGTCTGAGTCTCAGAGGAGTAGCCACCCTCGCCGTTGGCAGCGGCCTCGGCAGCTGCGGCGCGGTTGCGCTCGATCTGGGCGGTGTGCAGGCGGTGGCGACGCTCGGACTCTGCGTAGCGAGCCTCCCATGCCTGACGCTGCTCGTCGTAGCCCTCGAGCCACTCGTTGGTCTCCGGGTCGAAGCCCTCCGGGAAGATGTAGTTGCCCTGCTCGTCGTAGGAGTCAGCCATGCCGTACTTGGACGGGTCGAACTCCTCGGTGTAGTCCTCATCAGCCTGCTTCAGGGACAGGGAGATGCGGCGACGCTCCAGGTCGATGTCGATGACCTTGACCATTGCGTCCTGGCCAACGCCTACAACCTGATCCGGAACCTCGACGTGGCGCTCGGCCAGCTCGGAGATGTGAACCAGGCCCTCGATGCCCTCTTCGACGCGGACGAATGCGCCGAACGGAACCAGCTTGGTGACCTTGCCCGGCACGATCTGGCCGATAGCGTGGGTGCGTGCAAATACGCGCCACGGGTCTTCCTGGGTTGCCTTCAGGGACAGGGACACGCGCTCGCGGTCCAGATCCACATCCAGAACCTCGACGGTGACCTCGTCGCCGACTGCGACAACCTCGGACGGGTGGTCAATGTGCTTCCAGGACAGCTGGGAGACGTGAACCAGGCCGTCGACACCGCCGAGATCGACGAAGGCGCCGAAGTTGACGATGGAGGAGACAACACCCTTGCGGACCTGACCCTTCTGCAGCTGGTGCAGGAACTCGGAGCGAACCTCGGACTGGGTCTGCTCGAGCCATGCGCGGCGGGACAGCACAACGTTGTTGCGGTGCTTGTCCAGCTCGATGATCTTGGCCTCGATCTCCTGGCCGATGTAGGGCTGCAGGTCGCGAACACGACGCATCTCCACCAGGGAGGCGGGCAGGAAGCCGCGCAGGCCGATGTCCAGGATCAGGCCGCCCTTGACGACCTCGATGACGGTACCGGTGACCGGCTCCTCGTTCTTCTTGAGCTCCTCGATCGTGCCCCAAGCGCGCTCGTACTGTGCACGCTTCTTGGACAGGATCAGGCGGCCTTCCTTGTCTTCCTTGGTGAGAACCAGAGCGTCGATCTCGTCGCCGACCTCAACAACCTCACCCGGGTCAACGTCGTGCTTGATCGACAGCTCGCGGGAAGGGATGACACCCTCCGTCTTGTATCCGATGTCCAGCAGGACCTCGTCGTGATCGACCTTGACGACGGTGCCCTCGACAATGTCACCATCGTTGAAGTACTTGATGGTGGAGTCGACGGCAGCGAGGAAATCCTCAGCAGAGCCAATGTCGTTAATGGCTACCTGAGGGACGTTGTTGGTGGGCATATGTTGAATGTCTTTCGGAACGAATAGAAATAGAAGATGGACAGTTACTCTAGTTCTGCAAACCCTTCTTTTTCGACGCCCCCACCAGCGTCAATTACCTGGCGGGAACCCCTAAGACGCTCACACTAGGGCGTCACAAAGTCTAAAAAAGAGGGCGCACAACGCGCATAACGCTACACGACCACAGTGAACAGCGCAAACATGGCGTTTTGGCCGCGCGTTAGGCGGGAGCTATTGAGGGCGTCCAGTACGATGGTGCGCGATGAAGGCAATACAAATATTAGTGAACATGGTCCGTGGCGGTTTGATCGGCATGGCCGAGCTGGTGCCCGGCGTATCGGGCGGAACAATTGCACTAGTTACTGGCGTGTACGAGCGCGTCTTACACCAGGCGAACTTGTTCTTGGACGCCACGAAGCAGCTTCTCAAGGATAGGAAGGCTGCGTTTGCCCAGTACAAGGCTTTGGATTGGATGCTCTTGCTGCCGATGTTGGTGGGTATGGGCGCCGTTGTCCTCTCCCTGGCCGGAGTAATGGAGAGCTTCGTGACCGACAAGCCCATCCATGCGCGGGCACTGTTCTTCGGCATGGTGCTGATCTCTCTGACCGTCCCGATTGGCATGACCGATAAGGAGGATGTGCGGCGACGCCTGCCAATGGCGATCCTCGGAATGGTTGTGGCGGCAGTGGCGACATTCTTCCTGACCGGCCTAACCAGCGCGCCGCAGTCCGACCCGAACCTTTTGTGGGTGTTCGTGGCCGCGGCGATCGCGGTGTCTGCGTTGGTGCTACCGGGCGTTTCGGGTTCTTTCTTCCTGCTGGCAGTGGGATTGTACTCCGCGACTATGGCTGCTGTGGACGATAGAAACCTGCTGTACCTGGGCGTGTTCTTCCTCGGTGCGCTGACAGGCATCACGTGCTTTGTGCGTCTGCTGGAGTACCTACTGCACACTCACCGCACCATCACCCTATTTGTGATGACGGGGCTGATGATTGGTTCCCTTCGCGCACTCTGGCCGTGGCAGGATGGCGACGCCAACCTGCAGGCACCCGGCGAGAACCTGGGCGCAGCCCTCGGGCTGTTCGTTCTCGGCGCAGCCATCGTGGGGGCGATGCTGGTAGCCGAGAAGGTCGCCGGCGCAAAGGCTGAAGCCAACTAGTGCGCAGCTAGATCCCAGTTATCTCCTGTGCCGGCAGAGACATCCAAAGGCACGCGCAGCTGGGCGGCTGCATCCATTTCCCGCTCCACGAGCTCGGTCATCTGCTCCAGCTCGCCAGGGGCAACTTCCACAACGAGTTCGTCGTGGACCTGCAGCAGCACGCGGGAGTTCAGCTGCTGCCGTGCAATCTCCCGATCCACACGCAGCATAGCCAGCTTGATAATGTCCGCCGCCGTACCCTGAATCGGTGCGTTAAGGGCGGCACGCTCAGCATTCTCACGAGCCACCCGGTTCGATGAGTTGAGCTCCGGCAGATACCGACGACGCCCGTAGAGGGTTTCCGTATAGCCGGTTTCCTTGGCGACCTCCACCACGTGATCCAGGTAGCGCTTTACACCGCCGAATCGCTCGAAGTAGTTATCCATGATCTTCTTCGCCTCCCCTGCGCTGATTTTCAGCTGCTGGGAAAGGCCGAAAGCGGATAGACCGTAGACCAGGCCGTAACTCAGCGCCTTGACGCGGCGGCGTAGTTCCGGGGTGACCTCATCGACAGGCACGTCGAACACGCGCGAGCCGACGTAGTTGTGCAGATCCTCACCGCTGGCATAGGCCTCGATGAGCCCCGCATCTTCGGATAGGTGCGCCATGACGCGCATTTCGATCTGGGAATAGTCGGCGGTCAGCAATGTTTCGTAGCCCTCCCCGACTTGGAATGCGGCACGGATCTTACGGCCTGCGTCTGTGCGCACGGGGATGTTCTGCAGGTTCGGGTCGGAGGACGAGAGTCGACCGGTCGCCGCACCCTTTTGGTTGAAGGTGGTGTGAATGCGCCCGTCGTCACCCACCGCCTCGATCAGCCCGTCGATGGTGGACTTCATCTTTTGGTATTCGCGGTGGGCCATCAAGTGCCCCAGGAATGGGTGGTTCGACTGTACCGCAAGCTTTTCCAGCTCGGCAGCAGCGGTGGAATAGCCAGTCTTGGTCTTTTTGGTTTTCGGTAGATCGAAGGTCTCGAAGAGGACCTTCTGCAGCTGCTTCGGGGAGGAAAGGTTCAGCTCCGGCTCCCCTGCCAGTTCGCGGGCTGCGGCGACCTCCTCGTTCAGGCGTGTGCCGTAGTCATCGGAGAGTTCTTGCAGCGCTGCGTCATCCACAGCAATGCCTGCGTGCTCCATCTTCGCCAGAATCAGCGCCAGGGGAACCTCCAAGTCGAAATACAACTCGGACTGTCCGGCCTCTTCGATCTCTGGAGTGAGGGCCTTCACCAGTTCCGCCACGGCCTGGGCTCGGTCGGTGCCGGTGGCATTGTCAGATAATTCGTGCCCCACGTGTCGCTGCACCACGTCCGCAAGACCGAGAGTGCGCACGTCGGGGCGCAGCAAATAAGCTGCAAGTGATGTGTCATGCTCCACTCCGTCAAGCTTTAAGCCTTGATTTTGGAGTGTATGGAAGGCTTGCTTGGAATCGTGCAGCCACTTTGTGGCCTCCGGATTGGCCAGCCACTCCGACAGGGCTTTCTCATCCTTCGGATCCACGTCCGCCAGGTCGATGAGCACTGCAACGTTGTCCTGATCCAGCAGAGTCAATTGCTCGCCGTCAACATCGACCACCGTGCCACGGGCACGCTTCTTAAGCCACGCCCCCAGCTTCCCAGCCTTGGGTTCCTCCACAGTCACGGGCACAGCTGCGCTGTCGGCGAACTCCACGCCCATGATCTTGAACGTCCTATTGCGAAGTCCCGTGCCAAACTGCAGCTCCTCGAACATGCCCAGCGCTTCGTTGGGATCGATGTCTCGGGGGCTAAGGGCGTCCATACCATCGACGAGCTTTAGATCCCGCACCATTTCCGTAATGTCGCGCGCCAGCACCACATTGTCGATGTTCTCCCGCAGGCTAGTGCCGACCTTGCCGCCGATGTCGTCCATGTTGTCGATCACGCCCTGCAGACTGCCGTACTTCGCGATCCACTTTTGCGCCGTCTTCGGGCCGACTCCAGGTACGCCGGGCATGTTGTCGGAAGTATCACCGCGCAGCGCCGCGAGATCTGGGTACTGGGTGGGGGTCACGCCGTATTTTTCCTCCACGGCCTGCGGAGTAAAGCGGTGCAGATTGGAGACGCCCTTCAGCGTGTACAGCACCGTCACATCCTCAGTGACCAACTGCAAAGAGTCACGGTCACCAGTACAGATCAGTACCTCCATGCCTTCCTTGGCGCCCTCGGTAGCCAAGGTGGCAATAATATCGTCGGCCTCGTAGGACTCTTTATCGAGGGTTGTGACGCCCAACGCTTCAAGAGTGCGGCGGATCAGCTCAATCTGACCTTTGAACTCCGGCGGCGTACTCGGACGCTGTGCCTTGTACTCCGGGAAGGATTCCTCGCGGAATGTCGGCCCGGACAGGTCAAAAGCGGCGGCGACATGGGTGGGCTTCTCCTTATCCATAAGAGTAAGGAACATGCCCAGGAAGCCATAGACCGCGTTTGTGTGCTGGCCACCGACCGTGGAGAAGTTGGCGGCGGGTAGCGCATAGAAGGCGCGGAAAGCCAGCGAATGACCGTCGAGGAGTAAGAGTTTAGCCATGCGACCAACTTTAACGGAGGGCGGTTTTGGTTGGCTCGAGCACCGTGGCGTATTATGCACCGGTAAGCACTTCGCGCCCCAGTAGCCCAATTGGCAGAGGCAACGGATTCAAAACCCGTCCAGTGTGAGTTCGAGTCTCACCTGGGGCACAAATTCACCCCCGCTTCCGACCAGCATAAACCCTGGTGAGGCGGGGGTTTTACTTTTTTGACCACCCCCGCCAGTTAAGCCTATTTAAGCCTGTTTTAGTCCCTATTGTCGTGGAATTGTCGTGGCGAAAACGTTCCACACAAACACAAAAAGACCCCTATCACGGGAGCGAAATGCTCAACCTTAATGAGGGTCAGGTGGGGTGCCGGGAATCATGAGGGAGGGCAGCTTCCAGCCATACTCCGTGTGCATGAGGCTCACCCGGTGCGCCCAGCTAGTCGAGTAAACGATATATCCCTTAGCTTCCTCGAATTCTTCGCGGGTTGCTGCTTCGCGCCTGCGTGCGTCCTTTCGCTCCGCGTCGAAATCGGCGCACACTTCTTCTACCTGGGAATTCAGCGACTCGATACGCCCCTTGAGGTGCCTTACGGTCGCTTCCTCTAGCGCGCGCTCACGATCGATCTCACCAAGACCGATAGGAAGAATCCCTATCAACCCCCTTTTGTAGCGCCCTATGCGAATAAATCTACTCACTTCCAGAAGATTGAGTAAGTAATTTCACACTTAGAAGAAGTATATTTCACAAAAGAGCAGGAAAGGCACCCATTGAAGGGTAGAAGATTACCCAGTAAGCTTGAGGCATGGCTCAAGAAATCGAATGGTTTAGCTCAATGGCAAGTCGCCGAGTGACCGTCACCGAAGTCGCTCAACACCTAGACGTATCCAGGAAGACCGCCACCAACCGCCTAGAAGCTGGGCTATCCGCAGATGACCTAATCGCGATTTCTCGCGCACTCAGCCTTTCACCGATTCACGCGCTCGTCGAGCTAGGCGCGATTACCCACGAAGAAGCATTTGATTTCGTCGATGTCAACGGCCAACTACTCCACACAGCTAGCCCCAAACAGCTTGTTTATCGGCTTGCCGAAGACGTACTCAGCCCCGCCGACAAAGTAGAGCTGGGAGGCGCAGCTCGAGAATTCATCGAACGCGAACTAGAGAACCGCACTTTCCCCTCTTCAGAATCGAACGTTCGACAACTTCATCCACACCCCAGTGTCGAACGCGATACCTACAATTCAGGCATGCCGGACGACGCAGTAGCCGACATTTCCCCAGAAGTAGGAGGCACCCCAGATGACTACGAACACTAAACACGCCATTTAACCACCCAAAGCACACCAGAAAACACATATAGGCATGAACTCTCAACCAGAAATTCACCACGACAAACTCGGCGAATTCATCATCTACAACACCGACGACGGAAAAACCGAAGTCCAACTCCGCCTCATCGACGAAACTGTGTGGATGACTCAAGCCGAAATGGCCGAACTATTCGATGTCTCCCGATCCAGCATCAGCGAACACACCAAACACCTATTCAATTCAGGCGAGTTAGACCGCAAAGAGGTTGTTCGGAAATTCCGAAAGGAGGCAGGCCAAGGAGCACAAGGTAGGCACCTCGACCACTACAACCTCGACGCCATCATGGCCGTAGGCTTCCGCATCCGCGGCCCACGCGGCGCACAGTTCCGCCGATGGGCCACAGACGTCCTCACCGAATACCTCATCAAAGGCTTCGTACTTAACGACGAAAAGCTCAAAGACCCCCGCGGCACGGACTACTTCAACGACCTGCTCGCACGGATCCGGGACATCCGATCCAGCGAAGCTCGCCTCTACCTTCACCTCCGCGACATCATCGCCCTGGCCGACGACTACAACCCAGAAAACCCCCACACCCGGTACATCTACGCAACCATTCAAGACAAGTTGCACTACGCAATCACCGGCAACACCGCATCTGAGATCATCGCGACCCGTTGTGACCCCAAAGCAGACAACCTAGGCCTCGCAACGTGGAGGGGCAGTAAAGTCCGCAGGAGCGATGTCACCACAGCTAAGAACTACCTAACGGAACCCGAGTTGAAACACCTCAATCTTCTGGTTTCCCAGTTCCTCGAATACGCACAACTGCAGGCTGAAAGCCGTCGGGTAGTGCACATGTCTGATTGGCTGGACAAGACTGACCGGTTCATCGAGTTCAACGAGCGCGAACCACTCGAGGACCACGGGCGTATAACCCGCAAGCGAGCCAACCAACTCGCTGTCAAACGTTACGACCTGTACAACCAGAAGAGGTTCACGGCAGAAGAAGAACCGCTCGACTCTGAATTCATCGAAAGAATGAAAGAACTCGACAGTCAACTCATTGAAGACCGTAAACGCTTAGCCCCACGCACAAAGAACTAACTCATGACCTCGATCCATGATTTACACGACATGGCCTACCTCATGGGCGTGGAGCTACGTCACCACCACGGTCCCATTACCTGAGGTAGGAACCAAACCCAGGACGCTTCACTTCAGCGCGTGGAAAACGTTCTTAGAGGTCATTTTTCTCTAACCTCCTGCTTAGCTGGATCCAAGCTATAGCTACAAGAATTATCCCTAGAGGTAGGGCCACAAAGAAGCGCACTGCGCTGGTAGCGATGACTGGCCAAGCGGGTAGAGCGACTGCCCACAGTGCTGAGTCCGCGAGCACGTCACCGCCAATGGTGGCGGAGAAAATCGTGAGGATAATGCTAAGCGCAAGCGTCACTGCTGTTCCCCAGCGAACCATACACAATAGTGCTACCAGGAAGACGAGGAGTGTTGTCACAAGAGCCAGCGTTGCGCTTCTTACAGTTAACCCGAGTAGCCATCCCAAACCAACCACCGCTGTCACAATGAGCGCGCAGGATGTTAAGAGGTAATGCGTGATGCGTGGTTGTTCAGTACGCAGGAGAGCCCAAGTAGGTTGGAGTATCGGCCAAATCAGAACTGCAAGAAGCGAGGCCCCTAAAGGCAAAAGCCCAAAAACAAACCATCCCTGAACATATTCGGCTGGGTAAATCCAGGCAATCATGACACTTAGTACTGTAGAAAGTACCAAACAAGTACTCACACCTGGGTGCATCAGAACAGGAAACAAAGCCCTAAAGGTACGACGCGGACCGGCGTCTTTTCGCTGAAGTACAGCGGGAATGTGGGATAGTCTAGAGACTTTCGAAAGGGTAGCCTTACGGGATCCGCGCGGGCGCTGGGGCGATACGAACACAGCAACGCAGCCTGCGCCGATTACAAGGAGAACGCAAAGAACAAGTGGGGGCCACATACTTGCGGATGACAAAGTCGCGCCGTTCTCTAGAGGCGTGGCATTGGTGTGTACTCCAATAATTGGTAGAAGAAGGCGCATGGGCCAAGCCATTGGAAGGATCCACCACCGAGGGCCTTCTACAACGGAGGGGATAATGCTTAATCCTTGCCATACTACAGACACGACCAGGGCAGAAACGGTCCCCCAGCGCCGGGCGATTGCAGCACTGAAGCCAGCCACAGCGATCATTGCGAACCAGCAGAAAGCGCCGATCAAGAGGATGAGTGGGGCGTCTTTAAAGGCCCCCAGAGCACTCAATCCAAAGTTGATAAGGCAAAACATCCCAATCGATGCGCAAACTACTACGAATCTTGCGAACCGCAGACGATTAGTGCTGATTCTGCGGTAGGTGACGCCACCATTGCGTGCGGACTTTTCACGTGCTTCCGCAGTGGATGCGAATACTGCTGCAAGAGGGGCGAGCAGCCCAGTGACAAAAATTGCCTGCCATAGGAGGACAGTGGAGCGCTCTTGTGAAGTGTTACCAGTGACTCGAGCCAGATTAAAAGTGAGCAGTGCGAGGGGAACCCCAAGCAGAGGCAGCCATTGTAAAGCAGAATGGCGAGCGCGAGTAACCTCGCTTCGTAGATAGTTAAAGAAGGGAAATGAAGATGAAGGTCGCTGGACTCTAGTCATGGGAACCCTCCAGCGTTGAAATGCGGAAAAATTCTTCCTCAAGGTTTCCATCTGGAGCCAGTTCCTCAAGCGGTCCACAGTAACTGATACGGCCTGCGGCAAGAATAGCGACCTCATCAGCAAGGTGAAGAACTTCACCAAGCTGGTGTGAACTTACGATCACAAGTCGTCCATCACGGGCCCATGAGCGTAGTAGTTTGCGTAGCTGCGCTATGCCTTGTGGATCAAGCCCATTATGTGGTTCGTCTAAGATGAGGATTTCCGGATCTCCCAGGATTGCTTGTGCTAACGCTAAGCGGGCACGCATACCCGTGGAAAACGTTTTTACCTTCGCTCGGTTATGCACGTCTAAGCCAACAACTTGCAGTGCACGCTCGGCTTCTGCGCGGGAAAGTCCAAGTAGTCGCGTATGTACGAGGAGGTTATCTAGGGCGCTCAAGTGCTCATACAGAGCAGGCTCATTAATGCTCGCACCAATATGCCCCGTGTGTGAGACGCGGCCCGTGGCTGGGGTGATGATGCCGACCATAGTGGAAAGCAACGTGGACTTTCCGACACCATTTCTACCGAGCAGGGCAAAGACTTTGCCGCCGCGCAGCTCGAGTGAAATGTCACGGAGAATGGGGGTGGACCCGTACCCTGCAGCCACATGCGAAAGTGATAGGACAGGACGAATGAGGGGCGTGTTGTTACTCATAAGCCTTATGATGCGCTCTCTTGGAGCGGACCACATCGGAGTGGCGGAGGGAAAACTAGGATCTTTCTTCCTACCGCGGTAGGAGGCCTGCCTTCTGGGCTGTAAGCACGAGAGCTACTCGATCTCGGGCGGCTAGCTTGTTCATCAGTGCCGAAATGTGTGATTTGACGGTGGTAGGGGCGATAAAGAGAGACTCCGCAATTTCTTTGTTTGTGGCGCCTGTAACTACTAGTTTGAGGACGTCTAACTCTCGGGAAGTAATTTGTGCGATTCCTTGGCGCTGAGTCGCGCTGAGCTCATTGCTTTCGCTAATGGCTGCTCTACAAATTTCAAGCACCCCGCCCGTGACTGCACTCGCTAAGACAGATTCGCCACGGGCGACACAACGAACCGATTCACATAGTTGATCAGGGTTAGTGTCTTTGAGGAGGAAGCCATGAACGCCGGCGTCGAGTGCTTCACGGACCAATGTGTCATCACTAAACGTGGTAAGCATGATAATCCGTATTTGAGGGTGGCCTTCCCGTATCAAGCGTGCGGCTGAAATGCCGTCTACCCCGGGCATCCGGATATCAAGGATTGCAACGTCGATGCTGTGCTCACGGCAGGCTGCCACAGCGGCGCGGCCATTTTCTGCGGTGCTGACCACATTGATGCCGTGTTGCGCATTGAGAATTGTCGACAATGCCGTGACAAGTAGTTCTTGATCGTCAGCAAGGAGAACTCGGATGGTCATGGAAGAGCTCCTGTTGGGAGTGTGGCACTGAGCCGGAATTGATGGGCATTACCCGAAGAAGTTACAGTGCCGCCAAGAGATTCAGCACGCTCGTGTAAGCCCGTTAGGCCAGTGCCAGTGCCTTGCGGAGTACTGGTGGCAGGGTGTGCAGTGTCGGAGTCAATCTCTATGAGTACTTGAGGGGTGTAGGCGATGTGAAGTCGAACCCTAGTCTCGGCACCTTGGTGCCGCAAGACGTTGGTCAAACCCTCTGAGACAATGCGTATCACAGCTAATTGTGTCAGTGCTGGTAGCGGGGGTACGGGCGGAGGGGCGATCTCGGTTGTTATGAACAAACCGGCTTCACTAAAGCTAGAAACAAGCTCGGGGAGATCATCCAGTTGCTGGGTGGGATGGCAGCCAGCGGAGGAGTCTGTGTCCTCCGAGTTGCGAAGTGCATGGACGATGGCGCGGACATCGCCGAGCGCTGTATCTGCAGTATCGCGCACCCCAAGGAGAGCTTCGCGGGCGGATTGCAGATCCTCCCTTGATGCGACCAACCCTGCATTGGCTTGTACCTTGAGTAGCGTGAGTGAATGTGCAAGCACATCGTGAAGCTCGCGCGCGATGAGTAAACGTTCTTCTCTATGAGCCGCTGCCTCGCGAGCACATCGTTCTTCTTCTCGTCGGCGGATATGCCGGGCAGCGCTAAAGACTGTGCCCAGTAACAACCAATGGAAGCTGATACCGAAAAGCAACTGGATCCCTGAGCGGTAATGCAAGGAAAAATCTTTGGCATTAATGCTCCACATTACGGGCGAGAGAAAGCTAGCAATGAGCATTATTGCGCACATGACGATACCGGTTCTGTGACGAGTGCTGTACCGGGTAGTGCCATAAACCGCCAGAGGAGCAACTAATAGCCACGGTGAGTATCCGGTATTGATCGGTAGCGCGAGAAGCCACGTTATACTCCAACCAGCCAAGCAAACTGTGAGCCAAATTGCACTGGTAGTGGGGCGCGTGCGCCACCATACAAGTCCGGGAATGAATGCCCACGACAGCGCTGCTTGCGCTAATCCTATGGCTGAAGAAGCATTCAAAGAATAGAAAAATGCGAGAGCTATGCCAACGCTAGCGAGCACGATATCGCCTGCACGCGGCTGCGTCCAAAAGAGCGCGCGACGCGGTGTTTCGGACTGTGACATGTATGTGAACATACCAGTAAGCTTCGCTATCTAGGCGGGGGGTAAGTTCGGGGGGCCGGCTCCAGCGCGCAGACTTTTGCGCACGATCGCCACCGAGGTGGATTGCGAGTCGTGTCGCGAACTGGCAGGTGAGCACCGAGTTTGCTTCAGAAGAAGAGGAGCGCGTCGCCGCCTCTACAGCGCTATGGTGCCAGCGACATTAGTGACCAAACGCAGATCGTTGAGCAGCAAACAGTTCGATGACATCGTTGACGGCTGGAAGACCGGCAGTGAGCGAAATGTCAGTGATCTGTTCGAGTGACAGTTTGTGTCACTTGGCTTACTCAACGCACTGCTAGGCACGTTCAAGCAGCTAGAAGAAGGCTTTACCGGAGAGGTTGACGCCCACGATGCTTGGAGGAGGTAGTGCTCCTCATGCACGGACACACAGGAGACCCTCGACTGCCTCGGGCGTGCGCGTCCGTAGCGCCACACGACCCGGTAATCTCGATCCGTATAGCGCGACGAGGCTATCAAACGTGACGAACCCGCCCAACTTCGATGACCTTGTAGCTGCGGAGTCTAAGGTGACAGAGAAAAGTGCGTTTGTCCACCGGATTGAATACCGTACCCATGCCACAAAGAAGTTTCCCGCGAAGTTCGGATGTGATAAGGGCGAGCCCTCCAGATTCGTTCACAAGATATTCCACGATGAGGCAGAACCGGGTTTTACCGGCGAGGAGGAACAGACTGTGGTGCTCCCCTACGACCCAACCAGAAGCCACAAACAGGTCAGGATTCACTGAGTCAAGGAGCGCGGGTTGGTCCGCCAGATCTCAATCCAAGAGGCCCACCCCGACCCGTCGAAAGAAAGCCTTAAGGACATCCTTGTTCTTAACCGTGAACGATCTACGAAGCTGGTCGAACTTTGCAAGTAGATTGACCTGCTACCAATTGAAGGACAAACCATCTCTCGCATCGACGACGAGATACCATCTTTGATACTCAACGACCAAAGTGCGCTTCAACGCATCTATGACCGTGACCCGGAGACAATCCGAGTACTGGTAGAGGCAGGACACCACGTCAGCCGAAATTAAGGAGCTTAAGCACCGCCGAGACGTCGTTGAAACCATGCAACTTTAGCTCGATTCCTCCGACGCTTTTACAGAGGTGGCAGCCCAAGCCCAAGAGACAGTGCGGGCAGCAATAAATAGCCTGTCTAGCTGGGTGTACGAGAAGGTTGCTTAAGGTGGCACGACCGGTGGCGGTGCGTACTTGGTTGAACCACGGTCATTTTTGATTATCGGCTCCACAGGCGAGCACCGAAGCTCTGACGGAATCCGGATAGACAATAAGTTCCGCAGTATTGAAAGTTTCCGCTCCAATGCTAGGGGCGTTACGAACCGACGTGCGAAACGGTATTCACTACGTGGAGGACATTTTCACGGACCGGCTATAGCCAGGTTTGGAACTACTTCGCATTCGGGATGGTCAAGGAATTTTCCGCCCCCAGACACCCGCTGTTGAGGAAAATCCTTGGCAGCGGGTTTGCTTATCCATACCGCGTTCGTGGCCACGCTCATGTCCCTAGGCTCAGCATCTGAAGTATCGGCGTCAACGCCCCAAAAGCCACCCCCCGACATTCCGAGAATCGGCCACAACAAGCCGGACCCCCGGGCGTCCGTTAGTATGAATCGCAAAGAAAATTCGCAGCCTTGCCTGAAAGGCCGCTAAGCACCTTATTTGTGACGCTAGGAGAACCATGACGGAAGAGAACTTCGGTTCAAACGATCCTGTGAACCCCGCCAACAACGGCGCACAGCAGCCCGAGCAGCCTCAGGCGCAGGCGCAGGGCAATTGGAACCAGAACCCGAACCCGTACGGCCAGCCTAACCAGGCACCGCAGCAGGACTGGAACCAGCAGGCTGCGCCTCAGCAGGGACAGAACGCATACGGCGCCCCGCAGAACGGCCAGAACGGCTACCAGAACAACTTCCAGAACCAGCAGGGATTCAACGGACAGAACGGCCAGGCAGGCCAGTTCGACATCAAGCAGTACCTGGACTTCTCCAACAAGTCCGTGCTGTGGATGGTCTGCGCAGCCGGTGCCGCTCTGATCAGCCTCATTGGCAGCTTCATGCCGTGGGGTAAAGTCACTGTTCCTTTCTATGGAACCATCACAGTCTCCGGTACTGACGGCGATGGCATGCTCACGATGTTCCTTTCCCTGATCCTGATCGGTGGAATCGCTGCCTACCTGTTTGTAGAAAAGCTCACCAAGATGTGGTGGCGCGGCATCCCAGTGATCGCCATCGGTGCCGTTCTGCTGCTGATTTCAGTAATGGATTGGACCGATATCGGTTCCAAGGCAGGCCAAGTGGACAAGGACGTCGCCCAAGTGAGCGTGGGTGCCGGTCTGATTTTGATCCTCCTCGCTTCCATTGCAATCATCGCCTTTGGTGTTCTGACGCTGCTTAACGACAGGAAGAATTCTCCAGCAGTCCAGCAGGCAGGCTTCGGCCAGCCCCAGCAGGGCTACGGCCAGCCCCAGCAGGGCTACGGTCAGTCCCAGCAGGGCTACGGCCAGCAGCCGCAGAACAACTTCGACCAGAACAACAACTACGGTCAGCCACAGCAGAACGGCTTCGACCAGAACAACTTCGGTCAGCAGAACCCGCAATAAGCTTTAGCTTTAGCTTTAGCCGGAAAACTCCCGCGCCTCTCTTCGCAGAAGGCAGCGGGAGTTTTTGTTTCTTTACCCCCGCATTCCCCCAATGCAGGCCCCTATTGGGAACCGATCCCGGTAGACATTCGACTAATGAGTCATGTCTCGCAGAATCATTCGCAGAGTCCACACTCTCGCCGGACTCTTTATCGCACCTCTTATCCTCGTAGCCACGCTATCGGGCTTCTTCTACGCGCTCGCGCCCACCATCGAAAGCTGGGTCTATGACGCCGAACTGACAGCCACCTCAACCAGTCCAGCACAACCCGTAGCTAAGCAGATCGAGGCTGCCAAGCGCATCCATCCGGACTTGGACGTCGCGAAGGTACAAATCTCCGACAAGGAAGGTAAGACCACTCGTGTGCTCTTTGCCGACCCGGAACTCCCCTCCGAAAGCTACACCCACGCGGTGTTCGTCGACCCGGGTGATCTCCATGTCACAGGCGAACTCGTGCAGTACGGAAGCGCCGCTGCCCTACCTTTCCGTTCCTGGCTTTCCGAAGGCCACCGAAACCTGTGGCTGGACGAGCCCGGGCGCATCTACTCCGAAACCGCAGCTACCTGGCTGGGTCCGATGGCCGTCACTGGCGTGGCGATGTGGTGGATCATGCGCAAGCAGAAGAACCAACGCAAGCCCAAAAAGAAGTCCCGTCGTGAAGCCATGAAGCGCCACACTCTCATCGGCCTCGTCGCAGCCCCAGGCCTGATCTTCCTGTGCGTCTCTGGCCTCACGTGGTCCCACTTTGCAGGAGATAACATCGCTACTGTCCGCGAACAGCTGAACTGGATGACTCCCAAGCCCAATACCACCATCGGTGGCGAGCCAAGTGCGGACGGCGACTCCGGTCATGGCGACCACGCAGGTCACGCAGGTCACGGTGATCACGGCGGAAGCGCCCACACCGACGCAGATGCCACACCGGTCAATACAGACAACGCAGACACCGTTTTGCAGGTTGGTCGCAATGAAGGCCTCACCGGAACGCTGCAGTTGGAGCCTCCGAGCAAGGTTGGCCAGGCATGGACCGTCAGCGAACCACGCCAGGCATACAAGATGTACAACGATGCCATCACCGTAGACGGAGATACCGGCGCCGTCGTTGACCGCCTGCCCTTTAAGTCGTGGCCGATTGCAGCACAGCTGACCAGCTGGATTATTCAGCTACACATGGGCACACTGTTCGGATTGGTCAGCCAGATCGCACTCGCGTTGCTGGCACTCGGCATTGGTGCGCTTGTTGTGTACGGCTACATCATGTGGTGGCGTCGCCGCGGTGGAAAGAACACCGGCAACCGCGTCGACCTCAGCTCCCTTACTTGGATGCACTGGCTGACATTGGCCGTCCTGCTCGGTGGATACAGCGTGGTCGCTCCCCTATTTGCTGTCAGCGGTGCCATCCTCTTCGTCCTTGCCTGGGCTTTGGACTTCCGTGCAGGAAACAAGCGCGATAGCAAGCCCCGGATTTCCGCAGACCTAGACGGCGAAAAACAAGAGCCCGTTTCGGTCGAAAGCCATTAAAGAATATTCACATACTCCGATATAATCCACTGTATGAAACATAGCCACCCGCGCTCCCTGGCCCGTACAGTGGCCAAGGGCACCCTTGCGATCCTTCTTTCAGCATCGCTGGCGGGGTGTGTGACCAACGAAGAACTCGGCAATCCGGAAGGATGGGAGGAAATCCTCCCAGCAAAGAACCCCCAGCTAGCCGCCCTTGTGCCCCCAGAAATTCAAGCAAAAGGGAAAATCACCGTCGGCACCAACCCGCCCTACGCGCCCAACGAGTTTAAAGACTCCGACGGCAACATCATTGGCTTCGAAATGGACCTCATCCGCGCCGCCGGCGCCATGATGGGGCTCCAGGTTGATGTGCAGCAGATGGACTTCAATTTGATCCTGCCCGCTATCAGCGCAGGATCCGTCGACGTCGGAGCTACCGCCTTCACAGACACCGAAGAACGACAAAAAAACTACGACTTCGTCGACTTCTACAGCGCCGGCATCTCCTGGGCCACCCAACCGGGCAACGAAAACACCATCAACCCCGACAACGCCTGCGGCCTGAAGGTCGCCGTCCAAAAGGGCACCTACTCCGACACGGACGAGGTGCAGGGACGATCCGAAGAATGCGAGGCCCAGGGCAAACCCCCGATCGAAAAGCTCGTCTATGAAAAGGCCGACGCCGCCGCCACCGCAACCATCCTGAAAAAAGCGCAGGCGTACAGCTCTGACTCGCCGGTGATCGACTTCGCCATCGCCCGTTCTGAAGGCAAGCTAGTGCGAGTGGGCGAACCTTTTGACACCGCCCCGTTCGGTATGGGCGTCAAAAAGAACAACCCGCTAGGAAAAGCACTGGCAGCGACGATGCAAACCATGATGAACGACGGCACCTACGAAGCGATCCTGAAGCAGTGGGGGCTAGAAGACGGTGGGCTTGACGCCGTGACGTTCAACCTCAAGCCGTACCAGCTGCCCCGCACGCTCCAAACGAAAGAAGGCACCAATTGAGTACTCCGAAAGCCTCCCCCGAAACGCAGCGTAGGCGCCCGACCGAAAACAAAGCGATCCCACTACGCCACCCCGGACGCTGGATCGCAGCGGCAATTCTGCTGGTGCTGGTTGTATGGTTCATCTTCTCCGCGGCGCGGAACGAGGCCTACCACTGGGATACCTACTTCCAATACCTGCTGGACACGCGCATCGTGAAAGCCGCGATGCACACCATTGCGCTGACGATTCTGGCGATGATCATCGGTGTGGTCATCGGCGCTATCGTCGCGGTACTTCGTATGTCCCCGAACCCGGTGCTTCAGGGCGTGGCGTGGCTCTTCCTGTGGATCTTCCGCGGTACGCCCGTGTATGTACAGCTGGTGTTCTGGGGTCTGCTGAGCTCCCTGTACCAGTCCATCAATGTTGGATTCGCCGAGATCAACCTCGAAACGATCCTGCAGAATGCCTTTATGCTGGCGGTCTTGGGACTCGGTTTGAACGAGGCGGCCTACATGGCCGAAATCGTGCGCGCCGGCATCCAGGCCGTGCCCGAGGGACAGTCCGAAGCGTCGAAGGCACTGGGCATGACCTGGAGCCAGAACATGCGCCGCACCGTCATGCCGCAAGCCATGCGCATCATTATCCCGCCGACGGGCAACGAATTTATCTCGCTGCTGAAGACCACCTCTCTGGTCATCGCCGTGCCCTACGCCGCCGAGCTCTACGGTCGTGCCACCGACATCTCGAACTCGCTGTTCCAGCCCGTGCCCCTGCTGCTGGTTGCCGCCACGTGGTACCTGGTGATCACTAGCTTGCTGATGATCGCGCAGTTCTACGTAGAGCGTTACTTCTCTCGCGGATCGTCGCGCCAGCTCACGCAGCGTCAACTCGCTGCCCTTGCGGACGCCGAAGGCGTGCCCCCGCGCAATGTCACCGTCACGCCGAACGATAAGAAGGACTAGGAGCCACCATGTCTGACAACAACGCGCCGATGATCGCCATCAAGAACGTGTGGAAGCGCTACGGTCGACTCGACGTCCTTAAAGGCATCGACCTCGACGTTCCCCGCGGCGGCGTGACCTGCCTGATCGGCCCCTCCGGCTCTGGCAAGTCCACCCTGCTGCGCTGCGTCAACCACCTGGAGAAGGTGACCTCCGGACGGATCGAAGTAGACGGCGAACTGATCGGCTACCGCGAAAAGAACGGCAACCTCTACGAGCTGACGCCAAAGCAAGCGGCAGCACAACGCGTGGACATCGGAATGGTGTTCCAGCACTTTAACCTCTTCACCCACCGGACCGTTATCGAGAACATCATCGAAGCCCCGGTGCAGGTGCGCGGTGAAAATAAAGACGAAGCCCTCGAACACGCACACAAGCTCCTGGACCAGGTCGGGCTCGCGCACAAGGCCGACGCCTACCCTGTGCAACTTTCTGGCGGCCAGCAGCAGCGCGTAGCCATCGCCCGTGCGCTGGCAATGCGCCCGAAGCTGATGCTCTTCGACGAGCCGACAAGTGCGCTGGATCCCGAGCTGGTTGGCGAAGTACTGGGGGTAATGCGCCGACTGGCCGATGACGGCATGACCATGCTTGTAGTGACCCACGAAATGGGATTCGCTCGCGAAGTAGCCGACGAAGTTGCATTCATGGATGGCGGCGTGATCGTAGAGCACGGACCGTCCGCGGAGGTCATTGGAAACCCGCAGCACAAACGCACCCAAGAGTTCCTATCGAGCCTGCTCTAGGGGCGAAAACGAGGGGGCGTCGATAAGAAGGGAGAGGGGGTGTCCGGGGCCGTGTGTAAGGTAAGCGGCGCTCGGACACAAAGGGGGGCAAAAATGGATGCCGACGAGATGCGGCGAATGTGCAATAGGGTCGACGCGGCGTATGCGTACAGCGTGATCGACGACCCAACCGTGGCGCGGATACAAGCGCAGCGGAAGGCGGGGACGGCAGATGCGACAGTGTTCGCACACGCGGCACAGATACTCGCAGTGATGAATTTATTGGGACTTGCCGCGCTGAAGGCAGGGATAATTGGCGTGCGGCACCTAGAGCAGGTGTGGCGTGTACGAAACGCTTACGCAGCAGCGCTGACGGAACCCGACGAAACAGGGCGGGCGATCATGGAGCTAGAACAGCTCAACCGCTACCTGGAAAAGCACGCAGTGGATTGCATCAGCGCGCGGGAAGATGGGCCGACTGCGAAAGAACTTGGGGAATATCTGTGCGAAGTGATTGCGCGGGACTTCCCCGCTCCCTTCGCGACCGGTGAGAAGGCAGCGGCGGAGGAACGCTCCGCAACGCGGAGTTCGGTGGCAACGCTGGGCGGAGCAGCGGAGTTTTCGCGCTGGACACTAAACATGCCAAATGATCAATCGCAGCGGATGTGGGAAGCGGTGACCAAGAAGGCGAAAGTGCTGGCCGGGGAGCTGGATTGTGACTTGGCACAGGCACGGATGGATGTGATTGCAGGACTGATCGGCGGCGAAGAGTCCAATGCTGTGGTGCACGTGCACGTGTTCCGGTGGGAGCATGGGCCCGGGTTCATCCCCGGTGTTGGCACGATCAGCACTGAGCAGGCTGACTACTATGAGAGCTTCGCCTCGCGAGTGGAGAGTGTGACGGTGCCGCCGGCGGTAGAACAGTACACGCCCAGCAGGGAGATGAAAGAATTTCTAGTTGGTCGGGACGGGACATGCCGATTCCCCGGGTGCGAACACCCGGCGCCGATGTGCGACAAAGACCACATTGTGCCGTACATCCACTCGGAGCCTGCGGAAGGCGGACCGACGGATGTGCGAAACATGCAATGCCTTTGTAGAACCCACCACAACCTAAAGACCAATGGCCAGTGGAGGGCGAGTACGCAGGACGGCGGCTGGACTATCAAGTGGGTGAACCACCACGGAGAGGAGTTCACCACGCACGCAAGGGGTGTTATACCGAAGCCACAGTGACGTGCCACGGCACGCGGGGCGAACCGGGATCGTCGTGGACCTGGCGCAGGATCGGCTCGGCGGGTTCCTTTTCGCGGATAGTGAGAAGCTCCGCGAAATGCATGGCTAGCCCAGAAACAGAGCCGATGTCGTAACGGGCGACGTCGACGGTAAGTTCGGCGCCGGTGGCCGGGTCGGATCCTTCGTCGGGGCTCTCGCCGAAAAGCTCCACCCAAGTAGTGACCAGTTCGGGATCAGTGGGAAGCCCGGACTGGCAATTCAGCGTGCCTTCAAACGCCTCGCCGAGGGCTGCGATCATGGAGCGGAAATCCTGCTCGATTGTGGCCAGCTGCTCATGGTTAGCCAGCAGCCGAAAAGTAATCTTTGGCATTCCCCTAGTGTGGCAGCACGCAGCGGTGAACGGCAAGCACGGTGTGGGGTTAGTGGTGTGATCGACAGAACTTCAAAACGACTAGACTGTGTGCCGTGATTGGTTCCCATACTTCGCACCCCGCGCCCGTACCACCCCTGACGACCCTGCCAGACGGGACGATCAAACAGGTCAACCCATTTTCCGGCACCGAGGTGTGGACAGTCCCCGGACGGGGTAACCGCCCCATCGCAGAGCACCGACCAGAAGTACGCACCGTGGCCGACCGCGACTCTGCTACTGCATTCGGGCTCAACCGTAAGCTGGACACTCCGCCGGAGAAGGCACGCCTGGTGCTGGACGAGGACGGTAAGCCACGCATCCTCCGTGGCCTTCCCGTCAGCGAGCTAGAGAACACCGAACCACTGTTCCGCCGTGTCGCGAACCTGTTTGAGATCCTGACGTACGACTACTGGCTGTTGAACTACGGCTACCGAATGAACCCCACAGCCGCCAAGCACATGGCCGATTATCTGGCAGAGGAAGCCGGCCAGAATCACGTCGAACAGATCCTGCGCACCAAATGGGCCGCCGGTGGGAAGACCCAAGAAGAACTCGATGAGCTCTTCTCCCCCGACCGCCGTCTACAGACCCTCTACGAAGAAAGCGGCTCACTATTCGCCGGTGGTCACGACGTAATCATCGCCCGCGACCACTATGTCCCCGGTGCAGAATCCACCGACCAGCTGGCATCCAGCGGCACACTGGGTTGGGAAAACCACCGCCACTTCATCGCTTTCACCGTCGACAGCATGGACCGCCTGTACCGCGCCAACCGCTATGTGCGCTATGTCGCCGCCTTCCAAAACTGGCTCGCCCCGGCGGGAGCCAGCTTCGAACACTTGCACAAGCAACTCGTCGCTATCGACGAACACGGCCTGCAAAACGAACTCGAGATCGCCCAGGTCCGCGCGAACCCAAACATGTACAACGAATGGGCCGTCGACTACGCTGCCCGCCACAACCTCGTTTTCGCCGAAAACGACCATGCCATCGCCTTCGCGGGCTTCGGACACCGCTGGCCGACGCTGGAAGTCTTCTCCAAATCCGCGACGACTGAGCCGTGGCTTATGACCGACGCCGAACGCGATGCTGTCTCGGATCTAGTTCACGCCTGCCACGTCGCCGCCGGGCCACACATTCCCTGCAACGAAGAATGGCTTCACCGTCCCTTGGACGTGGACGTGCCCATGCCCTGGCGCATCGTGATCAAATGGCGTGTATCCACCATGGCTGGTTTCGAAGGCGGTACGAAGATCTTCATCAACACGATTTCCCCCGCTGATCTCAGGGAACGCGTACTCAATGCACTGCTCACTGCACAGGAGGAGGGGAAGCTCGCGCCTGGAATCCGCCTCGGCGAAGACTGTGCCACCCGCCCCAACATGCTGAAGTACAACCCGGCCATCCGTTAGAAAGGACTTCCCCGTAAATGCGCAACGCAGATATTGCAGAGTTCATCTCGAACCACGGTGTGGATCTGAGCTGGCAGGACAGCTTTTACCAGTGGATGCACGAAAATCCCGAGTTGTCTCTGCAGGAAGAACAGACGGCAAAGCACATCATCGCCCGGTTGGCGCAAATGGATTGCGAAGTAACCACCGGTATCGGCGGACATGGCGTCACCGCAGTGTTCCGTAACCCAAGCGGCGCAGGGGCAGACGAGCCAACAGTGCTAATGCGCGCCGATTTCGATGCGCTCCCGGTGCAGGAGACCACCGGCTTGCCCTATGCCTCGAAGAACGATGGAGTGATGCATGCGTGTGGCCATGACATGCACGCCACCGCCTTGATGGGACTGTGCGCGGTCCTCGACGAACGCCGCGATGCGTGGCACGGCACCTTTATTGCACTGTTCCAGCCTGCGGAGGAAGTCACCGCCGGTGCCAGCAATATGATCAACGACGGCTTGGCCGACAAGATCCCGACCCCGGACGTGTGCCTGGGCCAGCATATTCTGCCGGGTCGTTTGGGCACGGTAATGTCCGCGCCCGGGCCTGTGCTGGCGGCGTGCGACACGATCACCATCACGCTGCATGGCAAGTCCGCACACGGTTCGAGCCCGCAGGATGCAATCGACCCAACGTTCCTCGCTGCGCTGATTGTCGTGCGTTTGCAGGGCATCGTCGGCCGCGAGGTCGCGCCGTCTGACTTCGCGGTCATTACCGTCGGCACGCTTTCTGCGGGGCATACGAATAACACCATCCCCGATACGGCAACGCTGGTACTGAACTGCCGCTTCTACGACACCGATGTGCGCGATAAGACCTACGTCGCGATCGAGCGTGTCGTGCGCGGCGAGTGCGCTGCGTCGGGGTGCGAGGTTCCTCCAGAGTTTGTCTATTCCGCCCACGGCGAACTAACGGATAACACCCCTAGCGTATTCGAGCAGGTGCGCCCGGTTTTCGATGCGGTTTTCGGCGAGGATTCTATTGACGCCGAACCGTGGACGGCCTCCGAAGATTTCTCGGAGATCCCCCGCCACTTCAATGTGCCGTATCTTTTTTGGACGATCGGCACGACTGATCCGGAGCTGTGGAACTCCGGCGAGCCAGTGCCGGGCAATCACCACGGGAGCTTCGCTCCACGTATCGAGGCGCTGGGCACCTCCACGGACGCGGCGTTGGCCGCGACCTTGAGCTACCTCTTCCGCTCCTGACCCAGTAGGTGCACCTGGATCATGTTGGTGTTGCCGGAGATTCCGGGTGGGGAGCCGGCGACGACGACCATCATGTCGTCGTACTTGTACTGCGGCATAGCCAGCAGGTGGTGGTCGACGGTGTCCATCATCTCGTCAGTGGACTTCACGTCCTCGATCAGGAACGTCTCCACGCCCCACGTCAGCGCCAGCTGAGAGCGCACGGCCTGCGACGGGGTGAACACCAGCAGAGGCAAGTGGGAGCGCAGGCGCGCAACACGCTTAGCGGTATCGCCGGACGAGGTGAAGGCAACGAGTGCCTTTGCGTTGAGGCGCTCGCCGATGTCCTTGGCTGCGTAGGAGATCACGCCGCGGCGGGTGCGCGGGCGGTGCGTCAGCGGCGGTACTTCACCGTCCACTTCGGCTGCGGCAACAATTCGCGCCATCGTCTCGACGGTCGTGATTGGGTGCTTGCCGACGGAGGTCTCGCCGGAGAGCATCACGGCATCCGCACCGTCGAGCACGGCGTTGGCCACGTCGGAGGCCTCCGCGCGCGTCGGGCGGGAGTTCTCGATCATGGAATCCAGCATCTGCGTTGCCACGATCACCGGCTTCGCGTTCTCGCGGGCGATCTGGATGGCACGCTTTTGCACCAGCGGCACGTCTTCCAGCGGTACTTCCACGCCAAGGTCACCGCGGGCAACCATGATGGCATCGAAGGCCAAGATGACGGGCTCCAGTGCATCGACGGCCTCAGGCTTCTCCAGCTTGGCGATCACCGGTACGCGACGGCCCACCTCGTCCATGATGTCGCGGACAAGCTCCACATCAGAGGGGCTGCGCACGAATGACAGGGCGATGAAGTCCACGCCCAGCTGCAGAGCGAAGCGCAGATCCTCGGTGTCCTTTTCGCTCAGCGCAGGCACCGAGATATTCATGCCTGGCAGGGAGACACCCTTGTTGTTGGAAACCGGGCCGCCTTCAGTGACCTCACACACGACATCGTTGCCGTCGACTTCTTTACACACCAAGGCGATCTTGCCGTCGTCGACGAGCAGGCGGTCGCCAGGGCGCGCGTCGCGGGCGAGTCCCTTGTAGGTGGTGGACACGCGGTCGTGGGTGCCCTGTACGTCATCAACGGTGATGCGCACGGTTTCACCGGTCGCCCAGACGGTAGCGCCCTCTGCGAAGCGCCCCAGTCGAATCTTCGGGCCTTGCAGGTCAGCGAGCACGCCGACCGCCTTGCCGGACTCGTCGGTCGCCTCTCGAACCCAGTTGTAGTTTTGCTCGTGGTCAGCGTGCTCGCCGTGGGAGAAATTCAGGCGCGCAACATTCATTCCGGCGTCTACGAGCCCGCGGATCTGCTCTTTCGAGGCAACCGCAGGACCCAGGGTGCAAACAATCTTGGTTCTTCTATTCACGAGTTCGAGAATAGCCCCGCGCCGTGGTCCTCGCTACTCCTTGGGTGTGACGCCCTTAGCCCTGCGCTCTTTCAGCGTCCACCACACGAAAAGCGCCGTGGCGGCCAGGAACACCACTGCCGAAACCACAACATTGATACGTATATCGCCGAAGACGGTGGTGGCTGCATCGGTGCGAATATTTTCGATAAAGAATCGCCCAAACGTGTACCCCATCACGTAAAGGGTGAATAACCTTCCCCCGCTTACTCGCCAGTAGCGTTCAGCGACTAGCAGCAGAACTACGACGAGCAGGTTCCACAGCAGCTCGTAGAGGAACGTCGGCTGTACGGTAGCCAGTACTTCCCCGGTCGAGTGTCCGGTGACGGGCGCGGAATACCCATTCTCGTCGACGCGCCGGTAGATCTCTAGCGCCCAGGGGGCATCACTAGGCCCGCCGTAAAGCTCTTGGTTGAACCAGTTCCCAAACCGGCCAATCGCCTGTGCAAGTGGAATCGTGGGCGCGACGGCCGCGGCAAAGGTTCCCAAAGGCAGCTTCTTTGTTCTAAAGAGCAGCCACACTGCCAGGGAACCGAGGACGATGCCACCCCAGATCCCCAACCCACCGTTGGTGATGTTAAACACCTGGCTCGGGTCTTTCCCCTCCCCGAAATACTTTTGGTGATCGGTGATGACGTGGTACAAGCGGGCGCCGATAATGCCCGCGGGCACGGCGACAAGCAAAGCGTCGACCGTAACTTCTGGATCCCCGCCCAGCTTTGCGTAGCGGCGGCGTGTCCAGAAATAGGCCACCACCACTCCGGTGAGGATGCATAGCGCATAGGCGCGGATGGGTATGGGGCCTAGCTCCCATACCCCTTGGGGCGGCGACGGAATGACCGCCGTCATGCGCGCACTCCCTGTGCCAGCTCAGCCGCTAGCTCACCTAAGTTGCCCGCAGCTGCGGCTTGGATCAGGGCGGAGCCGACAATCACGCCATCGGCGTAGGCAGCAATGCTTGCGGCATGTTCCCCGGTCTTCACACCCAGCCCCACTGCCACCGGCAGTTCCGTTGCTTCGCGCACGCGCGCCACGAGTTCCTCTGCAGAGTGGGAAACCTCATCCTGCGCACCGGTTACTCCCATGTGGGATGCGGCGTAGATGAAGCCATCGGCGGCGTCAACAGTGATAGCCATGCGCTCGGGCGTGGTGGAGGGAGCTACGAGGTACACGGGCGACAGATCATTCGCGGCGCAGGCCTGTGCCCACCGGTCGGCTTCCTCAGGTAGAAGATCCGGAATGATGGACCCCAATCCCCCGGCAGCGGCCAGGTCCTCGGCGAATTTCTCGGGGCCGTACTGCAGGATCGGGTTCCAATAGGACATGATGACGGCCTTGCCACCGGCCTCGGTGACGGTGCGAACCACATCCATCGTGTCCTTCACTCGGAAACCATTGGCCAGAGCCTCATTGGCTGCATCCTGGATAGTGGGACCGTCCATCATCGGGTCGGTAAAAGGAACGCCTACCTCGATAAGGTCGGCGTGCCGAGCCAGCTCGGTGACAAGCTCCTTAGATTTAGCCACCGTGGGATAGCCGGCGGGGAAATAGGCCACCAGCGCAGCCCGCCCCTCGGCGCGGGCGTCGAGGAACACCTGGGAAAGTCGGGAGGTCATGCCTTAGCCATCCTTCTCGCTTGTCTGATCCAGAATGTCGAACCATTTCGCAGCTGTCGTGACGTCCTTATCACCACGGCCGGAAATGTTCACGATAAGCGTCGCACCCGGCTTTTCCTGCGCGACCTTCACCGCGGCGGCCACAGCGTGAGCGGACTCGATGGCCGGGATAATGCCTTCCAGGCGGGTTAGCAGTTTAAAGCCGTCCATAGCCTCGGCGTCGGTGATAGGTAGGTAACGGGCGCGACCCTCAGCATGCAGCTGCGAGTGCTCCGGCCCCACGCCCGGGTAGTCCAGACCCGCGGAGATGGAGTGCGATTCGATGATCTGGCCGTCTTCGTCTTGCATAAGATCGGCGTACGCACCCTGGAATACGCCCTGTAGCCCCAGGGTGATCGGCGCAGCGTGGCGGCCAGTTTCCATGCCATCTCCGGCGGCTTCGGCACCGACGATGTCCACGCCTTCGTCCTCGATGAACGGGTGGAACAGACCGATAGCATTCGAACCGCCACCCACGCAGGCAATCACCGCATCGGGTAGCTTGCCGGTTTCGGCCAGCAACTGCTGGCGCGCTTCCACTCCAATGATTCGCTGCAGGTCGCGCACCATCTGCGGGAATGGGTGTGGGCCTGCGGCGGTGCCGAAGCAGTAATACGTGTCATCGGCGTTGGATACCCAGAAGCGCATGGCTTCGTTGATGGCGTCCTTCAGCGTGCGGGAGCCAATCTCCACTACCTCCACCTGGGCACCCAGCAGGCGCATGCGGGCAATGTTGAGGGCCTGGCGTTCGGCGTCGACAGCCCCCATGTAGATACGGCAATCAATGCCGAGTAGCGCACAGGCCGTCGCCGTGGCCACACCGTGCTGGCCTGCACCGGTTTCAGCGATGACGCGAGTCTTACCCATGCGCTTGGCCAGCAGCACCTGCCCCAGCACGTTGTTGATCTTATGGGAGCCGGTGTGGTTAAGATCCTCGCGCTTCAGCCATACCTCCGCGCCCACGTCCTCAGAGAAGCGTGCCGCGTAGTACAGCGGGGACGGCCGCCCCGTGTAGGTGCGGTGTAGCTCGTCGAGCTGATCGAGGTATCCCTGGTCGGAACGTGCCTTCGCCCAGGCATCGGTGATCTCGTCGATCACGGCCATGAGGGCTTCGGGGATGTATCGGCCACCGAATTCTCCCCAATGCCCACGCTCGTCAGGCTCGTGGTGGGTGGCGGTACCCAGGATCTCGCCTACCGTCGGCAGGGGCTTGCCCTGTGCATCGGCATTCTTGGAGTTCTTTTCGGTAGTCACAGTGTTACATGCTATCGTCTAGGAATTTTTTGTGGGCAAGCGGGGTGTTTTCCTGCCGCTGCAAGATCCCGGCACGCCTGTGCGGGGTTACCAGCGGTAACGAGTCCCTCGCCGACGAGCACTGCGTCTGCACCCGCTGCTGCATATGCATTGAGGTCGTGTTTATTCTTGACGCCCGATTCTGCGATCTTCACGACGTCATCCGGCAGCGTCGGGGCGATCTTGCCGAACACCTCCGAATCCACCTCCAGGGTCTTCAGATTTCGCGCGTTGACGCCGATAACCTTCGCTCCAGCTGCAACGGCGCGCTCTGCCTCTTCGGCGGTGTGTACTTCCACCAAGGCAGTCATGCCCAAGGATTCGCTGCGATCCAACAGAGATTCCAACCGTTGCTGTTCAAGGGCTGCGACGATGAGGAGGATAATGTCCGCGCCATGTACCCGAGCCTCGTGGATTTGATAGGGGTTCATCATGAAGTCCTTGCGCAGCAGCGGGATATTCACCGCGCGCCGAACTGCATCGAAGTCCGCCAGGGAGCCCTTAAAGCGTCGTTCCTCTGTGAGACAGCTGATGGCTGTTGCCCCATTGTCCTCGTAGGCCTTGGCCAGCACTTCGGGCTCGGCGATCTCGGCGAGATGCCCTTTGGAAGGACTGGCGCGCTTTACCTCGGCAATGAGGCTGACCCCCGGGGCGGCCAGCGCGGAATGGGCGTCGAGCGCCGGTGGTGCGTCCAGGGACATGGCCTTGATCTCCTTGTATGGGATCTTGGCTTCCCGCTCGGCCTGGTCTTCTAGCACCCCGGCGATGATCTGGTCGAGAACAGTCATGTGTGTCACATTTATGAGCTTATCGCCCGCGCTTGGTGCGGGAGAAATCGGATTCTTCGGTCGGATCCACCCCCGCATCGAGGGCATCCCACAGCACGCGAGCTGAATCTGGATTCTCCGCGAGGTCCTCCTCCGCATCGGCGCGACGTACCTCCGGGGTCTCGTATCGACTGTGTCCCTTGGACTCCTGACCGGGGCGCAAGATGAGGATGCCACCACCGACGACTCCCACCGCCGCCGCGAGAAGCACGAGCACGATTCCCAGCGAATGTACTTCGCCGCTAATTACTTGTGCCCAGTCCGAGATCTGCACCGGATCCGATTGCTTCTGGGTTGCCGCTCCACTGGTCAAGATGCTCTTAGCTCTAGCCAGATCCACATCATTGGTCAGCAGCTGCACTGCCCGGAAGCTGGCCGTCGCCGCCAGGGCAACAATCACCACCCCCAGCACTCGCCGGATCATAGGCTGCACCGCAATCGAGAGGATCAGCGAAGCAAGCATCGCCAGCGCTAGAGGCACTAGTGCCGGATCCCACACGGAACCCACGAGCTCCTTGGTGGAGGCGCCGGCCTTGTCGTCATCGATGGCCACGGTCACGAACTTCAGTCGGCTCGCTCCCCACAGCCCCGCGGCGCTCAGTACAACACACAGCAGGGCAATTTGCCGGATACGCTTGGCCTTCTGCGTGATGCCGTTGTCCTCTACTTTGCTGTCCTCTACCTTGCTCGCCTTGCTCACTGTCCTACCTCTGCACTCGCACTCTCGATGGTCTCTGCGGCGGCAACGGCCCGCAGCACTGCGGCGGCTTTATTGCGCGTTTCCAAATCCTCGGCTTCCGGATCTGAATCCGCGACGATTCCTCCGCCTGCCTGCACATACACCGTGCCATCCTTGTACAGCCCAGTGCGGATCGCGATGGATTGGTCCGTGTTTCCGGAGAAATCAAAGTAGCCGACAGTTCCGCCGTATACTCCGCGGCGAGTGTCCTCCAGCTCATCAATAATCTTCAACGCCGAGGGCTTCGGTGCACCCGATAGCGTCCCTGCTGGGAAGGTCGCATTGAACGCATCCACTGCCGTCTGCCCCGCAGCCAACTTGCCGGACACCCCGGAGACCAAGTGCATTACCGCCGAGTAGCGCTCAACGTGACGGAAGTCGTGCACCTCCACGGTGCCGGGTTCGCTGACTTTCCCGAGGTCGTTACGTCCCAGATCCACCAGCATGAGGTGCTCCGAGTTTTCCTTTTCGTCGTTTACCAGCTCGCGTTCAAAGGCGAAGTCCTGCTCCACTGTCTCTCCGCGCGGCCTGGATCCGGCGATGGGGAACGTTGTGACATTTCCGTCACGGACTTGCACCAGCGATTCCGGGGAGGAACCGATGATGTGGAATGCTGTGGCGTCAAAATCCTCGGTAGGAACGTTGAGCAAGAACATGTACGGCGAAGGGTTTGATACGCGCAACATGCGGTAAATATCGATCGCATCGACGTCAGTGTCCATCTCGAAGCGCTGCGACAGCACCACCTGGAACGCATCGCCGGCCTTGATATGCTCTTTCACCTTGCCGATGCGCTGACGGTGGTCGTCGTAGGTGCGCTGCCGACGGTAGTCGGGCGTGGGGTCGTTAAAGGTAGTGACGCCCCCTGCTACTCCCCTAGCCAGCCGTTCCACCATGGCGTCGAGCCGTTCCACTGCCTCGTCGTATGCCTCGTCCACGCGCGCATCAGAGTTATCCCAGTTGATCACACTGGCGATCAGCCAGATGGTGCCCTCGTAGTGATCCACGACGGCCATATCCTCGACGAGGAGCTGCACCATATCGGGAATATTCAGATCATCGGTGCAGGTATCGGGAATGCGCTCGATATAGCGGATCATGTCATAACCCATGTACCCCACCAGACCACTCGTTAACGGCGGCAGGCCTGGCATCGGGGCGGTCTGCAGGTGGGCAAGGGTATTACGGATCGCGTCGAGCGGGTCGGTTCCCTCTGGAATATCTACAGGCGGCTGGCCGATCCAGCGGGCGGCACCGTCGTCCACGGAGCTCTTAGCGGTCAAGGCGCAACGGGCGCCAGTGCCGATAAAGGAGTATCGATCCCACGACTGCCCGTGGGCGGCGGACTCCAGCAGGAAAGTGCCGGGGCGTCCATCGGCGAGCTTGCGATAAGCCGACAGTGCTGTTTCTCCATCGGCGAGAACCTTGCGTACAACGGGCACCACGCGGTGGTCAGCGGCGAGCCTGCGGAAAATCTCACGGCTCGTCAGGTCGCCGGTGGCTCGGCTGGAAGTGTTGTCACCCATGCCAAACATGTTAGGCCAAGCGGTCGGCGTCGAAACAAGTGCGGTCGCCGGTATGGCATGCAGCACCCGTCTGCTCGACTTTCAGCAGCACCGTATCGCCGTCGCAGTCCAGGCGTACTTCTTCGACGCGCTGGGTGTGGCCGCTTGTTTCGCCTTTGATCCAATAGGATTGGCGCGATCGGGACCAATAGGTGCCTTTGTGGGTGGCTAGGGTATGCGCCAGGGCGTGGTCATTCAACCACGCCATCATCAGCACATCCCCGTTCGTGGCATCCTGCACGATGGCGGGCACGAGACCGTCAGCGTTGAAGCGCACCCGCTCGGCAATGGCGTGGTCTAGTTCAAAGGTTGCCGGGTCGGTGCTGCTCACAGCCGCACCTCGTATCCTGCGTCGGCGAGTGCCTGCTTGACCTCGCTGATTTCCACTTCGCGGAAGTGAAAGATGGAGGCGGCTAGTACGGCATCGGCCCCGGCCTCCACTGCGGGTGGGAAGTGTTCCGGGGCGCCGGCGCCGCCGGAGGCGATGACGGGGATGGAAACAGCCGAACGCACGGCCTGCAGCATCTCGATGTCGAAGCCGGCCTTCGTGCCGTCGCCGTCCATGGAGTTCAGCAGGATCTCCCCCACTCCCAGTTCCTCACCGGTGCGGGCCCATTCGACAGCATCCATTCCAGCGGATTTGGTACCGCCGTGGGTGGTGACCTCAAAGCCGGAGGGGTATTTGTCTGCCTCATCTGGGTTCTGTACGCGCCGCGCGTCTACAGATAGGACGATGCACTGAGCACCAAAGCGCTGTGAGAGCTCCCTGAGCAACTCGGGGCGAGCGACGGCGGAAGAGTTCACGGAGACCTTGTCGGCACCTGCGCGCAGCAATGCATCCACGTCTTCCTCGCTGCGTACTCCCCCGCCGACGGTCAGGGGAATAAACACCTGGTCTGCGGTGCGACGCACCACATCCAGCATGGTGCCGCGGCCATCCTTGGAGGCAGAGACGTCCAGGAACGTCAGTTCGTCAGCACCCAGCGAGTCATAACGCTTGGCCAGCTCGACGGGATCTCCTGCATCGCGTAGGCCCTCAAAGTTCACGCCTTTCACTACCCGGCCGTTATCTACGTCTAGACAAGGGATGACGCGCACAGTGACGCTCATCGGATGCCCCCTCGGTCGCGGATCTCTTGGGCATTGCGGGCCGCGGTGCCGATCGGCACTGCTTGGATGTGCTGCAGAAGGGTGGCGTGAACCTCCGGCTCACCAGCGACCAGACCAGAGACGCCCGGGCGCCAAGGATTTCCTGCAAAGTCAGTGGCAATACCACCGTTTTCCTCTACAGCGAGGATGCCCGCCGCGTTGTCCCACAGGTTGGGGCTGAACGTCACCGTGCCACCAAACACTCCGGCGGCGGTGAAAGCTAGGTCGATGCCGACCGAACCGGTCACGCGCATGCGCGGGTAGGACTTACCAATTTCGTTGAGCATGTCCTGCCGGTATGAAATCGGCAGGTTTCCGCGACGCTGCGAGAGGATGGAGCCGAAACTGATCTGGGTGACACCTGGGTCGGACGGCGGCATAGCGCGCGACGGGTGCCCATCGACGAGCAATCCGTGTCCACGACGAGCGGTGATGCGCTTACCCAGCAGTGGCATTTCAGTAACGGAAATCATGGTCTGCCCCTGGTGTACCAGGGAGACCAGGATGCAGGCGAAGGGATTACCCACTGCGTAGTTAGCGGTGCCGTCGATAGGGTCAACCACCCAAAACGTCTCCGGCAGCTCCTGGTCGCCAGCTTCGAGGGACTTACGCCTAGGACCATCCAAGCCATCGGCCATGGCGTCGCTGGGGTTGGGCTCAGTGACGTTCTCCCCCGGGACTTCACCGGGGCGTACGGTACCGAATTCCTCGCCGTGCACGGGCAGACCGGTGTACTGGGTCAGCAGTGTACGCAACTGCCGTTCGACGGTCAGATCGGCTTCGGTAGCGAAGTCGCCAGGAGACTTAATGACCTCCGGCTCTGCACCGACTGCTGCGGTGAACGTCGTCTCGGCTTCGTCCACGGCGGCCTCAGCGATGGCCAGCAGCGACCGCGTGTCCAACTCCTCAGGGTGTACTCCGTGGAAGGCTGTCATTAGTTACCGCCTTCTCGAGCTGCCTGCAGAGCCTGCTCCAGGGTGAACTTGCCTGCGTATAGTGCCTTGCCGACGATGGCGGAGTCCACGCCCTCGTCCACGACCGCCGCCAGAGCGCGGATGTCGTCCAGGCTCGAAATTCCGCCAGAGGCGACAACTGGAGCATCGGTGGCCGCGGCCACTTCGCGCAGCAGGTCGATGTTTGGGCCGTCCAGCATGCCGTCGCGGCTGACATCGGTGACGACGAGGCGCGATACTCCCTGGGAGTCCAGGCGCTCCAGTACCTCCCACAGCTCGCCTCCATCGGAGGTCCAGCCGCGGCCACGCAAGCGCCATTCACCGTCGACCTCTCGGGTATCCAGGCCAATAGCTACCTTGTCGCCATAACGAGAGATGACGGATTCGCACCACTCCGGATCTTCCAACGCTGCGGTGCCAATGTTCACTCGGCGGCAACCGGTGGACAAAGCACGCTCCAGCGATTCATCATCGCGAATGCCTCCGGAAAGCTCGACGTTCACATCTAGCTGACCGGTGACCTCCTTGAGCAGCTCAAAGTTGCTGCCTCGGCCAAAGGCTGCGTCGAGGTCCACCAGGTGAATCCACTCCGCACCCGCGTTCTGCCAGGCCAGGGCTGCCTCGATCGGCGCTCCATAGCTGGTCTCTGTGCCTGCGGCACCCTGTACCAGTCGGACGGCTTGGCCGTCGGCCACATCAACGGCGGGTAGCAGGGTTAGAGCACGGGGGTTTTCAGTAGAAGCCATAGGAAGAATCCTAACGTGTAGAGAGGTCAGCGAAGCTCGAATCGGTCAAAGAAGTACTACTTTCAGATCTAGAGTGTTTCCACCCAATTCCGCAGCAGGTGCAGCCCCGCATCACCTGACTTCTCCGGGTGGAACTGTGTGGCCCACAGCGGGCCGTTTTCCACTGCAGCAACGAAGCGGCTGCGCCCATGACGTGCCCAATGCACCAGTGGCGGTTCTGTCCGCCCGTCGGTCATGAGCTCCCACTCCTGCACGCCATAGGAATGCACAAAATAGAATCGTTCGGAATCCTTGATCCCGGCGAACATCTTCGATCCTTCAGTAGCGGGCGCTCCCAGTGCGCTCGCGGACGTACCGTCGCCCACCTCCACGGTGTTCCACCCCATGTGCGGTAGTACGTCCGCATCCAATTTTCCCACCGTTCCGGGCCACTCACCCATGCCTTCGGTATAAGCCGCGGATCCTTCGCCTGCACCTTCGGCGAACTCGGCTCCCTGTTCGAAAAGGATCTGCATGCCGACACAGATTCCCAGCACCGGGCGCCCGCCTGCCAGGCGCTGCCCAATCATGCGGTCGCCGTGGACACTGTGCAGCTGTTTCATACAGGCACTAAATGCCCCTACCCCCGGCACCAAAAGCCCGTCGGCTCGCTGGACGGTCTCCGGATCGCGGGTTACCTCAACCTCGGCGCCAGCCCTTTCTACCGCTCGCTGGGCGGAGCGTACATTTCCGCTGCCATAGTCCAAGAGGGCGACATGTGGGCGTCGAGAAGAAAGAGAAGAAGTCATAGCTAGCTAGTTTAGCCGGACTTACCTGGGCGCAATTCTCGCTTTCGGACACGGCGTAGTGTTTCGCGAACATTGCCGTGATCGGTAAGGCGGTGACGCCCTACGATTCGGTCAAGAACCGCGATGACAAAGCCCGCCAGAGCGACCGCGCCAGCAGTAATAAACGCACCCTGATACGTCAGTGCACCTGCGACGAACCCCAGCAAGACAGCACCAACACCGGTACCGCCATCGAAAGTCATGTTCCACAGCGCGGAGGCCTTGGCGGACTCGGCCCGGGGCAGGCGGTCGAACAGCATCAGCAGCGCCTCTGTCTGGTTGATGCCAAAACCCACGCCGAAGAAAGCAGCCGATGCCAGCGACCACATCAGCAATAGCCCACCGCTCGGGTGCACGGCCAGCATGACGGCAGCCGACCCCAAACCCACTACGCACAGCACCAAGCCGAGTGCGTTCAAACGGCCCGGTTCGCCCACACGGTCGGCATACCAGCCGCTGAAAAGGCGCGAGCCGATCTGCATCAACCCCACGATGCTCAGCGCCAAGCCGGAAATCGTGGCCGCCACGCTCGCGTCGATTTCCCCGGCGGCGGGCGCCAAGAAGGTGCTAAACCCGGCGAAGCCCACAGCAGCTGCGCCGATGGATAGACCCGGCACAGTTGCCAGCTTCCACGTCGCTGCACGCGGCGCAGCCGGGGTGTAATCCGACTGCGCGGTCGCGTTAGCCGGAATATCCGAGGCCACACCGGGAGAGTTTTCGCGCTCAACCTTCGGCAGTTGCAAAGCGGCCAAAGCTCCAACGGCAGAGTAGGCCGCCGCAGCCAAGCACACGCTCACCAGGCCAAAGCTGCCATATAGCCACATTCCCAAAGGGAAACTGATTAGCTGGGTCACACCCACCGTCGCGCCGAACACACCGGAGGAACGTCCCACCAGTCTTGGTGGAACGAGCTCCGCGATCAGCGCGGCTTCCGTCACGGTTACCGCGCCGAAGCCCACACCACGCACAGCCGCGATGGCCAGCACCGTCACTGCGGACATATCGGCGATGTACACCAGCGCCGGGAAGCCCAACAGCAAACCGGCAACAAGCATGACGGGCGAATATCCAACCGCACGCAGCAGACGCGGGGTGAAAGCCTGCGTCAGAACCGTCGCAGCCATAAATACACCGGTGGATAGACCGGCGATACCGTCCGTCCCGCCCCCATCGATCACGGCCAGGGGGATGACCGGCAGTAGCAGCGCCCAACCGCCAAACGCACAGAAGACCGAGACCAGTGTGGCTTTCAGGCCGGGAGCCTGCCACACGGAATCGATCTTTTCTAGCTCTTCAATGGTCAGCGCCTGTGGGCGCGCCACTACAGCGTTCCCTTAGTCGACGGGACTCCGCCCACGCGCGGGTCGTTCTCCACGGCGGCCCGCAGTGCACGGGCCACTGCCTTGAACTCCGCTTCCGTGATGTGGTGCGGATCGCGACCATAGAGGCAGCGAACATGCAGCGCAATACGCGAGTTCAGCGCCAGGGTCTCAAAGAAGTGCTGGTTAATGACGGTGGCGTAGTGCCCGCCGATCACCGCGCTGAGCATCTGCTCTGGCTCCCCCACGCCCACGTAGTACGGACGTCCCGATACGTCCACCGCCGCGTGTGCCAGTGTCTCGTCCATCGGGATGAAAGCATCGCCGAAGCGGCGGATTCCTGCCTTGTCTCCCAATGCCTGTGCGAGCGCCTGGCCCATCACAATGGCTGTGTCTTCCACGGTGTGGTGTGCGTCGATCTCCACGTCGCCACGGGCATGCACGGTGAGATCAAAGCAGCCGTGTGCGCCGAGGGCGGTCAGCATGTGATCGAAAAACGGCACGCCGGTATCAATATCGGTCTTGCCGGTTCCGTCTAGGTTCCACTCGACCTTAATATCGGATTCTTTGGTGGCTCGCTGGGCCTTCCCGATGCGCGGAGCGGGATTCGTTGCCACAGTAGCTTTGCACCTGCCTCTCTGGTCTTGTTCTCTTGAAAGTTCTTGAAGCGTCCGTCTAATCGTCCATCATCTGCGCAGCGGCGGCAAGAAAAGCATCATTCTCTTCCGGCAGGCCGACAGTTGCGCGCAGCCAGCCGGGCACGCCAACGTCGCGGATCAGCACCTCTTGGTCCAGGAAACGCTGCCACACCGTGTGCGCGTCCCCCAGCTTGTCGAAGTTGCCGAAGAATACGAAGTTCGAATGCGAATCGATGACGTCGTAGCCCAGTTGGCGCAAACCAGCAACCACTCGGTCGCGTTCTGCACGCAGCTTCGCCACCGTCTGCAGCGTGGCGTCGGAATGCTCGAGCGCCACTTCCGCTGCCGCCTGCGACAAGGTTGCCAGGTGGTACGGCAGGCGCACCAGCATCACGGCTTCGATAAACGCCGGGTGTGCAACGAAGTAGCCCAGGCGCCCGCCCGCAAAGTCGAAGGCCTTGGACATGGTGCGGGAGACGACCAACTTCGTCGGATACTGCTCCACTAGTCCCACTGCACTCGGCTCATCGGAGAACTCCGCGTAGGCCTCATCCACGATGACGATGCCAGGGGCAGCCTGCACAATGCGCTCAATGTCGGCGAGTGGAGTGCTATTGCCAGTGGGGTTATTCGGCGTCGTAATAAAGACCACATTGGGTTGCTGTTCGGCGATGGCAGTGAGGGCCTCGTCGACATCAATGTCGAAGCGATTCTCGGCCTTTCGCTCAACGGTCACGAACTCGGTCTGTGTGCCCGCAGCCAGGATCGGGTGCATCGAGTAGCTCGGCACAAACCCCATCGCGCTGCGCCCGGGCCCACCGAATGCCTGCAGGAGTTGCTGCAGCACCTCGTTGGAACCGTTGGCCGCCCAGACCTGTTCTTTAGTGACGCCCACACCCGTCTGTTGGCTCACATAAGCCGCAAGGGCCTTACGCAATCCCACTGCGTCCCGGTCGGGATAGCGATTCAGTTTGGTGCCCAGCTCTGCCACGCGCCGAGCGATGCCTTCGACAATCTCCGGCGACGGTGGGTAGGGATTTTCATTGGTGTTGAGTTGGTTCGCCACAGTCAGCTGTGGTGCACCATAGGCGGACTTACCGCGCAGCTCCTCGCGCAGCGGCAGGTCGGCCAGCGAAATGTTCTGTTTATTGGTGTTTGCTGCGTTGTTGTTCTCAGCCATGATTCCTCACTACCTCTCAGTGCCGCCTGTGCGAGCGCTGATGGCCTCGCCGTGGGCTGGAAGTCCCTCAGACTTGGACAGCGTGATGACAGTATCCGCCACGCCGCGCAGCCCTTCCTCGTTGTAGTCGATGACGTGCACAGACTTCAGGAACGTCAGGGTAGACAGCCCCGAAGAGTGACGTGCCGTGCCGGAGGTCGGCAGTACGTGATTGGAACCCGCAGCGTAATCGCCCAGCGGAACCGGGCTAAAACGTCCAATGAAGATCGCGCCGGCATTGGTGATTTGCGCGGCCACTGCGTGAGAATCCGCGCAGTGAATCTCCAAGTGCTCCGCCCCATATGCGTTGGCAGCGCGGATGCCCGCAGCGATATCGTCAACCAGCACCACACCGGACTGCTGGCCTTCCAGGGCTTCGGCGACACGCGCGGAGTTCTGCGTGATGTGGTAGCGCTTATTCATTTCCGCCACTACTTCATCGGCCAACTTTTCACTGTCAGTAATGAGTACAGAGGCCGCCATCGTGTCGTGCTCCGCCTGGCTAATCAAGTCGTAGGCAATCTCCACCGCATCGGCAGTGTCATCGGCCAAAACGGCTATCTCGGTGGGGCCTGCCTCGGAGTCAATGCCCACCACCGAACGACACAGTCGCTTGGCTGCGGTAACGAAAATATTGCCCGGACCGGTGACCATATCCACCGGCTCCAGCTCCTCACCACCTGCGGCTGTCGAACCATAAGCCAACAGAGCCACGGCCTGCGCGCCACCAACTGCCCAGACCTCATCCACGCCCAGCAGCTGACAAGCAGCCAGCACGGTCGGGTGCGGCCAGCCGCCCTCCTGCGGCGGGGAGGCCACTACGAGAGATTCCACCCCAGCTTCCTGAGCAGGCACAACGTTCATAATCACGCTCGACGGGTACACCGCGTTGCCGCCCGGTGCGTACAAGCCCACGCGCTGTACGGGAATGAATCGCTCCGTCACGGTGCCGCCCGGCGCGACCTCCACCTGTTTATCGTCTGGGCGGATGGCGGAGTGGAAAGCACGCACTCGGTTAATGGCTTCTTTCAGCGCTGCGATGACGTCGTCATCCAACGTCCCCACGGCGGCGTCAATAACCTCGGCTGGAACCCGCACTGAATCCGGGGTTACGCCGTCAAAGCGCTGCCCGATCTCCAAAGCCGCGCGAGCCCCGCCCTCGCGTACCTGCGTAACGATCGGCTGGACGGTGGGAATCACCGAGTCCACGTCCGTGCCACCACGGGGAAGACGATGGCGCAGCTCAGCTGTAGTCGGGGTCTGTCCCCGCAGGTCGATCCGGCTAAAGTCCAGCTCAGCGTTAGTCATCGTGTACGCCGCATCCTTCCGAGTGATTCTTGGGAGCATTCTTATGCTGGGCTAAAGTTTACGCCATGGCCCAGACACTCCTTTCACTGCTCCAGGACAGCAGTCGCGCCGCGCATTCGGGGGCGTCTGCAGCGGCGAGCTGGCGCTTGGCCAGCGACTTCGCCAGGCAGTACTGGTTAGCCACCCCGGATGAGGTGCCGCAAGAGCTGGTGGGCGAGTTTTACAGCATGCGCGCCAGCGCGGCGGATCACCTGGGTTTCGCCGATGAGACCATCGCTGCCTTGCAGGATCTGCGCACGTGGGCGCGCAGCAACAACGACCACGCGCTGGCTCTGGAGGCCTTGGCGCTGCTTGCTCACCAGGCTCTAACACAGGAAGGTCGCCCCGGCACCCTGACGGAGCTGCATTCACCGCAAGAAATGCTGGCGCAATTGGCCCAGGGTTTTGATGATTTCCGCCCGGATCCGGATTCCCCCACTCTCGCGGAAACTCCCGAGCTGACGCACCGAGACATTGCCCCTGCCATCGCTGCGCGCCTAACTTCCGCGGCCACGACAGGCTTCGCGGTGGCCACGAATCTTCCTAGTTCTTTCGAGGATGACGCCGAAGGCTTCGACTTTGCAAGCATCTTCGCCCAACTTGTACGGAGGTTCGGGTCGAAGCCCCCTTCGGCGGCGGATCGCCAGCTGTGGTTCGCGCAGGAAGCGTGGTTCCGCGGGCGGCGGACGGAGGCTTTAGAGCGGGTAACGGCACTGATCGACAGGTTGGAAGAAGACGGCGCGACCACGGATGCGCGCACGGTTTCCCTGTACGAGGCTCATGACATGCTGGCGCATTTCGAGATGTTCCGGGCAGCGGAGGGCGAAGACGCGGATTCGCTGGCTGCTGTGGCTGAGCATTGGAAGGCCTGCGTGCGCCTGGCGCGCAAGCTGGATGCCGGAGTAATTGCCCTGCACAATGCCGGTTTAGCGGCAATGGCACTGTTGGGCGAAGGACGCGAGGGCGAGGCCTGGGAGCTTGCCAGTTCTGCCTTGGAAGGTGCAGAAGGGTGCCCACTGTCCCCCGCGATCCTCAACCTGCGCTACGCCCTTGCCGAAGCTGCCTTGAACTGTGGGCTTTTTGACGAGGCCTTGGCGAATGCCCGCCTGGTGGCGGAATGGTCCGAGTTCAGCGCCGATGACGAGCGCACTATCGGTGGCTACACCATGGCACTTGTGGCTGCCAGGGAGCTTGGCCACGAAGAGGTGGCCTGGGAACTCGACAAGCGCAGGCGAGCGGCGTTGGAACGCTGGGAGGGTTAGTCCAACCCGATGTCGAGGGCACGCACACTGTGGGTCAGCCCACCCACCGCCACGGAGTCCACGCCCGCGGCTGCATAGTCAGCCACTACATCGAGAGTTAACCCGCCTGAGGATTCCAAAAGCACCTCCGGGGCTTGATTATCGCGCAACTCCACAGCCTTCTTCGTATCCTCCACGCTGAAGTTATCCAGTAGCACCTGAGGCGGATGAGGACGATCCGCACCAAGCAGGTCGGAGAGTTGCTCCAGAGTATCCACTTCGACCTCTACCCACGTGGTGGCGTCATCACCCAAAAAGTCTCTTACCCGCGCATAGGCTTCGGCGGCGTTGGAGAGCTCCACGTGATTGTCCTTCACCATCACCTGATCGCCCAGATTGTAGCGGTGCGGGTAGCCGCCGCCGTGAACGACCGCGCGCTTTTCCAGCATGCGCATTCCGGGCAGGGTCTTCCGCGAGTCACGCACCAAGCATCCGCCCGGGCTGCTGGCGGCGGCTGCGACGACATCCACCCACGCGCGTGTTTGAGTGGCAATGCCCGAAGCATGGCTCAGAATGTTCAAAAGGGTGCGTTCCAGCATGAGGATGTGCTGGATCGTCCCCTCCACTCGCGCAATGTCCGCGCCGGCATCGACCCGATCCCCATCGGCGACTAGCGGGGTGATGTCGATGTGCCGGTCGGCGGCAACCTCCGCGACGATTGTCAGGGCTTCGAGTCCGCTGATCACTCCAGACTGGCGTGCTCGCATCACCTTCGTGCCCGTCGCATCGGCAGGGACGGTGGCTAGGGTACTGACATCCGCACCGTCGCCAAAGTCCTCTTCCAATGCGACCTTTGCCATGCGGAGATAAGCTGCGCGAATGCGGGAGGGGTCGGATAGTTGGGCGGGGAAAGGCAACTCAAGGGTGGTCTCCATCGTTATTCCCCACTTCCCGGGTTACCAATGGCGATCATCCGCTCCACGGAGCGACGGGCCTTGGCGGCGGTTTGCTCGTCCACCGTTACTTCGTCCTCCCCCAAAGCCAGGCAGCGCAGTAGCGCGGCTGGGGTGATCATCTTCATATAGGTGCAGGACGCGCGGTCGTTGACGGCACGGAAATCAACGCCGGGGGCGGCCTGGCGCAATTGGTGCAGCATGCCCACCTCGGTGGCAACCAGAACCGTGGACTGGCTGGTGGACTTCGCCTGCGAGATCATGTCACCAGTGGATAGCATTTTCACCCGCTCGGACTCCACAACCCCCTCGCCTGCGAGGTAAATCGCCGAATTGGCACAACCACACTCCGGGTGGATAAACAGGTCGGCCTCCGGGTTATCGTGCGCCTGCTGGCTTAAGTCCTTCCCAGAAATACCCGCATGCACATGGCACTCGCCCGCCCACACGTGAATATTGTCCCTCCCGGTCTTGCGGCGCACGTGAGCGCCGAGGAACTGATCGGGACCGAAGAGCACTTCCTGATCCTCCGGCAAACTCGCCACGACGTCTACTGCATTGGAACTGGTGCAGCAGATATCCGTCAACGCCTTCACATCAGCTGTGGTGTTTACGTAGCTGACGACCACAGCCTCTGGGTGCTCGGCCTTCCACTCACGCAGTTCCTCCGCTGTAAGGGAGTCGGCTAGGGAGCACCCCGCATTGGCGTCGGGAATAAGCACCGTCTTTTCCGGTGACAGGATCTTCGCAGTCTCGGCCATAAAGTGCACTCCGCAGAAAACGATCACGTCAGCGTCCGTTTCCGCGGCGATACGGGATAGTGCGAGGGAATCGCCCGTGTGGTCGGCGATGTCCTGGATCTCTGGCAGCTGATAGTTGTGAGCCAGAATCAGCGCGTTCCGCTCCTTCTTCAGCCGCTGCACCTCCGCGGCCCACTCGTCGGTGGTGATGGTATCTGGCATTTCCCACCGGCCGTCTACGCGGGTGATGCTTTCTAAGATCTTGTCTAGCATTCCTGCTACGTTAGTCCCCCGCGGCCCCAGATCACTAAAGGTTTAGAAATCTTCTGGGTCGACGAAGGTCGCCGCCAACCAGTACACCACCAGCGCCAGTGCCGTGGCTACGAGCATTCCCGAACCGGGATTAGTTTCCTCTACCAGGTGAAATAGATCCCCTGGGTGCGGATCGGTAGGCAATGGATCGGCATGCAGTTTCTCTGCCAACCACGTTCCAACGGTCCAGCACGTCACCGAGCCCCAGAGCGTGACCACACCGACCCACAGCATCATCAGCAGGCTCCTCATGCGGGTGCGAAAGACCCACAGCCCAATTGCCAGGCCACCAAGTCCAGTCAGGGCCAAAAAATAGGCCAGGGCTTTAAACGAGGCATCCTCGGTACCCGGGACGGTATCCGCCCCACCGTCCGCTGCCACGGTCAGTTGGGTGGTCGGGTGGATGAGCCCCCACACCAGTCCCAACAGGATAAACACCACCAGCGTGACGAAAAGAACGAGTGCTGCCTCCCCGATTGGCCGAGGAATCAGCTGGTGCCGTTGCGCATTTTTTACTTTCTTCAATGTCCTAAAATGTCCTAGCCCTGCGACCCCTGCGTTCCTAGGGTGTGGCAGAACTTCCATTTCGCATCCTCGCGCTTGAAGTACATGCGATTGGTGTCGCTGCGCTCCCCCTCAACGATGGTGACCATCGCGTGCGCATTGTCGCCCTCGGCCATGACATCTTTGATGTCGGTGATATTCGGCGTTCTACCCGGCTGTTCGTCGAAGTTGCCCTGACCTGCGGAGTCTTTAGCCTGCTGACGTGCAGCCTCTTCGCCCCCTTGCTGGTCGATATCCGCGCGGCAGGTGTTGTCGATGGTCCAGTTCAGGTACACATCCATTGGTCGCGCGCCGTCGGACAGTCCGTGCAGCAGGTCAATGATCTGCTGTTGATCTTCCTCGCTAGCAGCCGTCTTGTACTCCGGCCCCTGCACCGGAGCCTGCGTGATTTCCCCTTCGCCGGCCTGTTCGCCTTGATTGTCCTTGGGCGCGGCGTTGTCCGCGTTATTACCCGCGTTTTGTTCTGCGTCTTCTGCGCCGTCGGATCCGCAGGCCGTCAGACCGAGGGGAAGGCTCACCGCGCACAAGGCAGCCACGCATGTCTTTCGAATCTTCATGTGGCACACCCTACGGCAATCGCGTCCACTACCCTTGTACATCGTGCAGCTAAACCGCAAGAAAATCGTGAGTACCGCCGTCGACATCCTGCAGCAGTATGGCCTGGCCGATCTCACGATGCGGCGACTCGCTCGTTCCCTCGATGTCGCACCGGGTGCGTTGTACTGGCATTTTCCCAATAAGCAAGCGCTTCTGGGAGGTATCGCCGAATCAATCCTCGCGGAAGTCCCTGCTTGCCCCGGATGCGCGGCGACGTATTGTTCTTTACTTTTTGACGCCCTCACCTCCCTGCGCGACGGGGCTGATATCACGCTGGCAGCGGTGGCCAGCGGCACGTTGGAAAGGGATCTCACTTCAGAACTCGCTGCTGAGCTACAGTCCGGTGGCGCCCACTCCAGCGCCGAAGACGCAGCGAAGCTCCTGCTGCGTTTTGTCTTCGGTTCTGCCTTAGAACTTCAGGCACGCCAGAACGTGCTGCAGAACTTGGGGTCGCCTACGGGGAAGGCCGAATCAGAGGCGGTTTCACGGGAGGATGCGCACCGACAAGCAGTGATAGGAGTAGAAACAATACTCCGCGGTTTTAGCCGTTAGAATGGTGCCCATGACTTTCGGACTGTCAGATAAAAGTGGATTGCGTGCGCCCGGTGAGCCTTTGGTCGGTTGGCCTGGAAAGCCCTACCCACTCGGCGCCACCTTCGATGGCAACGGCACCAATTTTGCCCTATTCACCGAGGTAGCTGAATCCGTCGAACTCTGCCTTTTCGATAGCCAGGGTGCGGAAACCCGGGTGAAGATGGAAGAGGTCGACGCAGACATTTGGCACTGCTACCTCCCCGGTATCGTTCCCGGTCAGCGTTATGGCTACCGCGTTTACGGCCCGTGGGATCCGGCCAAGGGGCTGCGCTGTGACCCATCGAAACTTCTCATGGATCCCTACGGCAAGTCCTTCGATGGTGCTTTCGATGGCGATGCCTCGCTGTTCAGCTACGACATCAACGATCCGGATAACCCGGAGAAGCGCAACCAGGAAGACTCCGCTCCGCACGCAATGCGTTCAGTGGTCATCAATCCATACTTTGATTGGAACCATGACCGCCGTCCGAATATTGAGATGCACAAGACTGTCATCTACGAAACCCATGTAAAGGGCTTGACGATGACGCACCCGGATGTCCCGGAGCACTTGCGCGGCACTTATGCCGGGCTGGGTCACCACTCCATCGTGGAGTACTTCAAGGATCTGGGTGTCACTGCCGTGGAGCTCATGCCGGTGCACCAGTTCGTCCACGACGATCGTCTGCGCGATTTGGGACTACGCAACTACTGGGGCTACAACACCCTGGGCTTTTTCGCTCCACACCGCGACTACGCTGCCTCCCCCAGCGCTGAAGGCGCCATCGCAGAGTTCAAGCAGATGGTGCGCAGCTATCATGACGCGGGCATTGAGGTGATCCTGGATGTGGTCTACAACCACACCAGCGAGGGCAACCACATGGGCCCGACTCAGAACTTCCGCGGTATCGATAACGCCGCTTACTACCGTCTCGTCGACGGTGACGAGGCCCACTACATGGACTACACGGGCACTGGTAACTCCCTGAATGTGCGCCACCCGCACACGCTGCAGCTCATTATGGATTCGCTGCGCTACTGGGTCACGGAGATGCACATCGACGGCTTCCGTTTCGACCTGGCTTCCACTCTGGCCCGCGAGTTCCACGATGTCGATCGCCTTTCCGCATTCTTCGACCTGGTACAGCAGGATCCGATCGTCAGCCAGGTCAAGCTCATCGCTGAGCCTTGGGATGTCGGCGAGGGCGGCTACCAGGTGGGTAACTTCCCCGCACTGTGGAACGAGTGGAACGGTAAATACCGCGATACGGTGCGTGACTTCTGGCGTGGCGAGCCTTCCACGCTGGGCGAGTTCGCCTCCCGCCTGACGGGCTCCTCGGATCTCTACACAGGCCGTCGCCCGACCGCGTCGATCAACTTCATCACCGCCCACGACGGCTTCACCCTGAACGACCTGGTCAGCTACAACGAAAAACACAACGATGCCAACGGTGAGGAAAATCGCGACGGTGAGAGCCACAACCGTTCTTGGAACTGTGGCGTGGAAGGCCCGACGGATGATGAGGAGATCCTGCAGCTGCGCAACAAGCAGCGTCGTAACTTCCTCACCACCCTGATGCTCTCCCAGGGCACCCCGATGCTCTCGCACGGCGATGAGATCGGCCGCACCCAGGGCGGAAATAACAACGTTTACTGCCAGGACAACGAGATTTCCTGGATGGATTGGGAAAACATGGATGAGGGGCTGCACGCATTCACGCGCTACCTCATTCACCTGCGCCAGGCGCACCCGGTTTTCCGTCGCCGCCGTTTCCTGGCCGGCGGTCCACTGGGTCAGGATGTGGCCAAGCGCGATATCGCCTGGCTCACTCCAAATGGCGATCTGATGTCTGAATCCGATTGGAATGCGGACTTCGGCAAGTCCCTGATGGTGCACCTCAATGGCATGGCAATCGACGAGCCGGATCCGCAGGGGCGCCCTGTCGAGGACGATTCCTTTATCTTCTGCTTCAACGCCCACCACGAGCCGATCACGTTCACTCTGCCGCGGCGCCACAATGTGATGCACGTCGAGCCCAGTGACGAGGAAAACTGGACCGTCGTCGTCGATACCGCCGAGCCGACCGGCGTGCCGGAGGAAACCCGCAGCTTCTCCGGCGGGGACACTCTGGAGATCGCTGGCCGCAGCACCGTCATTCTGCAGCGCCCGATCACCACGGAGGTCAAGCTCTAAACATGCCGACTGGTTCCTCCACCTTCCCCGCCCGCGGGGCGGAGGTCACGCTCACTGAGCAGGAGATTCGAGTGACTCGTTCGCCACTTGGCTCCTCGCTGTACCCGGACGTCACGCGCCCTGCCTCCGAACTTATTGGCTGGTACAAGCAGCCTCCCGAGGGCTGTTCACCGGGGTTTATCCAATTACTTTTTGACGCCGAGCGCCCGCGGGTGAACTTTTCCCCCTCGCAGACCGAGGAGTTCGCCGCGCTGGATAGCCAGCTCACCAACCTGCAGGCGGGATACCCATTGGAGGAAGGCACTAAGGTCAGCTCCCCTGCCAGCACAGAAGGCCACGAGGACATCTCCGCGGAGGAATGGGTTAGTTCTGCAGAGGCCTCAAGCGACGGGGACGAGGGGGCGTCATCAGACAACAAACAGCGCCGCTCGCCCGCACCATGGGCGAAGGTGGCCACACCGGACGTCGTGCCCGAAGCGAACGAGGAAGCGGATATCGACGGCCCGATCTACGGGCAGACTGTGTGTGTGACCGGCGACGTGGAGCCCTACGACAAGGGCGAGGTATGGGACATGATTGCCTCGCGGGGCGGCGTGGTGGCGAAGAACGTGACGAAGAAGACGACGATGTTGATTGTCGGCGAATGGCACTCCATGACGTCCAAGGAGAAGCGGGCACGGGAGTTGCAGGATACGGGGCAGGAGCTGCAGATCATTGGGTTCCAGGAGTTTCTGCAGCTTATTAAGTAGCCAAGTAGCCTAGGAGTCATGTCAGCGACCTATCGCCTTCAGCTCCGTGGACCTGGATCCGACCCCACCCAAGCATTCACCTTCGCCGACGCGGAGAAGCACCTCCCGTACTTCTCTCGCCTGGGTGTTTCACACCTTTATCTCTCCCCTGTAATGCAGGCTCCGGCGGAATCGACGCACGGATACGACGTGACCGACCCGGCGACCATTAACCCCGAGCTCGGCGGTATTGAGGGGCTGCGTTCCCTGGCCGATAAGGCGCACGAGGTGGGCATCAAACTATTGCTGGACATCGTGCCGAACCATGTGGGCGTGGACGATCCACAGCTCAACCCGTGGTGGTGGGATCTGCTGAAAAAGGGCAAGGAATCGGAGTACGCCACCTACTTCGACGTTGACTGGTCGGAGGACAATGGCGCAAACGGGCGGCTGGGGCTGCCGGTGTTGGGCAGCGAGGATGACGTTGCGGAGCTGCGCATTGAGCCTGGCGATGACGCCGAGGGCTCCGAGCCTAAGTTGTGCTACTACGACAACTGCTTCCCCATTGCCGAGGGCACCTTGGGCGGCACCCCGCAGGAGGTACACGACCGCCAGCACTACCGCCTGATGTTCTGGCGCGACGGAGTGATTAACTACCGCCGATTCTTTAGTATCAACGGTCTGGCTGGCCTGCGGCAGGAAGACCCAGTGGTGTTTGAACACTCCCACCGCATTCTGAACCAGCTGATCGCGGCTGACATCATCGATGGCGTGCGCGTAGATCACCCGGATGGCCTCGCAGATCCATTCAACTACCTAAAGCAGCTGCGCAAGCTGATCGGCGACGAGCGTTGGTTGCTCGTGGAGAAGATCCTGGGGGTCACCGAACCACTCGATCCGCGTCTGGCTGTCGATGGCACTACGGGCTACGACGCATTGCGCGAGCTCGATGGCGTGTTCGTCCACCGCCCTGCCGTCGGCACCATGGCTGAGCTCGCACTGGACATGACGGGATCCAAGTGGGATGCCGCAGCCTTCGAACAAGCCGAGTACGAGCTCAAAAGCGAGGTCGCCCGCCAGGAACTCGCCGCCGAGGTGCGTCGCCTGGCCCGCGCGGTACGCAATGACAACTGGTCCACCTCTGGCGAGGCAGTATCGGATGAGGAACTGCGTGAAGCCCTCATCGATCTTATTGCCGCCATGCCGGTATACCGTGCGGACTATGAGTCGCTGTCCCGCGTAACCAGCACCGTTATCGCCCAGATGATTATTCGCTATCCGGAGCGCGCCGATGCGCTGGATTTGATCGCCACTGCTTTGATTTCCCGTGGCGAGGCGAATATCCGCTTCGCCCAGGTGTGTGGTGCTGTGATGGCCAAGGGTGTGGAAGATACCGCTTTCTACCGTGGCTCGCGCCTAGTGAGCCTGCAGGAAGTCGGCGGTGCTCCAAGCCGCTTCGGGGTCTCCCCCGCCGAGTTCCACCTGCTGCAGGCAGAGCGTGCTCGCCTGTGGCCCAAGGCCATGACTGCGTTGACAACGCATGACACAAAGCGTGGCGAGGACGTGCGCAGCCGTATTGGCTGCATCACGGAATCCGCCGAGCGTTTCGCTGAGCTCTGCGACAGCATCGAATACGTCGACGGCGCTACCTGCCACTTCCTGCTACAGAACATGATTGGCGTGTGGCCCGTCGACGGTACTGTTTCCGACGAACTGCGGGAGCGCCTGCATGCCTACGCCGAAAAGGCCATGCGCGAAGCCGGAGTGCACACCACGTGGTTCGAGGTCAATGAGGATTTCGAGAACTCTATTCACGCATGGATAGATTCCACGATCGACAACTTCGGCGAGGACATCACCTCCTACGTCAACCACATCGCCCCGGCGGCCAACACGGTCTCCATTTCCAAGAAGTTGCTGCAGATCATGGGCCCTGGAATTCCGGATATCTACCAGGGCACAGAGTTCTTTACGGATTCCCTCGTGGATCCGGATAACCGCCGCAAGGTGGACTTTGCCGAGCGGCTGGAAGCCCTGGATCGCATTTCCCGCGGAGATATCCGCAACGCCGACGACGAGCGCCTCTACGTCATCGCGACTGCTTTGCAGATCCGCAACCAATTCGAGCTCGATGCAGCCAGCTACCTGCCCGTCATGGCTACCGGCACCATGGAGCGCCACCTGTTGGGAACTATGCGGGGCGAGGACGTGATCACGCTGGTCACCCGCCGCCCGCTGGACGTGCTGCGCGATGGCTGGGGTGACACGACTGTGGCCCTGCCCGAGGGCGTGTGGGAGGATCGTCTCTCCGGCAGCATGTGGGAAGGCGAAGTGCCACTCAACAGCCTGTTTAGCGAGCGCGGTCAGGCGATCCTCACGCGCATGGGAGCCTAATGCCGAAAAAGTCCGCGCACCCCGCTTTGGCGGATTACGACGCCTGGATCCAGTCCCGCCCCAACGTCGCCGGCGCCCTGGAGGCGCGCATTATTGATGTTCTTGATGACGCCGGCCTGACGTTTGATCGGGTCAGCGTGCGAATCAAGGATCGAATGAGCTTCGCTCGCAAACTGTCCAACGAGGCCTACCCCGAGTACAACTCATTTGTCGACGCCCACGACGTTATCGGCGTGCGCGTGATTACCTTCCATTCCTCGGAGATACCGCAGCTTAAAGAAGCACTCTCCGACCTTTTCGAGGTGGTGAGAGTTATCGACAAGGCCGCCGAGACTGCGCGCGAGGGACGCTTTGGTTACGCCAGCCAGCACCTTATCGTCTCCGCTAAGAATGAACCTTGGGCAGCGGAGGATGGGGCGTCACCAAAGTACATAGAGATCCAACTACGTACCGTTCTGCAGCACGCATGGGCGGAGTTCGAGCATGACGTGCGCTACAAAAACCAGGAGCATCCGGAAACGAGCGCGCCGGAGATTCAGCGTGCTTTTACGCTGGCTGCAGGGCTGATCGAGCTGGCGGATGAGCAGTTCGACAAGATTGCCGCTGTGCTGGATACGGCTCGCTCCGACGCAGATGTGGACGGAGCGCTGGACGCGGCTTCATTGCCACGAGTACTCACTCGCATCGTCGGCGAGAAATACCCCACCTCTCGTGTGGATTACTACCACTATGCAATCGAGATGCTGGCGGCCCACGACATTACGACGATCCCCCAGCTGCGCGAGCTTTTGGCACCGAAGCGGCTTAAGGCGCTGCGCAAGGCCATGAACTACCCCTATTACCCCGGCCAAGTCCGACTGATCGACGATATGCTGCTATTCGCCTACGGGCGCGAGCACATCCGCAAGACGGTGCACATCGGCGACAATGCGCAATCGCGCCCCGGAAGGCTGGGCAATAGGTGGCAGCAGCTGGGGCAAAAGACGGGCTAGAGCCGGCAAGAGCTACCTAGAGCTCACCGCGTTTGAAGCGTTCCAATTGGCGCCGCTCCCGCTTCGTCGGACGGCCTGCTCCCCGATCCCGGCGCGGCATCGCGGGAATTACGGGTGGCGGTGGAGAATGGTCGATATAGGCTTTGCGTGCGAGCTCCGCACCCACGCGCTTAGACAGCAGCTGGGTGACTTCCACAATGTGCTCGCGGTGATGTATCCACACGCGCACTGTATCCCCCACCACCACGGGCTGGGCGGGCTTTACCGATACGTCGTTGATCTTCACGTGTCCCGCGCGACAGGCCTCCGCTGCTTGGGCGCGAGTCTTACAGAGGCGGACGGCCCACACCCATGCGTCGATGCGAACCTTGCTGGAAGGAGTGTTGGCCAACGGAGTGCGTCACCACTGATCTTTGTGCTCGACGATGCCTTTGATCTTGAAGCCACTGTAGACGATGAAAGCCACAGCCAGAATCGGCACGATAACTGCGAAGAAGGTGGTGGGCAGGATCGTCAGGCCACCGACGAGGCTTACCGCACCCACGCCACCGGCGATCTGGATATTCCGGGAGTGCTTGCGAACTTCAGCCTTGCGCTGGGCGATCGGGTCGGTGCCCGGTCGGCGGGCGGGCAGGTTGCCGTAGTTACTCATGCTTCTACAGTGTAGTTAAGCGCCGTGTAGTTATTAGGAGTTGGTGCATTCGCGCGGTTTCTAGAGCGCGTCTTCAATCCAGCGCTGACCTTCCAGTTGGGGATCTACCGCCCCGCTGGTGATGCTGGCGAGGAAGTCCGGCAGCGGTGCGCCGGGCTCGCAGGCAATAGCCAGTTCCGCCGCAGCCTTGTATTCCACGCCCACCACGGTATATCCGGCGGCGCGCACCTCGGCCTCCACTCGCCCGGCATCCGCATGTGGCACCTCGCAGGTGTATAGGTCCAGCTGACGTCGCAGCGTCAACGGCACCTGCTGCAAGGCCTCGCGGGTGGCATCTTGGTAGGCGCGCACGAGCCCGCCGGTGCCTAGCTTTATCCCTCCGAAGTATCGCACCACCACTACAGCTACATCCTGAAGCGGCTTGGAGCTGCTCCACCCTTTCAGTACCTCCAGCATCGGCTGGCCTGCGGTGCCGGCTGGCTCACCGTCATCGCTGGAACGTTCAATCGGCTGTGCCGCGTCGACATGCACGACAAAGGCGCTGCAGTGGTGGCGCGCATCGGGATATTCGCGGCGAATTGCGCCGATAAACTCGCGGGCTTCGTCCTCGCTGGTGCATCGCTCGGCAAGCGCGATAAAGCGGGAACGTTTGATCTCCACTTCTGCGGTGTACCTACCCGCCTGGGGGCGGACGTACGAGGGTTCGGGTCGGGAGGCAATATCAGCGAGCATGCTCCCATTATCGCAGCTAGGGTAGGACGCATGTATTCCGTGTGGGCTCCCCTGGCCGAAAACGTAGATCTAGTCCTCCGACCAGCACAATCAGGTACCGAATCCGAGCACGATTCCGAACAGCGATTGCCGATGACGCGCGGAACCGATGACTGGTTCCATGCCGATGTGCCTGCCGCTGCTGGCGATCGCTATGGCTTTTCCGTCGACGGTTCGCCAGTCTTCCCCGACCCGCGTTCCAGGCGCCAACCCGATGGCATCCACGGTTTATCAGAGGTGTGGCAGATCGATAGTCCACGCCGCCCGCTGGGGCGCCCGCTTCAGGGTGAGGTTCTCTACGAGCTGCACGTCGGCACATTCACCGAAGCAGGTACGTTCGACGCTGCCATTGACAAACTCGATGAGCTCAAAGCTGTGGGCGTCACCGCTATCGAGCTCATGCCTGTGCAGCCTTTCGGTGGCAAGCGTAACTGGGGCTACGACGGCGTGATGTGGCATGCGGTCACGGATGTTTACGGCGGGCCGGACGGACTGTTAAGGCTTATTGACGCCGCCCACGACCGCGACCTGGCCGTGGTTTTCGACGTGGTGTACAACCACTTCGGCCCGGACGGGAACTACACCGGAGTGTTCGGCCCCTACACCGCTGGCGGTTCCACCGGCTGGGGTGATGTGGTGAATCTGCAAGGCAGAGATTCCGACGAGGTACGCGCATACATCCTAGAGGCCGTACGACTGTGGACCCAGGAATTCGGCATCGACGGCCTGCGCCTGGATGCGGTGCACGCTTTGGACGACACGGGCGCGGTGAGCATCATCGAGCAGATCCGCGACGCTGCGGAGCCGAGTTGGATCATTGCCGAAACCGACCAGAATGATCCCGTGTACACCGAGGGATACAAGGTGGCGCAGTGGAACGATGATATCCACCATGCGATCCACACCGTCGTCTCCGGCGAGGATCATGCCTACTACTCGGACTTCGGGACGCTCGAAGTACTGGCTACTACGTTCCAGCGAGTGTTTTGGCACGACGGCCGCTTTAGTTCTTTCCGCGGGCGCACTCATGGCAGGCCGGTGACGGATCCACAAACATGGCGCTTTGTGACATACACGACTACCCATGACCAGACGGGTAACCGCGCCGCGGGTGATAGGCCAAGCATGAACCTCACCGTCTCTCAACAACTAGCCAAGGCCACCCTCGTACTAACGAGTCCTTTCACCCCGATGCTGTTTATGGGCGAAGAGTGGGGCGCCTCTACCCCGTTCGCGTTCTTCGTCGATCACGAGAATGAGGAACTAAACCAGGCGACTCGGGAAGGCCGAATGCGCGAGTTTGCCCGTGCCGGTTGGAACCCAAAGGACGTGCCAAACCCAGCCGCCGAAGAGACCTTCCGCTCTAGCGTACTGAACTGGGCCGAGCGCAACGATGCCCCGCACGCAGAAGTTTTGCGGGGCTACACCGAGCTTTTGGAGTTCCGGCGTACTCACCGCCTGGCTGAGGCCGAGTTGCTGGACGTGAGCTGGTGGGCGGATGCCGAAGAGCCGGTGACAGAGAAGCTGGCGGGAACAAACCCGACAGTGTCACCGATCAGCGTGGATACGGCCGAAGCACAGGGCCGCTGGATCCAGCTGACTTACCAAGCACCGGAGTCTCTAGTGAAGGTCACCGTGAACTTGAGCGACGAGCCACAAGAGGCACTGGGGCTGGGGCCATGGGAGGCTCGCTACACCGCAGAATAGCTAACGCCAGCTGCGCACCCGGTGCAGCAGCATACGGTTCTTGCGCTGCGAGCGGTCCATCTTCGCACCGATTTCCCGCAGGATTCCAATTGCATCCGGTATGTGTGGCCCCTTGTTCAGCATGATGCATTCGGCGCGCAGGGCGAAAGCCACGTCGGTGATCTCCGCGCGCGTCGGTAGGCCCGACTTCGCCATGGATTCCAGCACTTGAGTGCCGATAATCAGCGGCACATGCGCTGCCTCCACCATCGCCAGCACCTGCCCCGGAACCTCTGCCATGCGGGAAAATCCCAATTCCACGGCTAGGTCGCCACGCGCGAGCATCACACCGAACCTCGCGTGCCGCATGCCCTCCAGCAAGATGGGCGCTAGGTTTTCAAACGCCGGGATCGTTTCAATCTTCAGCACCAGCCCCAGGTCGTCGGCCCCCAGGTCGCGGAACTTTTCCAACACGTATGCGACGTCTTCGCGGGTACGGATGAAGCTCACTGCCGCGATATCCGCATGCTCTGCGACGAAGGCCAGCGCGGCCTCGTCCTCCTCGGTCAGGCTCGGCAAAGGCAATTCCGTATCGGGCAGATTGATGCCTTTGTACTCGGCTAGTTTTGCTCCGCCACGGGTGATCTCCAACTCAGCTTCTGCTGTGCCAGCCATATCTCGGGTCTCCACGACCTGCGCCGCAATTGCCCCATCGTCGAAGAGCACCTGCTGGCCCACCTCGAGGGCCTGTACCGCTTCCGGCAAGGTACAGCTGATAGTGGGAACTCCCCCGTCTTGCGGGTTACAGACCACATCGGCGCTGGTCAGGATCAATCGATCCCCGGTCAACGGGCGAAGCTTCTGAATCGTTGGCGGCACCGAACGCACCGTGGTTGTCGCCGTGTCCGTCCGCAGCTCCGCCCCAAGCTGCAGGTAGATATTCTGCTGTCCCTCTGCCAGCGCCCCTTCGCTGCCGCCGGATGCCCCGTCTTTCTTTGTGACGCCGAGTTTCCGCCGCTTGCCGCGTGCGTCAACGACATGGATTACGTCGTCCACGGCAAGGGAATCAAAGAACTCCCGAGAAACGTGCACGCTCACGATCGGCCGCCCTTCAGTGGTGGCCGCCATGGGTGCCGGTTCCAGCTCCTGATCCTCTGGGATCATCCACAACCGGCAGGGGTGAATTACCGTGCCCGCGTCGTCGCGCTGCACGCGTACACGCACCACCGCAGGCCCCGGCGCGATACGCCCAGTCCGGATTTTCGGTCCGGCTAGATCCATGCTGATAGGGATTTCCCGCCCTGCGGCCTTGGCGGCGGTGCGGACGTTATCGATCATTCGCTTCCACACGTCCGGCCCATCGTGAGCACAGTTGATGCGCGCGAGCTCCATACCGGATCTCACAAGGCGAGCCGCTAGATCTTCGTCAAAGGCAGCCTCGGCGGGCAGGGTGACCATGATGCGCGAGGAATCCCCCGGCAAAACCCGCGGGCCGAAGAGAGCTTCCGTGTGTTGCTCAAGAAGTTCATCTGCCCCCACGATGGCGTCGGCTACATCTTCCTCGTCGAACTGCGGCGAGCAACCATCCAGGGCAGAGACCACGTTGTGCGCTGCCTGCAGACGTGCCTTCACCGCAGGCTCCGCGGTGGACAGGCGCGTAGCACCCAGGCTTTCCAAGTTGCCTTGCACCCCTCGGCGGTCGTGGGCACGCAGCGTCATATAGTGCACGAGGTTGCGGGCGCCGACAAAGTGGGTGGGTGCGGTAGCTCGGATCTCTGAGTACCAGTGCAATGTCTGGTTATCGAGGTCGTCGAGGAGTTCCTCGATGGTTTCTAGAACCGCTTGCTTGTTGACCTGCATGATGAAAAGGCATCTCCTGGAAAGATGCGCAGCCGAGCCAGAGGACGCGCATGTAGGTGTGTCTTCTCTATCGTGACAGCTCTGCGGGGTTTATGCTCGGCAACGTACTCGGCGCGAGGAGCTACGAGAAAATTCCCTCCCACGTCGACGCTTTGAGTGCCCCCATCAAGGATGGGGATTTATTGACGCGCATTTCCGGCCCCAGCAGGAACTGCACCTCCTGTTCGCCGTCGATAAGGGTGAGGTAGACATCCGAATCGCCCTTGTTCTGGCTTAGAACCCGGCGCAGGTTGGCCATGTTGTCGGGGGTTGCCTGATCCACGCGAATGTTGAGGCGCAGGGGCACTCCGGAACCGGCACCGACGGTGAGCTCAGCGGACTTAAGATCCTGACAGAACAGCCGCATGTCGTCTTCTCGATAATTGATCTTCGCCTTCACTAGGACGATGTTGTCCTCGACGATCTGCGGGGCCACCATCTGATAGGTCTTCGGGAAGACCAACAGTTCCACCTGCGCGCCGTGTTGATCTTCCACGGTGGCGATTGCCCACGGATTGCCGTTGCGGTCGATGCGACGTTCCACGGACGAAATAATGCCGCCGATCTTGAGATCCTTGTTGTTCGGAACTTCCCCGGACAAGACAGTGGTCAGGGGCGTATCAATCTGGGCGTCCAGGGCTTCCTCGAAGCCATCGAGTGGGTGGCCAGAGACGTAGAGCCCCAGCATGTCGCGTTCCAATGCCAGTTCGTGCTTTCGCTCCCACTTCTGGTCGGGCACCTCGACGCGGAAGACATCACCTGCATCGTCATCGCCGCCAAGTCCGGCAAAGAGGTCGAATTGTCCCTTGGCTGCGGCCTTCTTGGTGGCGGTTACGGCGTCCACCGCATCCTCGTGCACCAGTACTAGTCCCTTGCGCGGATGCCCCAGGGAATCGAAAGCACCGGCCTTGATCAGGGACTCGGTCACGCGCTTATTTGCTGCGGGGAGGTCGATCTTGTCCAGGTAGTCAGAGAAGTCCTTGAAGGCGCCCTTTTCCTCACGGGAGGCAATGATGGAGTTCACCACGTCTTCGCCCACGTTGCGCACGGCACCCAGTCCGAAGCGAATATCCTCGCCGACGGATTGGAAAGTGTAACGCGAGTCATTGACATCGGGGGACAGCACTCGAATGCCCAGGTGGCGGCAGTCGGCCAGGTAGATAGCGGACTTGTCTTTCTTGTCGGCCACGGAGGTCAAGAGTGCGGCCATGTACTCCGGCGCATAGTTGGCCTTCAGGTAGGCGGTCCAGAAGGAAACGAGACCATAGCCCGCGGCGTGGGACTTGTTAAACGCATAGCCGGCGAAGGGCAGGATCGTATCCCACAGCGTCTTAATCGCATCGGAGGAATAGCCGTTTTCCTTCATTCCGGATTCGAAGGTGACGAATTCCTTTTCGAGCACCTCCGGTTTCTTCTTACCCATGGCCTTACGGAAGCCATCGGCCTGACCCGCGGTGTAGTTCGCGACCTTTTGGGAGATCTTCATGATCTGCTCCTGGTACACGATCAGGCCATAGGTTTCTTCCAGAATTTCCTTTAGCGCATCTTCCAGCTCAGGGTGAATCGGCACGATGGGTTTGCGGCCATTCTTGCGGTCGGCGTACTCCCAGTGCGCGTCCACACCCATAGGGCCAGGTCGGTACAGTGCCAATGCGGCGACGATGTCATTAAAGCCGGTGGGTCGCATGCGCTTCAGTAGCTTCTGCATACCCGCCGAGTCCAGCTGGAACACACCCAGTGTCTCGCCTCGAGCCAGCAGTTCGTAGGTGGGGTCATCCACCGTGTCGAGGTTTTCCAGGTCCAGCTCGAAGTCGCGGTTGGCCTTAATGTTATCGAGGGCGTCACCAATAACGGTGAGGTTACGCAAGCCCAGGAAGTCCATCTTCAGCAACCCGATGGCCTCACAGGCAGGGTACGGCCAGCCCGTGATCAATGCGCCGTCCTGCTTGCGTTTCCACATGGGAATGCAGTCCAGAAGTGGCACGCTGGACATAATCACCGCACAGGCGTGCACACCAGCCTGGCGAATCACGCCTTCTAGGCCGAGCGCATCCTTGTAAATCTTCGCTACATCCGGATCGGTCTCGATCAACTGGCGGACTTCCGCGGCCTCGGGATAACGCTCGTGCTCCGGATCGGTAATGCCGTGGAGAGGAATGTCCTTAGCCATAATCGCCGGCGGCAGAGCCTTGGTGATCCGATCTGCCATTTGGAAACCCGCCTGACCATAATGGGCGCGGGCGGAATCCTTAATAGCCTGTTTCGTCTTCACTGTGCCGAACGTGATCACCTGGGCAATTTTGTCCTCGCCCCAGCGATCGGAGGCATAGCGAATCATCTCGCCACGTCGGCGATCGTCGAAGTCGATATCGATATCAGGTGCGGACGGACGCTCGGGGTTCAAGAAGCGCTCGAACAGCAGACCGTGCTCCATCGGATCGATGTTCGTGATCGTCAGCGCGTAGGCCACCAGTGCACCGGCTGCGGAACCACGTCCCGGACCGACGCGGATACCCACAGACCGGGCATGCTTAATCAGCTCGGCAACAATAAGGAAATATGAGGGGTAGCCCTTCATATCGATCACGCCAATTTCGTACTTGGCGCGGTCGATGTACTCGGCGGGTACTTCGCGGCCGGGGAAACGCTCCTCCAGTCCCTTCATCACTTCGTGGGTCAACCATGTCGTCGGAGTGTGCCCCTCAGGCACGTCGGCGATAGGCATGCGATCGTGCGGGTGTTCCTCCCAGATTTCGGAGTAGTCCTGCACACGCTCGGCAACCCAGAGGGTATTGTCGCAGCCCTTGGGTACCTCTTTATCCCACTGCGCACGAATATCCTCGGCGGTGCGCAAGTAATAGCCGGTGCCCGAAAAGGCAAAGCGCTTGCCGCCCTGATCCAAGGTCGGCTCGTCCAGGGTCGAACCGGTCTGCACACACAGCATCACTTCGTGGGCAGGAGCCTGCTGCTCCAACACATAGTGGCAGTCGTTGGTCACCAGCGGCGGCAGCTCAAGCTTGCGGCCGATCTCCAGCAGGTCGTCACGCACCCGCTTCTCGATCTCGAGCCCGTGATCCATCAGCTCCAGGAAGAAGTTTTCCTTACCGTAGATGTCCTGCCACATCGCCGCAGCTTCCAGGGCCTTGTCGAACTGCCCCAGGCGCAGGCGCGTTTGCACATCACCAGACGGGCAGCCGGTGGTGGCGATGATGCCCTCGGAGTGTTGGGAAATCAGTTCGGCGTCCATGCGCGGCCACTTACCCAGCTGCCCCTCGTAGCTAGCCATCGACGACAGGTAGAAAAGATTGCGCAACCCCGTGGCGTTCTCCGCAATCATCGTCTGGTGCAGATAGGCGCCGGAAGCCGAAACATCGTCCGACTTCTGCTCTGGCTTACCCCATCGCACGCGCTGCTGATTAAAGCGAGATTCCGGTGCGATATACGCCTCGATGCCGATGATGGGCTTTATCCCCGCGGCGGTCATGGCGCGGTAAAAAGCGTCTGCTCCATACATGTTTCCGTGGTCGGTCATCCCCACCGCAGGCATCCCCTGCCGCACCGCCTCCTGAGCCAGAAGATCAACCTTGGCCATGCCGTCGAGCATGGAATATTCGGTGTGGTTATGCAGGTGGACGAAGGAGGAACCGCTCATGGTTCGCCATCATAGCGTGTCCTAAAAATCGCATTTTTCGGCACATCGGGTTCGCTCGCCCGTTACAGTTACTTTCCATGAACAAAGATACTCGCCTCGCAGTGGCGCACCTGGACGCTCCCTTTGCAGTGCTGGATCTGGATGCTGCTAGGGCCAATGCGCTAGACATGGCGCACCGTTCTCGCGGCACCCCGATTCGGGTGGCCAGCAAGTCTCTACGTATCCGCTCGCTGATCTCGGAAGTCCTCACCCTTCCCGGATACCGCGGTGTGCTGGCCTATAACCTCAACGAAGCTCTGTGGCTAAGTGACGAGCAGGTCAGCGACGATATTTTGGTCGCCTACCCCTCTGCTCACCGCGAGGCGCTGCATCGCCTGATTCACAATGCACGCGCTCTTGAAAACGTGACCCTCATGGTTGATTCTGTCGCTCACCTGGATCTTATTGACGCCGTGATGCCACCCAACGAGCGCGGGGTAGTTCGGATCTGTATTGATATTGACGCCGCATTGCGCGCCGGCCCCGTTCACATTGGAGCTCTGCGTTCCCCCTTGCACACGGTGGACGAGGTGCGCGCCGTGGTACGGCATCTGCGTCAACGGGAAGGCTTTCGACTGGTGGGGCTGATGGCCTATGAGGGACAGATTGCCGGAACTACTGACACTTCCCCAGCCATCGCTGCAATGAAGGCACTATCTGTTCGCGAATTGGCGCGTCGCCGCGCGAACATCGTCGCCGCGGTCGAAGAGGAATTGCGTGTTGCTGGCCTGCCAGCCCTGGAGTTCGTCAACGGTGGCGGTACCGGCTCGATCGAAACCACCAGTGCGGAAGCCGCGATCACTGAGATCGGCGCGGGGTCCGGCATTATCGGCCCAGCTTTGTTCGACCACTACCGCCAGTTCCAGCCCACCCCGGCCGAATGGTTCGTGGTGCCGGTGGTGCGCCGCCCAGCCGAGGAAACGGTGACGGTGGCCGGTGGTGGCCGCATCGCCTCTGGCCCTCCCGGAAAGGATCGCCTCCCCGTCGTCGACTGGCCGCGTGATCTGAAGATGGCTCCACTCGAAGGGCCGGGCGAGGTGCAAACCCCGCTGACTGGCCCCGCCGCCCGCAACCTGCGGCTAGGCGACCACGTGTGGATGCGTCATGCAAAGGCTGGCGAAGCAACTGAATACATCGATAGCGTGCTGGTCGTCTCGGCTGGCGAAATCATCGCGGAGTGGCCCACTTACCGCGGCGAAGGAAAGAGTTTTGTCTAATGAGCACCGTTAAAACCCGTAAGCCCGTCTACAACACCCGGTGGATCAACTGGTCCAAGGTCACCACGGCTCAGCCGCGCAAGCAGGTAGCGCCACATGACGAGGCGGAGTTGATCGAGCTTATTCAACGCGCCGCAGCCTCCGGAGAGAGGGTGAAGCCCATTGGCGCTGGGCACTCTTTCACCTCCGTCGCGGCCACGGAGGGCATCCAAGTGAGCCTGGACCACCTGGCCGGATTGATCCGCTTCGACCCTGAGAAAATGACGGCACGCCTGCGCGCCGGCACGCGCCTACGGGATGTGCCCGGCATCCTGGCCCCGCTGGGAGTGGCATTGGCTAACCAGGGCGACGTGGATCCGCAGTCCCTGGCGGGTGCGATCGGCACCAGCACCCATGGCACGGGTCTGGGCTTCACCGGCTTCGCCGGAATGCTGCGGGCTTTCCGCATCATCACCCCAGATGGCCAGGCTCACGAGTGCTACCCCGGAGCCGAAGGTATTGCGGGCGAACTCTACGATATTGCGCGCGTTTCCTTGGGCGCGTATGGCATCATCACGGAAGTTGAACTGGATGTGGTGGATACCTTCGTCCTCCACGCAGTAGAGCGCGCCGAGCCCAATGCACAGATCGTGGAGAATTTCGCAGATCGGGTTCGTGAAAAGGATCACCTGGAGTTCTATTGGTTCCCCGGCACCGATGTTGCCCACGTCAAGACGAATACCCGCCTGCCTGGCCACGCTCCCACCCAGCCTGTTCCGCGTTGGAAGGAGGTGCTGGACGACGAGATGCTCAACAACGGTGCCTACCGAGTGATGAACGACCTGGCGCACTACTTCCCTTCCCTCAGCAGGCCTTTTGCAAAGCTGAGCGCGAAGACTCTCGCGCAGCGCGAGTACTCGAACGTAGCTCACGATGTTTTCGTCAGTTCTCGACGGGTGCGTTTCAACGAGATGGAGTATTCGGTGCCGCTTACCGACGCCACGGAAGTACTCAAAGAGGTTCAGCACACCATGAACACCTGTGGCGAGCAGGTGCTCTTCCCCATCGAGGTGCGGGCGACTGCCGCCGACGAGGTGCCACTGTCCACCGCTAAAGGCCGCGAATCCTGCTACATCGCCATCCACCGCTATAACAAGGACAGCCACCAGGCGCTGTTCCGCCATATCGAGCCGATCTTCAAGGCTGTGAATGGTGGGCGTCCGCACTGGGGCAAACTGCATACTCTAACCCACGAGGATCTTCTCGAAAGGCATGAAGACCTGGCACGCGCGTGCGAGGTTCGCGCCAAGGTGGATCCTCAGGGCATGTTCAGAAATGCCATGGTGGATCGAGTATTCGGACTGGCTTAGTTTCCTTGCGCTAGTCCGCTGCCTCTGCCGACTGCCCGCCGAGTTTCTTTACCCGCCGTACCCGTGGCGGGCGGTTGCGCAGCAGGTCGACGATGAACACAATCACCGCTATCCAGATCAATATGAAGCCCACCCACCGGGCAGGTGCGATGTGTTCGTGGGTGACGAACACTGCCCAGAGCATCTGCAGCACGGGAGTGATGTATTGAATCATTCCCAAGCTGGTCAGCGATAGCTCCTGGGCGGCTCGGGCAAAGCACAGTAGAGGCAGGGCTGTCACTACACCGGCTGTTACTAGCAGCAGTGCATGGCCGACACCGAATTGGACGAAAGTATTGCTGCCCTGGGACTGTAGGAACCACAAGTAGATCAGTCCTACCGGCGCCAGGACAAGAGTCTCGGCGGTAAGGGACTGTGTGGGCGTCAACCTCACCTGCTTTTTAACAAGCCCATAGAAGCCGAAGCTAAACGCCAATCCCAAAGAAATGATTGGCGGCGAACCCAGCGCCACGGTAAGAACCACGACGGCGAGAGTCGCGATGCCGACGGACACCAGCTGCAGGCGGCGCAGCCTCTCTCGCAGGACGATCACACCCAACAACACGCTGACCAGCGGGTTGATGAAGTACCCGAGGGCGGCATCGGCAACGTGGTCATTGTTCACTGCATAGATGTACAGCCCCCAGTTCACGCTGATTAGCAGTGCTGCCGCAGTCACGATCGCCCACTGGCGGCCCGTAATAGTCCGCATTTGCTTCAGTCCGCGCACAGCGGCGAGCAGCAGAAACATGAACACCAGCGTCCACACAAAGCGGTGCGCCAGAATCTCCGTGGGGCTTGCCGGTTGTAGCAGAGGGAAGAACGCGGGGAACAACCCCCACATCAGGTAGGCCGCCAGGCCCCAAATCATCTATCTCACTCCCATAGGTCGGATTCCAATGCGCCCATACGCCGCGTCCGGCGCGGCGGGTTCCACGGCATACGCACGCGTGGCCAGCTCGCGCAGCTGGTCAGGCGTGGCATGTACCAGCACCCCATCGATACGCAGTTCCTCGGGCTGAGTCTGTGCACCGCGGGCAATATGTGACATCGCTTGATTGATCACATCGGCACGGGTACGCCCCACCGCAGGTTCCGGTAGAACAGCCTGCGCAGTTGCACCGAAGTAAAGAGTACTCACCCGCGCGTCGATGCCTTTCACTAGTTCGATTACTTCCCGAGCATCCCACGGGTGCTGCGGGTCGGGGGAAACTAGCGCCCAACGCGGTTCGTCGCCAGCCATCTGGTCTAGCTGACCGTGCGCAAAGTCCCGATACTGCGCCGGTGTTCCTTCAAAGGGGCCGAGCTGATCGCCGTTGATATTCGGCGGTGCGGAGGTTAGGTCGGAGGTGCTCATGGCGATGACGCCACATCCCATCGCAATAAGACATACCCCGGACAGCCACGCCACCCAGGCGGGTCGGCGGGTATCTTCCCAATCCAACTGACGCTGCCGCTTTTTATTTGCCTTCAGCTGTTGGGGGTTGCGCCCCCGATACCGCTGCGGGTCACTCACGAATGCTGTCCCTCCCTGCTGGTGGGCGAGGCGATGCCGTTGGCATCGCGGAGCCGGTCGAGGGCCTGCTGCAAATCCTGTGGGTATGGCGAGCGCACAGTCTTCCACGTTCCATCCGGGTGCGGAAATCCGAGTTCCACGGCGTGGAGCCACTGGCGAGTAAGCCCCAGTCTTTCGGATAGTTTCGGATCGCTGCCATACATCGGGTCGCCGCACAGGGGGTGGTGCAAAGCAGAAAAGTGAACGCGGATCTGATGAGTGCGCCCAGTCTGCAGCTTTACTTCCAGCAAGCTCGCCTGACGGTGCGCCTCCAGGGTGTCGTAGTGCGTAATGGCATGCTTGCCATCCTCGCGCACGCTGAAACGCCACCCGGCTGATGGGTGACGGCCGATCGGCGCATCAATGGTGCCGGACGTTGGATCCGGGTGTCCCTGTACCAGAGCGTGATAGGTCTTGGACACTTCTCGATCGCGAAAGGCATTCTTCAACACGGTGTAAGCGCGCTCGCTGGCGGCGACAACCATTACCCCGGAAGTACCGACGTCCAGGCGTTGAACAATTCCTTTGCGCTCCGGTGGTCCAGAGGTGGAAATGCGAAAACCCGCCGCGGCCAAACCGGAAGTTACCGTTGGGCCTTCCCAACCGACGGTGGGGTGCGCTGCCACCCCCACCGGCTTATCGACCACGATGACGTCCTCATCGGAATAGAGGATTTCCATGCCTTCAACGTGGCGGGCAGGCTCTGCAGCTAAATCCCTTGGAGGGGCTGGCAAGGTGACATCCAACCAGGCCCCGGCCACCAACCGGTCCGACTTCCCCACCGGTTGCTGATCCTGCAGAATATCTCCGTCAGCTGCGAGCTCCGCTACCACGGTACGGCTCAGCCCAAGGAGTTTGGATAGGCCGGAATCCACGCGCATGCCGGCCAGCCCATCGGGCACGGGCATTACTCGGTTCTCCCGCGTCATCGGCTCACCTCCTCGCTCTCCGGATCCTGGTTACCTGCGGCGCCATTACCTTCTTTTGCTTCGCGCTCGGATTTCACATGATTCGCCGGTTCGATAAAAAATGCATAGATCAGATAGCACGCCACGCCGACGGTGATGGCGGCGTCGGCAATATTAAAGATGGCAAAGCTGCCGAAAGACAGAAAGTCCACCACGTGCCCGTGCATTCCCCCAGGCTCCCGGAAGATACGGTCGATGAGGTTGCCGGCCGCACCGCCGCCGATCAGGCCAATGGGTAGCGCTCCTGCCATGAAGCGGGTGCGCAGTGCCAAAATTATGCAAGCGATAAAGGCAGCCAGTTGAAAGAATGAAAAGACGATTGTGGCGCTGGTTCCCATGGAAAATGCAGCGCCAGGATTGCGCACCAAGTAGAGGCGAAAGAACTCCCCAAGGACGGGGTATGCCCGCTGTGGCTCGAGATTCTCGACGACCGCCCATTTGGTGATCTGGTCGACGGCGATGATCCCGAACATCAGGGTCAAGGCTGCGAAAGATGCGCGTTTCGAAGTCACGCTTATTCAGTCTAATGTCCGCCTGTTACGCTGTGAACTTGTGGGTATTTCTAGCAAGTCCGCGCTGGCTATATGCAGCGCCATAGGCCTGGCCTTCGCGGCCGTTGGATGCTCCGACTCTGAGCAGCCGCAATCTAAACCGGCTGACGTGGCCGTGCCGGGTGTCAAGGTAGAACTGCAAAACCGTGGTTCTACACCGCAGGAACCAATTGCATGGTTCTCACAAGAGGGCAACCAAGAGGTCACTTTCCGAGCCACCCAAGGTTTCGCACAGCACACGCTGGGGGCGAAAAAGGAATCTGAGAACCGCTCCGAAAAGGAGCCGAGTACTAGCGCCACGGTGCCCCAAGACGAGCAGCCGGATGTCGCCGAACTGGAATACGACGAGGTAACGATGGATCTGCCCTTGTCGGCCGAGGTGACGACGGATGGCAAGGGTCGCGAAACGGACGTTACCGTGGGCGCCCCTAGCGGCACGAATGACAAAAAGAACGAGGACATCGCCACCGCCGAGGGCTTTAAGATGCACGCGGCACAGGAGGTCGATGGTCGCACGACCTCTCGCAGCTACACTGCTCCCGACGGTGCGAGCCAGACGGCTCGAGCCAGCGTGGAATCAGCGTTGAGTCAGATGAACGACTACCCGCTAATCTTCCCCGCCGAGCCAGTGGGCGTGGGCGCAAAGTGGACGGTCTCCAACCGTGTGGATGGCGACATTTCCATGTCGCAGACCATCACCTATACCCTGCTGGAACGCCAAGGGCAGTCGGTTACTTTGAAGGTCGATGTGCAGCGTCGCCCGGCGGTATCCACGCTGGCGCAGACCGATCTAAAGGTTCTGAAATCAAACACCAAGTCCACCGGTCAGATTGCATTGGACTTAAATAAGGTGCTGCCCACTCGGGGTCATATCAACGTCACGACCGAGATCACCTATGGCCGTGACGACTCTCCGGCTCGCGTGGTGCAAACCACCACGTCGAAGTCAGAATGGAAGCCGGCGAAAAAGTAAAAGCGTCTAGCTATAGCTGGTTGCAGCTAACTTAGACCTCTTTACACATCGGCGGCACCTGATCCGGCAGGACGTTTTCCACCAGGGTGCAGGCCCACCCCTGGTCCAGCTTCCACTTTCCGTCTTCGTTGACAAACTCAACGTCGCTCACGACGTGCGGTTCCTGGCCGGGCACGGTGAGGTTTACGGTGGCGTTCACGTTGCCGGGGTTCAGGCTCGGCAGCACGGGCTCTACCACCTCGAGGGTCGCGTTGGACTCGGTGCGGGACTTCGTCAGGGCGTCAAAAAGTTCCGGTGCCTTGTCGCCGTTGACGACCGTGTCCACCTTTTGGTCAGTCGGTACGTTCGGGTCAACCGCGCGGTTCAGCACGTCCGCCAGCTCCTGAACGGTCGGGGTTTCATCCTGCGCTGCACCGGAGGACTCAGCGCCACTGGAAGCTTGAGAGCTGGATGCCGAGGAGGCCTTGTCGGAGGAATCGTCGTCATTGCCGCAAGCCGACAGGGTCAGCCCGGTGGCCAAGACGGCAGAGATGGCCGTTGCGCGAGCAAAGACTTTTTTACCGCGAGAGTTGCGCAGGGTAGAACGCACGAAAATGCTCCTTCAATGGATAGACATGGTTAGACATGATTGGACATGGATGGACTATGTGACGCTGATAAAAGTGTGTAGTCAGCGGTACAACCCTCAAATAAAAGGGGAACTAATTGTCGACTATACAAGCCATGCTGTTGCAGATGTTATTCGTGTGACTTGCGCTAGCGTAGCCAGTCATTGATTTCACCGCGGCGCTCCGCCTGATTTTGATACACGCACCAACGGATTGGCCCACCCCATGGACGAATCGGAGTCTCAGTTGTGTATTTTGTTGGAAGAGTATCCCTGTACCTTCGCCTTCACAACTATTCTGTGGCGTTCATGCGTTGCCGAGCAATCTGACAAACTAACGCCAGCAAAGCTATGCCCGCCGCGGAAGCACAGAGAACGGTCGGGGTCGCGTGTACAGCAACGAGTAGCGACCCGAAGATAGCCCCCAGCGCGGATCCCAAGTAGTTAGCGGAAGCATTTGCAGCCACAGCCGTGGCACCGTCGGTCGGGTTCGTCTGCAGCAAGATATGCTGCTGGGGTGCGAGCGATGCCCATCCGGACATTCCCCAGACAAACAAGCTCGCGATCATGATCCAGGCGGTCTGACCTTGCGTCGTGCCAAGCAGCGCACATGTGAGGAGCACGAGAATGAGCACGCTCAGGCGCAACGGATCGCGTCGATCCATAAGTCGGCCAATACCTAATGCTCCCACCGCTCCCCCAACGCCCCACACCCAGATCGCAAGAGTCTGGTGGGACGCGAGGCTTCCCGCTGACAAGATCACGGTCATGTACGTGTAAAGCCCCAAAGAAGCGACACCAGTCAGCAGAGTAACGGTGACCGTGAGTAAGTTCTTGGGTCGCGCAATTGATCGCAGGCGCTCGCGGGCACCCGAAGCGGGGATCGCTGGCAGCTCAGTTCCGCGCAGAGCAGTTCCCGCTAGTGCGGCACCACCAATAGCTGCGATCAAAAGTACGGCGGCTCGCCACCCCCAGTGCTGTGCTAACGCCAGACCGGTTGGGACGCCAAATACGGTACCGACCGCCAAACCCGCAAGAACTAGCGCCAATGCACGTCCGCGATGCGCTTCCCCTGCGATCTCCGCCGCAACTGCGGATGACAGCGGTGAATACACGCCCGCAGCTGCGCCAGCCACCACTCGGGTGGCTAGGAAAAACGCAATAGACGGTGAGAGCGCCGTGGCCAGGTTTGCCACGGTGAAGATCAGCAAGCACACAATTAGACTCTGGCGTGACCGCCTCCCCGCATGTCCGGCCAGTAAAGGTCCTGCTATCGCATATGCCCCTGTGAATGCCGCTACTCCCAGGCCGACAGTGGCCTCGCGCGCATCCAAAGATGCGGCGATAGGGGGAAGGAGTCCCGCGACGACATAGGCGTCTAGCCCGAGCGCAACACTGCCCATTACAAACGGCCAGAGCCGCCCCATCATGCCTGTCCCTCCTCAGGGACAGCATTGGCCACTACAGCAGAAAGAAGACCGGGGAATAAGCGATCGAGGTCCTCACTCCTCATTCGGATTAGACATGCGCGACCTTCACCTCTGGTCCATGTAACCCCTGCCTCCCGCAACATTCGGGTGTGGTACGTCAGTGTCGACCGCGGCAAGTCGTCCGCAAGCTCGAGACTATCGTGCTCGCGCCCGTCAGCCAGACGACGAATCATTTCGAGACGCGTGGGGTCACTCAAGGCGGCCAGCACCCTGGCCAGGGTGATTTCATCAGTCTCTGGGTGGTGATACTTGCGAGGGGACATGGAACCTCCTTGGATCGTGCAGGAATACTTGCATGTTAATCATGCAAGTATTCCTGCACAACTCAATTCGCTTTAACAGCCCTTGATCAACGCCCCCGATGAGGCACGCCTAGGCGTCGCGTACATTAGGCACATGACTTCCAGCGCCTCGCGAAATCGTCCACAGATTCCCATCCTCGGCACCGGTGGCACCATCAGCTGCACCCACTCCCCTGACGGCGATCTTGTACCGTCGCTGGCCTGCTCGGATATCGTTGGTCAAGCTCATATTCCCCAGGGGGTCGAGCCCGTCGCACACGACATCATGAGCATCGATTCCAGCTCGATCACCCTCCCCCAAATCGATGAGCTCATCGGCCACATCGCAAGCTTCTGCTCCCCTGCCCCAATCGGCATTGTGGTGCTGCACGGCACGGACACAATGGAGGAATCCGCCGTCGCCGCTGCATGCGCACTACAACTGCCGTGCCCCGTCGTGTTTACGGGCGCTCAGCGCCCAGGTGATGACGCCACACCGGACGGCCCGGCCAACCTTTCCCGCGCGTTAGCTGCGCTGACCACTGGGGAACTCGATCCGGGTGTTCATATAGTCTTTGGTGACTCCATCGTTGCCGCTCGTGGGGCCTATAAGGCCCACACCACTGCGGATACTGCCTTCCGCAATGCTCTGGCGGATTCCAACGTGGCGGAGGATTCAGCATCACGTCCTTTTAAGTCCTCCGACGCACCGAATCCTCCGCGGATTGCCGGTCTGTTCGTGCCCATCATCACTACCTTCGCAGGTGATGACGGCCAGCTCCTCCGCGCCTTGCACGAACGGGATAGAAAAGGGGGCACTGTAGATGGTCTGGTGTTGGCTGCAATGGGGTCGGGCAATATTCCCACCGCCGTGGCTGAAGAGCTGACGACCTGGCGCGCCAGTCGACGTGCGCTGAACCGCGCCGACCTGCCTGTGGTGGTATGCAGTCGCGTGCCCACGGGAGGGGTTTCCTTCGTTTATGGCGGCACCGGCGGCGGAGCGCAGCTGGCGCGAGATGGCCTCCGAAGTGGAGGCGCATTGCGACCCAGCCAGGCACGTATCGAGCTCCTATACGAGCTTGCTGCTACTCCTCCATCAGGTCGCTGAGATCCCACCCCAGACTATCCAGCGGATCAGCAGGGCTAAGGTCTGGATCGTCGATGCGGAAGGTGCGGGTCTTCCCCGGCCCGGTCGCAGCGGTTTCGAAGCGTACGCTAACCACCCCGTTGCCGGCTCCCTGCACCCATCCGTGGCCGTACTCCACGTGCGATACATCCTGTGTGGCATGCCAGGCCGGATGAACCGTGATGGCGTCATCAGTAAAGGCAGCAACACCAGAATCAGTAGGCTGATCAGCGACAATAGGTAGGGGTGGACCGTCGAGTTCGGGGAAGAGTAGCTCCTGACGATCGGCGACAAGTCCGGATACGCTCACTCCGACGAGGCGAAAGGCACCAGCTTCCTCCGGACGCGGCATGAGACGCTGGGCGAGGGCAAAGATTTTATCGAAATCCTCTGTCGGCGCTGGCAAACCGGCGGACTTCGTGTGCAGTTGGAAGTCCGTGGTGCGGGTCTTGACCGTCACGGTGCGGGCAGCACGGCCGTCTTTAAGCAAACGGCGGTGCATAGCTTGCGCGGTCTCGTGGAGTACGCGCATGGCTTCGGCAGTAGTTCGCGCATCGGTCTGCAATGTTCTTTCAGCGCTGACCTGCTTGGCGGGCGCGCGGGGTGCCACGGGCCGCGGATCATCCCCGGCGGCCATGCGTTGCATCTCTGCGCCGACGGATCCTAAGGCACCTCGAATATCCTCTACGTCGGCGACTACAAATTGGCCGATCGTTTCGATCCCCATGGTGTGCAGCTTCCCCTGCGCAACTTTGCCGATGCCCCATATGTCGCCTACAGGTCGGTTCGCGAAGATCTCCATGCGTTGCTCTGGCGGCACCACAAATACTCCATGGGGTTTCGCTAGGTCACTGGCCATTTTTGCATCCAGCTTCGTGGCCGCCATGCCGACGGACGCAGGCAGGCCGGTTTCTTCCTCCACCCTGGCCTGTAGTTTTTCCGCCCACGCGCGGGCCTCGGCTACACTGCCAAGCCCCTGGGGTTCGGCAAAGCCCTCGTCCACGGAGAGCTGCTCCACTACCCCGGCGTGGGCACGGATAACTTGGAAAATGCGTCGCGAGGCGGTGGTATATACCTCCTTTCGCGGAAGCACCACCACCGCGCGATGGTTGCATAGGCGCACGGCCTGACCCATCGGCATTGCAGAGCGGGCGCCGTAGGCTCGCGCTTCATAGGATGCGCCTGCCACGACCCCGCGCCCGCCCAGCCCGCCGACGAGTACCGGACGACCGCGCAGAGTGGGCCGGGTGAGCTGCTCGACGGAGGCGAAGAACGCGTCCATGTCGATGTGAGCTACCCAGCGCATGTGCGTACCCTGTGGGCCTATTTCTTTATGACGCCACCGTGATGTCAGCCGAGCAACCGTCGGCGACGTCGTGGTTAAGCTGCTCACCGACGACGATCTTCACGTCCGTGGCCAGCACCTCCTTGCCGATGGTGTCCGTGTGGGTGTGGGCCCACTCTTCCTTGTCCGCAGGCACGGAAAGGGTCAGGTGGATCCGGTCGCTTACCTGCAGATCGGCAGCCTTGCGGGCTTCCTGCACGCCGCGCACGCGGTCAGCGGCCCAGCCTTCGGCTTCCAGCTCCGGGGTGGTCTGAGTGTCCAGAACCACCAAGCCGTCGTGGCCGGAAACCTCAGCAGTGTGCTCCGGGTCAGCGGCGACGAGCTTGCGGGTGAACTCCCCATCCTGCAGCTCAATGCCATCCGCAGTGACAACACCAGCATCGTCGACGGTGTAGTTGCCGGACTTCACTGCCTTGATCACACGCTGGACATCCTTGCCCAGGCGTGGGCCAGCCACACGGGCGTTCACGACAACATCGAAGCTGCCGACCTTCGCTACGTCCTCGGTGAGCTCCACCTGCTTGACGTTCACCTCGTCGGCGATGATCTGCGTGAAGTCCTCCAACGCGTTGGCATTGGGCAGCGCTACGGTCAGCTTGGGCAATGGCAGGCGGTTACGCAGCTTGTGTGCCTTACGCAGGGAGCTCGTAGCGGAGCTAACGGCGCGAACAGCATCCATTGCAGCTACCAGCTCGGCATCAGCCGGCAACGCATCGGCCTGTGGGAAATCCGCAAGGTGTACGGAACGCTCGCCAGTCAGGCCGCGCCAAATAACCTCGGTAGTCATCGGCAGCAGCGGTGCAGCAGTGCGGCACAGCGTCTCCAAGACGGTGTAGAGGGTGTTGAAGGCCTCGGGGTGAACGGTGTCGCCCGCCCAGAAGCGGTCGCGGGAGCGGCGAACATACCAGTTAGTCAATGCGTCACAGAACCAGCGAATCTCGTCGCAAGCGGTGGCAATGTCCGTGTTGTTCAGCGCGTCGGTCACGCCCTGCACCGTGTCACGCAGCTTCGCCAGAATGTAGCGATCCAACACGTTGGTGGACGAGGTATCGTACTGCGCCGGCTGGGAAGCATAGAGGCGCAGGAAGGAGTAGGCGTTCCACATCGGCAGCATCGCCTGACGCACGCCCTCGCGGATGCCCTGCTCGGTGACGATCAGGTTACCGCCGCGCAGGATCGGCGAGCTCATCAGGAACCAGCGCATAGCGTCCGAACCGTCACGATCAAAGACCTCGTTGACGTTCGGGTAGTTGCCCTTGGACTTACTCATCTTCAGCCCGTCGTCACCCAGCACGATGCCGTGTGCGACGACCTTCTTGAACGCCGGCCGGTCGAACAGTGCCGTAGACAGCACGTGCATGGTGTAGAACCAGCCGCGGGTCTGTCCGGAGTACTCCACGATAAAGTCCGCCGGGGAATGGCTATCGAACCACTCCTTGTTCTCGAACGGGTAGTGCTTCTGTGCGAAGGGCATCGAACCGGACTCGAACCAGCAGTCCAGTACCTCCGGTACACGGCGCATGGTGGACTTGCCCGTCGGATCATCCGGGTTCGGGCGGGTTAGCTCGTCAATATCCGGGCGGTGCAGGGAGGCTGGCTTACGGCCGAAGTCACGCTCCAATTCCTCCAAAGAGCCGTATACATCCATGCGTGGGTACTCCTCGGAGTCGGAGACCCACACCGGAATCGGTGCACCCCAGTAACGGTTGCGGGAGATGTTCCAATCGCGTGCGCCCTCCAGCCACTTGCCGAACTGGCCGTCGCGAATGTGGGAGGGCATCCACTCGATCTGCTCGTGGTTCAGTTCCACCATGCGGTCGCGGAACTTCGTGACCTCAACGAACCAGGACGGAAGTGCCATGTAGATCAGCGGCTCGCCGGAGCGCCACGAGTGCGGGTAGGAGTGCTCGATCGTCTGGTGGCGGAGCACTCGGCCGGCGGCCTTCAGATCCTTAATGATGTCCTTGTTGGCGTCAAAGACCAGCTGGCCTTCATAGTCAGGGACTTGGGCGGTGAACTTGCCGTCCATGTCCACCGGGATGACCAGCTCGATATCTGCCTTCTGGCAGGTGTTCATATCGTCTTCACCGAACGCAGGAGCCTGGTGAACCACGCCGGTTCCGTCCTCAGTGGTGACATAGTCTGCGCTCAGGATCTGGAAGCCATTGTGCAGATCCTTGAAGTAGTCGAACACTGGGCTGTAGGTGAACCCAACCAGCTTTTCGCCGGGGAAGGTCGCCAGAACCTCGTGGTCTTCGCCTAGCTCCTTGCTGTAGGCACCCAGCAGGGCCTCCGCCAGGACCAGTTTCTGGCCGGCGAAGCCCTCGGTTCCCTTCTCTCCTACCTTGACCAGGGCATAGGTAACCTGAGGGTTCACAGCGAGCGCGGAGTTCGACGGAAGGGTCCACGGGGTGGTGGTCCATGCGATGGCGGATGCGTCGGAGAGCTCTGGGTGCTCAGCCAGCGTAGCTTCAGCAGCAGTTCCGGCATTCGCACCGGTCAGCGGCATGGTGACGGTCAGAGTCGGATCCTGACGCATCTTGTAGGAATCATCCAGGCGGGTTTCCTGATTGGACAGCGGAGTGTGCTCAGCCCAGGAGTACGGCAGCACGCGGAAGCCCTGGTAGATCAAGCCTTTGTCGTAGAGGTTCTTAAAGGCCCACATGACGGATTCCATAAAGCCCGGATCCATCGTTTTGTAGCCGTTGTCGAAGTCCACCCAGCGAGCCTGGCGAGTGACGTATTCCTTCCACTCATCCGTGTAACGCAATACGGACGATGCACAGTACTCGTTGAAGGAGCGCATGCCCATCTCTTCGATGCCAGCGCGATCCTTGATGCCTAGCTGCTTTTCCGCCTCCAATTCGGCGGGCAGGCCGTGGCAATCCCAGCCGAAAACGCGAGCGACCTTCTTGCCCTGCATGGTCTGGTAGCGCGGCACGATGTCCTTGACGTAGCCGGTCAGCAGGTGCCCGTAGTGCGGTAGACCATTGGCAAAGGGCGGGCCATCGTAGAAAACGTATTCTTCATTGCCTTCGCGGGCGGAAACGGATTCATTAAACGTGCCGTCCTTGGCCCAGTACTCGAGAACGTTCTCCTCGAGAGCAGGAAAGGCAGTCGAGCCGCCGTTGGACATATCGACGCGCGGGTAGGCGCCGCCAGCTGGGGTTGCTTCGCTCATGGTGGTTCCTATTTCTGTTCTGTTTTTCTTAATGACGCCCACAGCGGTGCTGCCGACGAGCATGTCATAGAAACAGGGACGCTTCGAGCCAACAAAGGCCTAAAACGCGGTACCACCCTGATTGGCGTAATCCGCCCACTTCTTCTCTTACGGCTGTGACGTGCCGCGACTCCGCCTGGTTCTAATGAGTATCCCTACCTCCTCGCCTAAGCGAAGTGAGGTGAAAACACCGTTCTTCCAGGAACGCTCCCCGATGATGGTCGGATCATTGCGTGTGGTTTTCTTTCTATTCAGTTACGGATCCCAGCCTACACGGCGCAAGTGGGGATCTTTGATTCAAGTCTCAGTTTGCTTGTTTTAGCGTTTGTGGTGGCGAATCAGGTCGTAAATGAACAGAGCCACGCCTAGCGCAGCTACAGCCACGCAGATCCAGGCCCAGGCGGTGGACCCGACCGCGAGGCTGACCACCAGCGCTATAAACCCGACAACCGCCAGGAGGATGGCTGCGAAAAGCATGTTCCAAATCCTCCTGGCGGTTGCGTTGGGGCTTAAAGGGCTAGTGGGGTCAACGAAAACTAGTTGCTACTAGTTGTTCTGACCCTCTACCTCGATGGAGCCGGCAGGTGCAGCGGTGCCGCGGCTGTTGAGCTCTTCCAGCTGGGACTCCAGGAAGGTCTTCAGGCGGGTACGGTACTCGCGCTCGTAGGTACGCAGTTCCTCGATGCGTGCCTCGAGGGTAGCCTGCTGCTTCTTTACCGTGTTCATGATCTCGGTGTGCTTGCGTTCTGCGTCTTCCTGCAGCGCATTTGCCTTCTCCTGTGCGGAGCGGATCTGCGCCTGGGACTGAGCGGTGGCGTCGGAGATCATAACCTCGGACTTCTGCTTGGCGTCGGCCAGCTGTGCGCTCGACTTCTCCTCCGCGTCGGCCAGCATCTTCTCGGAACGGGTCTTCGCGTCGGACAGCTGAGCCTCGGAGCGCTTCTGGGCATCTGCCAGGATGTTCTTGGAGCTAAAGTCCGCATCGTCGATGGTCTTCTTCGCAGTAGCGCGAGCCTCTTCCAGCATGCTAGAAGACTCGGCCTTAGCATCGCCGGTCAGGCGGTCTGCCATCTCCTGTGCCAGGGACAGAACGCGAGCAGCCTGCATGTGGGTTTCGGCAGTTGCGACGCCGGACTTGCCATCGCCGGAGGCTGCACCAGCCGGTACTGCAGCGGCGGCCTGAGCCGGAGCCTGTTTCTTTGCCTCTTCTGCGCGCTTCTCAGCCTGCGCAGCGCGCTCCTCGGCAGCCTTAAGCTTTGCTTCGTAGTCAGCCTTGATCTTCTTCTCGATCTCAGCAGCGTTCGGCTGTGCTGCATCCGCGCCCTGAGGCTGAGAGCTGCTCAGCTTAGCCTGTGCTTCAGCAGCTTCTGCGCGGGCGTCCTTACGAGCCTGCTCCAGCTTGGTGGAGTACTCGGACTCGAACTTGCCACGCAGCTCGGTCTCGATCTGGCGACGCAGTGCTGCCTCGTCAACCTTAGAGACACCTGCGGCTCCGGCGGCGCTCGCGGCACCTGCGGCACCGGCACCCTTGGCAGAGCCAGACTCCAGCTGCTCGACCTTCAGCTTGAGGTCGGAGTTCTCATCCTGCAGTTCCGCAAGAGTGTCCTCCACGAGATCCAGGAACTGGTCGACCTCGTCCTCGTTGTAACCACGCTTGCCGATCGGCGGCTTGCTAAAAGCTACGTTGTGCACATCAGCCGGAGTGAGTGGCATAGGTTGTACCTTTCCCTTTCGGATTGCCTCAAAGTGCTAGAAGGCGTTCGCAACAGTAATGAACTATTGATGGTTTATGAAACAGCTACAAAGCATACCAGTTTCCACCGGGACAGTCTCAACTTCAGATAGAGATTGACCCCTAGTCCTAGAATAACTTTAATTTACGAACACCACATCTGTATCACAGGCTACACTCCACCCCCACAGGCACCCCCATAGAAGATCTTCTGCCCTTTTTTGGAGAATGCGTAACACTCGCCAGTGGACAGCGTTCTAACAGATGACGGAAAAAGGAAAACCGCCACCGGCTAGGACCCACATTCCCAACCAGTAGCGGTTTCCGTCACTACACACGACATCTCCGCAGCCTCACTCACGTACCGCGAAGATGTCCCTAATACTAATGTCTTGAACGATTATTCACAACAGTCTTGTGATTATTTGTCGCCATCCCTCCCCCATTAACCACCCCCTAATTTTAGGCTCCAAAGAAACTGCTGGAAGCAGCTTCAATAGTGAACTTTAGCGAGCTTTGTACCCGCTAGCTCACTCCCCTCATCACCCCCAATTCAGGGTTAGATCTGGCGGGTTTGTACTCGCACTGAGGGCATACTGAGGGCTTAGCGAATAAACGCTCCCAGCAACATGCTCAACAGCTGAAGTCCGAAGAAGAGAACTAATACGGAGACATCCAATCCCACTCCCCCAAGTTGGATCGGAGGAATCAGCTTGCGCAACGCCTTGACCGGAGGGTCGGTAAGAACAAACAAGGGTTCCGCCACGATGGTGAACCAACGCTGTGGTCGCCAATTACGCGAGAACGATTGAATCATCTCAATGATGATGCGCAGAATCAGGATCAGCACATACAGGCGAATCAGCCACAGCAGCACAAGCAGGATTTCGTTCACTTACAACAGCTCTTTCTACCAATGAAAGCCCGGCCGATGCATTCCGACGCGGGCTATTACTGGCTAACGACGATTGTCCAAAGGATCTTAAAAACTTAGATGGTCTCCGCGATGGCGTCCAGCTGATCCTGGGCCAGGGTCACGCCCTTCGGCAGCAAGATGAAGTTACGCACACCCTTTAGCTTCTTCAGCTGAGCATCCAGGCCGCGGCTCAGGCCTGCGGCGAAATCCAGAACACGCTTAGCTTCGCCCTTTTCCATACCGCTCAGGGAAAAGACAACAACTTCACGTGCCTTCAGGTTCTCCACCAGTTCGCCCGCCTGGGTGTAAGAGCTCAAGGTGAAAGACACGAATGCCGAAGGATCCTTCTCCTCGGCGGCTGAGCCGGAGTAAGAGGAGGAGTAGCCGGAGTCAAAGGCGGCGTCAGAATCAGCGAAGCTTGAGCCACGAGAAGAGTAACGATCCTCGCGATCCGAGAACTCGGAACGGCTATAACGATCACCGCGCTCACCACGCTCCGCACGATCCAAGTGATCACGGTGATCGCGGTCCGAACGGGAGCGGTAGGAAGGCTCGTGTGCATCGCGATCGGCACGGTCTGCACGGTCGGAACGATCACGGGAACCGTAGCCGTCGCTGTAGTAATCGGCATCGTAGGATTCCACGGGATCAAAACCGAAGAAGCGCTTGGTCTTGTCCATAAAGTTGTCTGCCATTGCTCTTGAGGAACCTTCCGTTGCTAGTTTTTCGAGGGTGTTTAATTATTAACTTCTTGGTTTAAAGTACTGGTCGCGCGCCCATAATATCCGTACCGACACGCACCAGCGTGGAGCCTTCCGCGATGGCGATCTCCAGGTCACCGCTCATCCCCGCGGAGTACACTGGGGCACCCACCACCCGGTCGGAAATCCGCTCAACGAGCTGCCGTCCACGGGCGAACACGGTCGCCGGATCTGCCTCCAGCGGGGGCACAGTCATTAGTCCGCGCAGCTCCAAATTCTCCGCCGCGGAGACGGCGTCGGCGAGCTCGTCGATGTCCGCTTCCACTGCCCCGCCACGCTGCGGATCCCCGTCGGCACTGTACTGCAACAGAACCGGCAGAGCAGACTCGCGGTCGCCTCGTTCTAAGGCTAACGCGGCGCCACGGTCGAGCGCCTGCAGCAGCTTCAATGAATCGACGGTATGCACCGCTGCGGCCCATCGTGCCACGGAGTTCGCCTTTTTGGTCTGGACCTGCCCCACCATGTGGAACTGAAGTCCTGTCTCCGCCAATTGCGCGTGTTTATCGCGCGCTTCCTGCTCGCGGTTCTCGCCGACAGCAGTGACGCCCAAACGTACCAGCAGTCGGACGTCCTCCGCAGGGTGGAACTTGGTGATGGGCAGCAAATCCGCTCCCCCAGCGACCGCGATGCGGCGACGCACCTGCGCCAGGTTTTCGGCGAGCTCTCGGGCGCGCGGTCCGAGCTCTGCATCCCCGCCTGGCAGGTCGCTCGGCTCGTGAGTTTCGCTCAGCTGCTCTGTCATGGCATCCACACTACGCCCGCTTGGCGGCCTGTCGTCCCCTCTCGGCGGTAGGAGAAGAAACGATCGGCGTTTTCCGAAGCGATAGTGCAGCGCGGGTCGGCGTCGATACTACGCACCCCAAGGGAAAGCAGTTGGCGGGTTAGACCAGCACGAATGTCCAGCCCGCTGGTGCCTTTGGCAGTAGTTGTGGCGGAACCGGGAAGTTTAGATTCCACATCGGCTGCCATAGCCTTCGGTACCTCGTAGTTCTCGCCGCTTGCAGCAGCGCCGAGCAGCGCATGAATATTGCTGGGAACAGCACCGAGATCCTCCATGCGAGCGATCACGCGCTTCAAGATCCCATTGCGAGCTCCCATGCGACCAGCGTGAACCGCCGCGACCACGCCTGCGTCCTCATCGGATAGCAAAACCGGAACGCAGTCCGCTGTAAGGACGATCAGGGCAGTCCCGCGCAGGGTGGTAATCAAAGCGTCGGTTGCTTCGACAATCGGGGAGGTGCCGGGCGTCAGGTGGTTGGCGGTGACCTCCGTAACGTTCGGCGAATGGATTTGCTCCATGAACACCAGTCGTTCCACAGCGAGCCCCAAGACATCGGCGAGACGCTGACGATTCTGGGCGACAGCCGCAGGGTCGTCACCTACGTGATCGCCGAGGTTAAAGGACCCATAGGCGCCGGTGGACACGCCACCATTGCGATCCGTAAAGACTTTCCGCACCTTAGGCTGGGGTTGCTGCTGGTCGTGGTTCTTAGGGCTCATGGGAAGCTCCTGCTCCTCACGCTGATTGCTGGATGCGAACTTCTAGTTGAAGTCCGGCAGATCCAGGTCGTCCTCTTCCTCCGACAGGTCAACATTCGCGTTGGTCGGATTCTGAGGCTGCTGGGAAGCAGTAGTGAACAAGCCGCCGCCCTGGTTAGGCTGTGCCTGCTGCGTCGGCTGCGGCATGGTGCCACGACGCTGCGCGAAGCTAGACTGTGCGCCTGTCTGCTGAGCCGGATCAACCTGCTGTTCCTGCTGTGCCGGGATCTGCTGTCCCTGCACTGCATACTGGGAGTTCTGGCCTGCCTGTGGTGCTTCCTGACCGCCGAACAGATTCGTCGGCTGGGCAGCGCCCGCGTCAGCATTTTCGGACGCACGGTGTGCACCGGCACGCTGGTTGGCAGAAGGTGCAGACGGAGAATCGTCGAAGCCGGTAGCAATGACGGTCACACGCACCTCGTCGCCCAGCTGATCGTCGATGATGGTACCGAAAATCAGGTTGACGTCCTCGTCGGCCTTCTCTTCCACCAGATCAGCGGCCTGGGAGACCTCCAGGAGCCCCAGATCCGAACCACCGGCGAAGGACAGCAGCACGCCCTTGGCGCCTTCCATGGTGCTTTCCAGCAGCGGAGAGTTGATGGCGGCCTGGGTAGCCTTCACGGCGCGCTGTTCGCCGCGGGCGGTACCGATGCCCATCAGCGCGGAGCCTGCGTCGGTCATAACGGAACGCACGTCGGCGAAGTCCACGTTGATCACACCCGGGGTAGTGATCAGCTTGGTGATGCCCTCAACACCGCTCAGCAGCACTTCGTCGGCCTTGCGGAAAGCCTCCATCATGGACAGCTGCTCTTCGGACATCTTTAGCAGGGAGTCGTTGGGGATGACGATGAGGGTATCGCATACCTCGCGCAGGGCCTCGATGCCTTCCATTGCCTGCTTGCTGCGACGACGGCCTTCAAAGCCGAAGGGGCGGGTAACCACACCGACAGTCAGGGCATTCTGCTTCTTAGCAATATTGGCCACGACCGGTGCAGCGCCCGTACCCGTGCCGCCACCCTCGCCGGCGGTGACGAAGACCATGTCGGCACCGGCGAGGATCTCCTCGATCTGATCCTTGTGATCCTCGGCAGACTTGCGGCCCACCTCCGGGTTGGCACCTGCGCCCAGGCCACGGGTCTCCTCCCGGCCGATATCCAGCTTGATATCCGCATCGGTGAGCATCAATGCCTGTGCGTCGGTGTTGATCGCAATGAACTCCACGCCCTGCAGCTGCTCGTCGATCATGCGGTTGACGGCGTTTACTCCGCCTCCGCCGACGCCGACCACCTTGATCTCAGCGAGGTGGTTTCCAGGATTCGTCATGTGTGCTTGTCCGCCTTCCTAATGAATTTTTCGTGCTTTGCGGTTTGCCGGTTTGCTGTTGCGTCCATCTTCCTAGCCGTCAAGCATTTAGCGGCGCACATTTTTGGTGGCGTGTCGTATCCTTAAAGTTCAACTTAAGGCTTAAGCTGGGGTTTCAGCCCTACTTCACGGTGGGCATCGCGGGGTTGGAAACGTTCCAATTTCCCTTACGCCCCAGCACGATACGGGTCGCTTCAGCCTTCTCATCCGCCCTGTCGGACGAACCCCAATACACCACCTGATTAGGGAAAAACAGGCGGATGCTATCTGCTGAACCAGCCTCGATCCCCTCCAACTTGCCCCGCAGTTCTGGGGACAAAGTCTGGAGAACCTTGGACGCTGAATCGATCGCTCGGGCATCGTCCGGCTTGGTTTTCTTAAACTCCAAAGCACCCTCGGGCTTCACACCCGTTAGGAACACCTGCCCGTTCTCGTCCACGACATGCGGCGTGTCGCCGTCCATCACATAGCCCACGGCATTGTGCTCAGTCACCTCGACCGTGACCGTCGTAGGCCAGGAACGCTTCACCGTCACCTTTTCCACCCACGCCACACTGGAAACTCCCTTAGCGGCGCTGGCCATGTCCAGGCGCAGCATGTTATCGCCAGCATTAATGGTGCTGGCCTCGCGAATCGCTTCCACGTCCGCATGAGTCGTACCCTGCACGTCGATCTGCGCCACTTTAAGGATCGGCACCGCATACATCAACACGCCCAGCAGCACGATAAGCGCCACCAGCCCCGCGATAATCTTCTGCACGCGCTTCTTCGGCGCCCCATTCTTCTTCAGGAACTTCTTGCCCTTGGCGCGCGCTGCGCTATCGCGTGTAATTCTGGACGCCCTACTCACCCGCGATCACCACGGTCCAGCTGCAGGAGAATCTCATCCGCCAGCATTGTCACGGTTCCCGCACCAATGGTCAGAACCATGTCACCAGGCTGTGCTAGGTCGGCAACGACGCCCGCCACGCTGGAGAAATCAGGTTCAAATACCCACTGGGTGGAAGCGTCGATCTTGTCTCCGATGATGCGAGAATCGACTCCCTCCACGGGCTCCTCGCGAGCGCCGAAGATATCCAACAGCACCACCTGATCAGCCAGAGAAAGTGCGTCGGCGAACTCCTGTGCGAAATTCATTGTGCGGGAGAACAAGTGTGGCTGGAAAACCGCCACAATGCGTCCGCCGCGAGCCTCCACTCGCTGGCGCGCAGCCGACAAAACGGCCGCCACCTCAGTCGGGTGGTGGGCGTAATCATCGTAGACCTCAACCTCACGACGAGTGCCGTGGTATTCGAAACGACGGCGTACACCGTCAAAACCGGCAATACCAGCAAACACCTTGTCCACATCCGCTCCCAACAGCACGCTGCCCAGCCCCGCCGCCGTGGCATTGAGCACCATGTGAATACCGGGGATGGCCACGCGCAGGGAGTATTCTCCGGCAGCCGGGGTGGCCTCAGTCAGTCGCAGCGTGGAGACAGTCCCTTCGGCGGTCACCTCCGTGGCTTCGATAATGGCCGCTGGGGTAACGGAAGAGTGGGCGTCACAAGCTTCGGCCGTGCCATATCCCACAACGGTAAAGGGCAGATCCATGCCATCGGCCGCAGCAGCTACCAAACCCTCCGCGAGCGCAGCCGACCCCGGATCGTCAAGGCAGGCCACCAAGTAACCACCGTCAATAATGCGGTGGGCGAACTTTTCAAAGACTTCGCGATAGGCCTGTTCGGTCTTGAAGTAATCCAGGTGATCGGGTTCGATGTTCGTCACGACCGCCACCTCTGGCGAGTAGGACAGGAAGGAGCCATCGGATTCATCCGCCTCGGCGACGAAGATATCGCCCGTGCCGTGGTGGGCGTTCGTGCCCGCACGGTTCAGCTGCCCACCAATGGCAAAAGAAGGATCCTGTCCCGCGGACTGCAAGGCGGCTACGGCCATCGATGTGGTTGAGGTCTTTCCATGCGTGCCCGCTAGTAGGAATGCACGCCTATCCTGCAACAACAGTGCCAGTACATCGGATCGACGAAGCACCGGGATACCCGACTCGCGGGCGGCAACGAGCTCTGGATTGTCCTGCGGGATTGCTGCGAAAGAAGTGACGACAACGGACGGCAGGTCGCCCAGGAGGCGCAGGTTATCCGCTGAATGCTCCACCTGGATCTGTGCCCCGGCTGCACGCAGCGCCAGAATGCTGCGTGACTCCTTCATGTCAGAACCGCTGACCTGGTAGCCGCGATCCAGCAGAATGCGGGCAATGCCGGACATTCCGGCTCCGCCGATACCCACCATGTGTACGCGTGTGAGATCCGTGGTTTGGGACTGCTCGCTCATCGTGGAAGAAGATGCCTTTCTAAGAAGGGAGGGGGGAAGTGTGGCTTCGTCAGAACGCTAACGCTTGTAGGCGGCAGCGATAATCTTCTGTGCAATTTTCTGTGCCGCGTCGCGGTGCCCTGCTGCGAGGGTGGCAAGGCTGGCGGCCTGCCAACGGGTCTCATCGCGCAACAATGGGATAACTTCCTGGGCGACGCGATGTTCGGTAAGTTCGGCGTCCTTGATGATTACTCCACCGCCAGCGTGAGTAATCGGACGAACGTTGAGTTCTTGTTCGCCATTGCCATGTGGCAAAGGCACGTAGATGCCTGGAAGGCCCACTGCGGATACTTCGGCGACAGTCATAGCACCGGAACGGCACAGGATGGCATCGGCGGCGGCCAGCGCCAAGTCCATTCGTTCGATATAGGGAACGGCTACATAAGGTGGCTTTCCTTCCTGGACCTCCTTGGGCAGCTCCACCGTATTTTTCTTGCCATACGCGTGAAGCACGCCAATGCCCGCGTCCTGCAGAGTCTTCGCTGCGCTCACAACGGCCTCGTTGATGCTGCGTGCGCCCTGGGATCCGCCGGTGACTAGCAGCAGCGGTGCTTCTGCATCCACGCCGAAGAACTCCCGAGCCTCTGCCCGTAAAGCCTTGCGATCCATTTTCAGAACTGCGTCACGCACCGGGATGCCTACGACCTCGGCCTCCAGACCGGAATCTTCGACTGCTGCCAGACCCGTACCGCCCAGCTTTACTCCCAATTTGTTGGCTACGCCCGCACGGGCATTCGCCTCGTGGACGAAGAAGGGAATCTTGAGGGCGCGTGCAGCCAGATATGCCGGTGCGGATACATAACCGCCGAACCCGATCACCACATCAGCTTCCACTTCCCGCAGGATCTGCTTGGTTTCCTTGAGAGCTTTACGCAGGCGTAGTGGCAGGGTGGCTAGATCCTTGTTCAGTTTGCGGGGCACCGGCACTGGCGGAATCAGCTTCAAATCAAACCCGCGAGCGGGCACCAGCGTGGTTTCCAAACCGCGGCTGGTTCCCAACGCCGTAATGCGTGCATCAGGGCGCTGAGCGCGCACCGCTTCTGCCACGGCCATGGCAGGCTCAATGTGCCCTGCCGTTCCGCCGCCGGCAACGACGACTGATAGCTTCCGGTCGGCTTCTGGCTTCGGGTTCACTGGGCTAGCGCCTCCTGTGTCGGTTATCTAGATTTCTGCGGGTCTTGCGGGCTCTCTCCTGCCCTGAACTATCAGCCCGATTGCGGCTGCGTGGCATTGGTTTGGGAGTAGCCGTTGGGGGAAGATCCTGCCTTCGTACCCCATCGTAGCCACGCAAGCGGGACTCCCCACCGACCCGGCGGATCGATCGCTCCACCCGGTCGCGTTCCCGACGCACGTCTTGACTGCCGCGGCCTGCACTAACCCGTTGACGGGTGACTGGTTCCCCATAGCTATAGGCCGTCTCACGGCGCTCTGTACGGCGCTGTTCTCCGGCTTTATACCCCCGGGGCTCCGGGAGCATAAGGATACGGTCGATCAGCGGGCGTCCCTCGTGCTGCATGGAAGAAATCGTCTCCGGCTCATTGCGCGCACAATTGCACAGCAACCCCATGGAAAGCAAAGTGATGATCGCGGAGGAACCACCTGCGGAGATCAGTGGCAATTGAATACCGGTCACCGGCAGCAGGCCAACGACGTACCCCATGTTGAAAAACGCCTGCACAGCAATACCAATCGTCAGCGTGCCCGCCAATAGCCGGAGGAAAGGATCCGCCTGAGCCAACGCCGTACGAGTGCCGAAAAACGCAAGCATTCCGAACAGAATGACTACAATCACCGTGCCGAACAGACCCAGCTCTTCACCAACGATGGCGAAAATGAAGTCGTTCTTCGCCTCAGGCAGATAAAACCACTTGGCACGGGACTGCCCCAAACCGGCGCCGAAAAGCCCGCCGTCAGAAAGGGAAAGGATTCCCTGGTGAGACTGGTAGGCCGCACCCTGTGTCGTAGTGTCGCCGAAATTCAGGGTCAGAGCATCCTTCCATGTCGTGATACGTGCACCACGGAAGCTCTTGCGGGAAATCGCGAATACTCCGAGCAATGCAACGCTACCCAGCATGGTGAAGAAGACCCGTTTATCAACTCCTGCAAAGAACATCAAGGCGGCGACCACGATGCCAACGGAGAACATCATTCCCAGGTCCTTTTGGAACAACACCAGCAGCATGATCACCGCGCTAATAGCAATGAAGGCACCCAGCCCGGTGTTCAAGCGCTGCGTTGCGCGCGCCCGGTAGCTCACAGTCGCCGCTCCCCACACTGCTAGAGCCAGCTTGGCCACCTCGGAGGGCTGCACACCGATGGGACCAATGCGGATCCATGAATTCGAGCCGACCTCGTCACCACCAACACCGATGCCGGGGATAAGCACGGCAATCAGCATCAAGATCGCGATCACCAACAACGACGGCGAGTACTTTCGTACTGTCTCCGGGCGCATGCGCAGTGCAAACCACATCACCACCAGGCCGATAACCACAACCATGGCCTGCTTGATGAACTCGCCGAACACACTCGCGCCGCTTGCATAAGAGGTCACCATCGAGGACGACAGCACCATGATCAGGCCCAAAACGGTCAGACAGGCGGTAACGACCATTAGCACCTTGTAATTCAGCTGCGGAGTGGCCAGCTGTGCGGAGACTTTGCGCTGCAAAGACGCGAAGCCACGCTCATTGCTATTCGCTCGATCATCCTTCTGTTGTACGCTCTCGCGCGCCTGTGGATCCTGTGCGCTACGTTGTGCGGGCTTCCCCGCGCCGGGGATTTGCCGTCGCTTGGAATTGGATGTCGGAGTGGACATGGAAAAACACCTACCCCTTTTCCTGCTTCGTGTGTGCTGCCGGATCGTCAGGCTGTGTGTGACCGGATGAATCAGCCTCAGCATAAGCCAAGGCATATTGGGCAAACAGGTCGCCACGCTGGCTCATCCCGCTAAACATGTCCAGTGACGCAGCCGCCGGTGCCAGCACCACGCTGTCACCCGGTTCTGCCAGCTCGTGGGCGGCGCGGGAGACGGCACGCATTGCTTCCTCTGGATCGGTGGCGTCAATAAGGGTGATCGGCAGTTCCGGCAGCTGCCGTGAGACCTCGGCGGCGAGTTCCTTCCGGTCCACGCCGAGAGCCACGACAGTCTTAAGGGCACCGCCGATCGCACGGATTAATCCGTCAACAGCCGCGCCCTTTAACTGGCCGCCGGCAATCCAAATCACGTTGTGCTGACCACGGAGGGCTGCTTCGGCGGCGTGTGGGTTCGTGGCCTTCGAATTATCGATCCACGTCACCCCGCGGTGTTCCAGGACAACCTGACCGCGGTGGGCCTGCACCTGGAAGCCAGCTAGTGCGTTTTGGATGGCCTCCGGCGTCACGCCTACAGCACGTGCCATCGCCGCACTGGCCGCAGCATCGGCCAGTCCCGCGGGGCCGGGCGGGCTGATGCCTTGAGCCGGCGCCAAGTCAGTGATTTGGCTGGGATCGCCGAGGTTCGCCTCGACTAGCCGTCCATTCCGCACGCCGACGATGCGCTCGATGTCCTTCGTTACTGGTGACGCCGCCTGTTCCGGATCGTGAATCGTGTAGGCACCGCACGCCGCTACCTGGCGGGCTTGTGCAGTGGACAGTACGTCGGCGTCGTCCAATGCCAGGATGGAATCCGTTGCAGTCAAGACCTGCGCCTTGTCTGCACAATAGTTTTCATAACTTCCATGCCAATCCAGGTGGTCCTCGGCAAGGTTGAGGATGCAACCCACTGTGGGCACAAACATGGGAGCCCAGTGCAGCTGGAAACTGGACACTTCCGCGACAAAGACATCCGATCGCGGAGCACCCCGGTGCTGCGCAGCCAACGCGGCCGCGGGTGCGATTCCGATATTGCCGACCGAAAGGGCTGCGCGCCCATCCGCAACCAACATGGACGTCAGCATGGCAGTGGTTGTCGTTTTGCCATTGGTGCCGGTAATGGCTAGCCACGTTCGTGGCTCGCCGAAAGCCCCTGCCTGGTCGGCCAGCCAAGCGGCGGCGATGTCCCCTATCACGGGAATGCCCAGGTCTGTGGCGCGTACCAGCAATGGGGACTCGGGCTTCCACCCCGGAGAGGTCACAACCATTCGAGGAGCCAGCTGGTCAAGCGATTCGGTAGCTTCAGCTACTCCCAGCAAACGGAGTTCGGTATCGCCGTCCTCGGCAATGTGGCTAAGCACCTGTGCGTTATCGTCGGCGACCACGACGTGGCGGGCTCCGAGAGCACAGAGCATGGAGATCACGCCTCGTCCGGCCACGCCAGCCCCCGCGACCAGGATCGTCTCGGTGCGCATGGTGTGTAGGGCGTCTGCGGGTTGAAGTGCGTGTGTGGGTTCCACGGCTTTGCCTGTCCTTCGGGTTCTTACATTGCTAAATATGTGCTGTTGATAGTGAGCTACTGATTGATGGGCGTCCTACCAAGTGGCGGAGTTCAACCACTCGGCGTAGAACAATGCGAAGCCGGACATTGCAGCCAACCCGGCGAGCAACCAGAAGCGGATAACCACGGTGGTTTCGGCCCAGCCTTTGTTCTCAAAGTGGTGGTGAATCGGTGCCATTCGGAAAACGCGCTTACCGGTGGCCTTAAAGGAAACCACCTGAATAACAACGGAGGCGGCCTCAATAACGAAGATGATGCCAACCAGGATCATCAGCAACTCCGTCTGAGTGGTGATGGATAGACCTGCCACCAGACCACCCAGTGCCAAAGAACCAGTGTCGCCCATGAAAATCTTCGCCGGTGCAGCGTTCCACCATAAGAAGCCCAGGCAAGCGCCCAGCCCGGCAGAAGCCAACATCGACAGATCCAGCGGATCACGTACCGCATAGCAGGCCGCCTGCGCGCTCACAGAGCAAGAATTACGGAACTGCCAGAAGGTAATCAGCACATAGGTTCCCATCACCATTGCGGTCACGCCACCGGCGAGGCCGTCCAATCCGTCGGTCAGGTTCACGGCATTGGACCAAGCGGAAATGACCAGGTAGATAAAAATCAGGAACAAGATGGTGCCCACGATGGCAGGACCAATAGCGATATCGAATGTAGCGATGTCACGAATGGCCGAGAGGTGGGTGGAACCCGGAGTGAGGCCACGGGAATTCGGGAACTGCAGAATCAGCACGCCGAAAATAATTGCGGTAGCCAGCTGGCCAACCAGCTTAGCCTTAGCATTTAGTCCCAGATTGCGTCCCTTGACTAGCTTGATGTAGTCATCGGCGAAGCCCAATCCGCCCAGTGCAAGGGTCAACCCAAGCACGAGCCATCCACTTACTCCTGGCCCTGCGCCAGTGGTTGCCAATCCCACCAGTACGCCCACCAAGTAGCCGAACAGGATGCCAGCGAGGATGGCGATTCCGCCCATGGTCGGGGTGCCGCGTTTCTTGAAGTGGGATTTCGGACCCTCTTCTCGGATCTCCTGGCCTAATCCTTCGGCGGAGAACCAACGGATCAACAGGGGTGTCAGGGCAACAGACACGACGAAAGCAACCGCACCCGCGATAAAGATTTGCAACATGGGTCTTTTAAGCTCCTTGGTCTTCGCCGATGAGCAGTCCTTCTGCCACGGCCCACAGTCCATCCGAATACGATGCCTTAATCAGCACCACATCCTGCGAGTTCAAACTCGTATCTAGGTAGTTCACCGCGCCGTCGATATTCTCGACAACCTGCGTGTCCACTCCACTTTCACGGGCGGCAGTGGCCAGTGCGTGCTGGTTTACACCATTGCCCACGATGACGGCGTGGTCGATTCGCCGCTGAGCGAGCACTCGGCCCAGCTCTGCGTGTTCGTCACTTGCATCATCACCAAGCTCACCCATCTGGCCCAAGACAGCCCAGCTCTCCGCATCGGGGCGGCCCTTGGCTGTGAAGGCCAAAGCGTCGATGCCGGCGCGCATAGACTCGGGGTTGGCATTATAAGAGTCGTTGATAATGGTCACCCCGTCAGAGGTGCGCGTGCGCACGTCCATGCGGTTCACGCTGGCAGCGACATGGGAGCTCAGGGAAGTCGCAACCTGTGCGGCGTCAATACCCATTTCGATGCCCACCGCTGCGGCGGCGAGAGCATTGGACACCTGGTGAGCGCCAAAAACAGACAACTCCACACGCACCGGTTCACCCTTCGGGTGGTGCAAAAGGAAGCTGGCTCGAGCTACCGCATCCAGCTCGATGTCGGTGGCGTAGTAGTCTGCCGGCACTCCGGCGGCACCTGTGGTTCCTTCGGTGGAGAATCGCACTACGCGCGCTGCGGTGCGCTTGTCCATTGCCGCTACCTTGTCGTCGTCGGCGTTCAGCACGGCCAGGCCACCGTCTGCGGCCTGTGGCAGAGCTTCTACCAGCTCACCCTTGGCTTGGGCGATAGCCTGGCGGGATCCGAACTCGCCCAGGTGGGCACTGCCGACATTCAGCACCACGCCCACGCGCGGCGGCGTGACCGTCGTCAAATGCTGAATGTGCCCCACACCGCGAGCGGACATTTCGCTGACCAGAAAGCGCGTCTCGCGCCCCGCGCGCAACGCGGTGTACGGTAGGCCGATCTCATTGTTAAAACTGCCGGGCGGGGCTACGGTCTCCCCCGCCTCCCGTAGTACTGCACCAATCAGGTCCTTCGTGGACGTCTTACCTGCGGAGCCGGTCACTCCCACAACGACCATTCCTTCTTCGGCGGCCAGAACGTCGGTGTTGTATCGAGCCAGCTTGTCGACCGCTGCCAACACTGCGGCACCGTGGCCTTCTGCGTCGAATTCGAAGGCGGTCGCATTGGAGGTCTGCTCATTCATCTGCACAGGTTCCGCCAACAGCGCCGGCTGCTCCACTCCCCGGCCTACAACTAGAAGGGCGGCGCCGTTGCGTAACGCAGAGTCCACAAAGTCGTGGCCGTCGGCTTTGGCACCGGGCAGGGCCATAAAGATCGCCCCGGGGGTGATCTTGCGTGAGTCGAACTCCACCGGTCCGGTTACCACGGCCTGCGGGACCGCGCCGTTGATGAGAGACCCGCCCGTCACGTCGGCGATCTGTTGTGTTGTTAGTTCAATCATCGCTGCTCACTACTTTCGCTCTGTCTACCCTCGCGCTCTGAATGTGCCTGTGCCCGCTGGGCCAAGGCGTTCGCCAGCTCCTCCACATCGTCGAAGGGGTGCATAACTCCCGCGACGAGCTGGCCCTTCTCATGTCCCTTGCCCGCTATAACCACTGCATCGCCCGACTGTGCCCAGCTCACGGCAGCAGCAATAGCCTCAGCCCGGTCGGGCACGATCTCGCACACTGTCTCTTTGTCTTGTTGCTGCTTTTTCTTTTTGAGGACGCCCTCACGTGCCCCTGCATAGATCGCTTCCCGGATCGTAGACGGCTCCTCGTCTCGAGGATTATCATCCGTCACGAACACCGCGTCTGCCAGCTCAGCGGCAATGCGTCCCATAATGGGGCGCTTCTCGTGGTCACGATTGCCACCGGCGCCAAGGACAATCCCGATGCGAGCTTGCGGGTCAGGAAGGTAGTCGTGGAGGCTACTTAGCACCGCCTGTACTGCCCCCGGCTTGTGTGCGTAATCCACCATGGCCAAGAAGTCTTGGCCGGCTTCAACAAGTTGCATGCGACCTGGCACCTGCACATCCGCCAGCGCCTGTACTGCAGGGCTTTCAGATGTGAGCGTCTCCCCGGTTACGGCCTCGATACAGGCCAAAGCAACCAGGCTATTGGCTTGGTTAAAGGCTCCGGCCATGCCGATGCTGTAGTCCAGTTTGCGGGGGCTTTCTGCACCGGTGATCTCCACCCCAATGTGCTGACGGCCACTGGCTGACACCTCTGCGGAAGTGATGGCCCATGCAGGGTTGGTGTTTGCGTCCGGACGCTCAGCGGAGTCGTTCTTCGTCTGCGGATATAGCGCCACTGTGGACGAGAACTGAGCGGCGATGCCGCGCATACGCTCGCCCCACTCATCTTCACAGCAAATCACTGCGGTACCAGGTTGCTGGCCATCCTCCGCACGCTCGAAAAGCAATGCCTTGGCCTGGAAGTAGTCCTCCATCGTCGGGTGGAAATCCAGGTGGTCTTGGCTGAGGTTCGTAAACGCCGCCACGTCAAAATGCAGGCCACGTACACGCCCCAGCTGCAATGCGTGACTGGATACCTCCATGACCAGGTGTGTGGCTCCCTCTGCAACCATGCGCGCCAGCAGCGCCTGGAGGGTCGGCGCCTCCGGGGTGGTCAGCGAAGTTGGAATTGGCTTGCCGTTAATACGGGTGCCCGTCGTGCCAATCAGGCCTACCTTCAGCCCTGAATCCAGCAACGCCTTTTCGACGAGGTAGCTGGTAGTTGTCTTGCCGGAAGTGCCGGTGATGCCAATGGTCTTCAGCTGACGCGCCGGGTGGCCATAAATCTCTGCGGAAACCGGACCCATCCATTCGCGTACATCATCGACAACAATGCACGGAAGTGGAGTGGGGGCGTCTTCAATAATCCGCTGGCCCGCGGCGTCAGTAAGCACGGCTACGGCATTGCTATCCGCGGCGAAGGTCGCTCCATGTACCTTCTGCCCCGGAACTGCGCAGAAAAGCCCGCCCGGTTGTACATCTCGCGAGCCGATTGCTGCCGATGTAACCTCCACGCCTTGCCAGGGCCCTGTGAGGGTACCACCGCAGATTTCGGCGAGACGTTTTACAGATGTCATTGATTTGCCTCCAGCATCAGCTTCGGTCCGGGCTTTTCAGATGGGGAAACGTTGTAGTGATCCAGCAACCACGCCATGATGTCGTGGAACAGCGGTGCCGCGGTTCCGCCCGCGCCGCCGTCGGTTCCGCGCTGCGGATTGTCCAGCATGATGCCCACGACGAAGCGAGGCTTATCAGCAGGGGCTATACCCGCAAAGTTAATCCAATAGGAAGAGTTTGAATAGGCTCCGGAATCCGGGTCGATTTGCTGGGCGGTACCCGTCTTGCCGGAAACCTGGTAGCCATCAATAGCTGCCGGAGCACCGCTACCCTGCTGGACTCCCGTCTCGTCCTTTTGGGTTACTGCGCGGAACATGTCAACGGTCGTCCGGGCAGTCTCCGGGGAGACTACCCGAGTTTCCTTTGCCGGGTCGGTGGGCAGCTCAGCTCCGTTGGAGGATGTGATCTTCTTGATCAATCGTGGCTCCACACGTACGCCGTCGTTTGCCAGTGCCTGGTAGATGCTCGTCATTTGCAGCAGGTTCATCGACATACCCTGGCCGATCGGGAGATTGGCAAAGGTGCCGCCAGACCACTGGTTGAGCTCCGGCATGTAGCCGCTCACCTCATAGGGCAACCCCACTCCCGCTGCCTGGCCCACGCCGAACTTGCGGAAGTAGTCGTACATCTTCTCCTCGCCTACCCGCTGCGCGAGCATGAGGGTGCCGACGTTAGACGACTTACCAAAAACACCGGTGGTGGTGTACGGAACCTCTCCGTGTTCCCAGGCGTCCTTCACCGTTACACCAGCCATGTCGATGCTGCCAGGAATCTTAAGTACCTCGTCCGGAGTCGTTTTGCCCTCTTGGATCGCAGCGGCGGCAGTCATGATCTTGGCGACGGAGCCGGGTTCAAAGGAATCTGCCGTAGGGCGGTCGCCAAAGACCTTCTTACGCTTCAGTTGCTTTTCGATGTCACCGTTGGGATCAATCGAATCGCTGGATCCCATGGCAACAATCTCGCCGGTCTTGGAGTCCAATACGACGGCGGAGGCAGACTTGGCTCCGGACTTCTCCCGTGCCTGCTGCAATGCCTGCTGCATATAGGTCTGCGCGTCAAGGTCGATGGTCAGCTCGTAGGAATCACCATCGACAGCGGGATGCACGTCACGGGTGGATCCCGGAATCAGGTAGCCGTCACCTGCGACGTCTACAGTGCGGGAGCCGTTGATCCCCTGCAATCGAGCGTCCTGGGAAAGCTCGAGGCCGAACTGCCCCTGATTATCAGTGCTGATCTTGCCGATCATGTTTTGTGCGACCGCACCGTTGGGGTACTGACGCAGATCTTGACGCTCAGCAGTGATCTCGGGGAATTCCTCAGCGACTTTCTCGGCGACATCCGGATCGACGTTTCGAACCAGTACCTCATAGTCCTTATCGCTCTTCAGCTTGTCACGGATGTCATCTTCCTCGATGTCATCTCCTTCTTTGTTGATCATCTCCGGCAGGCGCTTGGCGATATCCTCGATGCGCTTCTTTGGCTCCGGCACGTTCTCGGGGTCTAGTTCATGACGCTCCTGCATGAACGACTCGAGCTTCTTCGGGTGCACTGACAAGCTGCGGGCATCCATTGTGTAAGCCAATATCTGGCCGTTGCGGTCAGTGATCCCGCCGCGCAGGGCCGGCTCGGCGACGACTGAGGTGCGCTGCAACTGTGCCTGTGTGGACAAAGACGGGCTCGCGACCAGCTGCACCCAGACCAAACGCAGGATAAGTGCGAAAACCGTCAAGAAGATAACAAGGAACACAAGACGGACGCGTTTGTTAAAGCGCCCGAAGGAGGTATCCAAGATCAACCACGAGTTACCTTCAACCGTCCGCGGGGAGCGGCGGTCGTTACTTTTCGACACGTGGTTGTCCTCCTTTCTAATCACTCTTGGCTATTGTCCCCACAAATACGAAAACAGGCCGGGGTTGCTCCCGGCGTGTCTGAAGTTTTCGCACCGATCCTTCTCGCTTGTGAACCGCGCGGGAAAGCTGGTCTGGCCCCTGACGCTTATCGCTGCGCCTGGGCAGGCGCAGGGGCAGGGGCGGCTGCCGGAGCTGGACCCGGGGCTGGAGCTGGAGCCGGGGCTGGAGCTGGAGCCGCCGGAGCAGGCGCAGCTGCTTGCCCTGGTGTTTGCCCTGCCGTGCCACCGGAATAAGGCAGACCACCATTTGCCTGCGCATTCCCCGGCGCACTGGCATTCACGTCCGGAGCGCGATCGCCTGCCACAATCGGGTTGTTCGGGTGCAGTCCTTCAACCCGGTTGGTCTTCTCTGGGTCACTGGTAGCACCTCGGCGCTTGGCATTGCCGTTGACGTCCACAACGTCCTTGCCACGCTCCGCATCAGCGGGACGGGTTTCCTTAATCTTGCCGTTGCGATCTTCCAGGATGCCGGACTGCTTCGGGGTGACCATGCCCAGTTCGCTGGCCTCCTTAGCGATGCTCGCAGAGGATTTTGCGTTATTTACATCGCGGTTCAGGCTCTCAATTTCGTTTTCCAGAGTTGTGCTGTGCTTTTGCGCCTCGGCGATCTGGAAAGACTGCTTAGTGGTTGCAGCGGACAGCGCCATGACGGAGACAACACCGATGATGAACACAGCGACCGCTAGGGCGATACGACGAGTCAGCTGCGGATTGCCGCGTTCCAGGGCAATGATGCGGCGGCCACGAACGGATACCTGCTGGCGCGAGCCAACTCGGCTACCACCAAAGCGACGCGCACTGCGACCTACTGTGCCCGTGCGCTGAGCACGATCCGTGCGGGCAGCGCCCCAATCACTACGGCGATGGGCCGGGGCGGCGACGCGTTGGCCGGAGCGCTCTGGACGGTTTCCAGCGTAGGAGCGGTCGGTAACGACGCGACCGGCGGAGGTGGTGTGGTCGCGGTCAGTGCGCTGGCGGCGAGTGTGGATGGTGCCTGGTGCGGTCATGTGTTTCCTTCCGAAGGTTCGGAGGTTCGGATTTGTTTCTATCAGTGATGTTTGGGGGTTTTGCTTAGCTAACTGGGCGTGTCCAGCGGAAATGTGGTTTTTCCTCTGTCGTTGACCCTGCTGAAGGCTCTTACCCTCACAGGTGCTGCACGAGAGTTCTGCTCGATTTCTGCTTCGCTTGCTTTCTCGGCTCCCCGCGTGCGTAGCTCAAATTCGGCTTCCATCCCGGGCAGTTCCATAGGCAGCCCAGGGGGCGTCTTCGAGCTGCTGAGCTGCACCAATTCCTTCTTGACGATCTTGTCTTCCAGCGATTGGTAGCTCATAAACACGCCTACGCCGCCGACGTGGAGCCAACGGGAAATCTCGGGAATCAGCTTCTCCAGGGATTCGAGTTCTGCGTTAACCTCAACACGGAGTGCTTGGAACGTGCGCTTGGCCGGGTGTCCACCCGTTCGACGAGACGCCGCCGGGATCGTGGCATAGAGCAACTCAACAAGCCGAGCGGAGCTGTCGAAAGGTTGCTTCTCCCGCTCACGCACAACGGCGGAAGCGATCTTCCCTGCGAACCTTTCATCGCCATAGGTCTTGAGAATGCGAGCAATCTCGCCGTGGCTGTAGGTATTCAGAATGTCGGCAGCAGTCAGAGGGCTGCTGGGATCCATGCGCATGTCCAGCGGCGCATCGACTGCATAGGCGAATCCGCGCTCCGGTTGATCGAGCTGCATGGAGGAGACGCCCAGGTCGAAGAGGAAACCAGAAATTCCACTCTCACGCACGCTGGAAGGAATTGCCCCTTGATCCATGAGGTCTTCAAGCGCGTCGGTCACTCCGTCAAAGCGTGTCTGATAGGAAACGAAGCGATCGCCGTAGCCTGCCAGACGTTCATTCGCCTCTGCGAGCGCATTGGGATCACGGTCTAGCCCCACCACGATGGCGTGCGGAAAGGCGTCGAGAAAAGCTTCGCTGTGCCCACCAGCACCGAGTGTGCCGTCTACGATTAGGGGGCGTTCCGGCGCCTGGGCACTGTGCACACCCAACCCGACAAGCTCAACCATGCGGTCGCGCATGACTGGAATATGGCCGTGCTCGTTGTGCGGCTTGGCCGGCTGTGCCTGCCCGTCGGTCATTAGCTTTCCCTCCTTCCCTAGCTGCGTTATCTCTAGATTCCTATCCCCAAACTGGGGCTCTTTGTATTTCATGAGCCACATAGATACTTATGTGACTCAAAAGTTAAAAGAGTGCGAACAGGGCCTCACCTGCGTGGGTGCGGGCTTGACATCGGGGAAGTACGTCAAGGTTCCGCGTCGTCCACGCAGGTAAGGGCCTGCGCACACTCTGTTGTCCACTATTAATTTGTCGTCTTGCGTTGTCGTTCCACGCGCTTCTAGAGGAAGGAAGCCAGCACTTCGTCGTCGCCGTCCGAGAAATCCTCTTCGTGCTCAGCGCTGTATTCTTCCCAGCTCGCGGCATCCCAAATCTCAATGAAGTCGACATTGCCGATTACTACGCACTCCTTCGAGAGCCCCGCGTAGTTACGGTGCAACGCCGAAACCGAAATCCTCCCCTGCGAATCCAGCGCCTGCTCATCGGCGCTGGCAGCAAGGTTTCGCACGAATGCGCGAGCCTTCGGGTTGGTGCGCGAAGCCTCAGCAGCCTTCTTTGCCCGCACAAGGAATTCAGCCTTGGGATATACAGCCAGGCTGCGATCCTGCCCTTTCACAACCATCAAGCCGTCCGCAAGTTCTTCGCGAAACTTCGCCGGCAGAGTCAATCGACCCTTGTCGTCGAGCTTCGGCGTAAAGGTGCCGAAAAACATGTCATCGGCCCCTTTCTATGAATGATCTTGCGCCTTGCTATGCCGTGTCCGTTGTGAATCAAGGGTAAAAATCACCCTGAACATTGGTTTCTCTATGAAGTTTGGAATTGTTGGCACAGCTTCGCCCCAACGATCCCCACTTTACCCCACTCCTCCCCACAATCTCTACAACACGAGCTTATGTGTGCGCTTTTTCTCGCCAATTCTTTCTCAAAGTGTCCCCAACCAGCACTCTAGCCACAAAGCACACCTTCACAACCAACGCACGATCTTTACATCCCTCCTCTTCTTTACTACGACGTCACACTCTCCCCCACCCCGAGCTCCCTACCAAAAGCACCGTTTTAGCACAGGTAGACAGCGTTTCCCCCTTACACACGACCATCCTTCACCCCGGATGACTATGCATAGAATATTCAAAGTGGGGGAAAGTGGGGCGACCGCACCCAACTCGCACCGAAAAATAAGGTTTACCTTTTGAGGGCTAGCCTGAATTATGTAGCAAGTTCGATACCGACCAAGGAGATACGACATGCGCTACACAACCGGCAACTACGAGGCATGCGCCCCACCCCTAGAGATCGAAAATGCCAGCGTGCTGGATAGGTTGTACTGACTCAAACTCGATGCCCCAATAATTCCCACATCGCGCCACGGTAAATCCCCGAAGAAGTAGTAGCCCCCCTCTAACTCAAGGGTGAAACTAGCCCTAGCCGCAAACTAAAAACCACCGTCCTCCCGGCTGGGAGGCGGTGGTTTTCTTGTTCCGCAACGCTTTAACGCTCAAAGCGACGGCGGAAACTATCTTCCATCCGATCGCCGAGCCCACCACCGGACGTTCCCTTCAGGGCACGTGCCTTGCGGGGCTTTCCCGCCTTGGAGCGCTTGATAGCTGCAGCCTCCGGATCCTCATTCGGCTGGAAAGCCAGCAAGCCACCACCGAACATGATCAAAAATCCGAGGACACTTAGAGCCACGAACCACAGCGACAGTTGAGAGGCTGCAATCCCACCAACCATCACCGTGAGCCCGAGAACAATGAGCGCGATAGAACGGATGTTGAAGTTCATTGTCCGCTCGCCATTGGTGGAAGCCTGCTTCGCCAGGCGCGGATCCTCAGCAATCAGCGCCTGTTCGATCTCCGCGAGCATCCTCTGCTCTTGCTCTGATAGAGCCATCGCGACCTCCCAATTCTTTGCGGCTACTTCTTCCAACAGACAACCCGCAGAAAAAGTTTCCAGCCCTGGCGCGTTACACCCGTGTTTACCCCACCCACCCTACATCAACCTGCGGTTTTCAAACAATGATAAGCATTGTTTGAGGAGCTCTAGGCCACCTTTGGTAGGTAATCCACCGCCGCTCGCGCTAGGTCCACTAGATCGCAAGCATCGCGGTAAATCACGCCCCGGGAATCCGCAGGTATTCCCTGGCTAAGCCCTAGGCCAGCCCGGCTCGCCACTCGGGCATGTGCCTCAAAGGTTTCAGCCCAGTCTTTAAGATCCGGACGAAGTACCCTCAGTTTTGCCCACGCACTTCCGGAAGGACGACGCTTCCGCGTGGCCATCTCCCACTCAATCAACGCCCCTGCCGCCCTCAATCCGGCGCGGTAGGCATACACAATCGCCTCTGGCTCACGAAGTTCCGCTCGCGACAGCGCCAACTGTCGCTCTGCCTCGTCCAGGAACCCCCTCGCGCCCAGGGTGCGACTGTACCTAGCCCGGGCTCCAATCTGCTTTTCCTGTACGGTCATCTTTCTCATCCCCTAGTTTGCTCAGTCGCTGTTCTATGCAAGGTTTGGGTCTCACATTAGAAAGTTCCCTGGACACCACCCAGCCCCAAGCCGACAATAATCGAACATATGTCTTATTAGCTAATTTTAAGTTCATTCCGCCAGAAGGTGGCACTATTGTTTCCATGCCCCAGGACACGTACTCCCAACCAACTTCCGACGATTCCTCCCTGCGCGTGTCCATCACCCCTGCCAACAACCGCCAATTCATTGCGCGGCTCGACGAGCTCATCGACATTCACCTCGCCGCAATGAATTACCCCAAAGAGACCCATCCACAGCGCAAATCCCTGTGGTTCTACAACGCCTCCCAGCCGGACTTCACCTGCACTATGGCGCTTCTACATCAAGTTGACGAGGCCCCCGATCCCGACAATTCACGCCAGCGGTGCGTCGGAATCGGCTTCACCTTTCGCGGTTCCCCGCACACATGGTGGTATCGGCAGGTCGCACGCGGCCTGGTTCTTAACGGATACTCCCGCACAGAGGTCTCCCGCATACTGCATTCCTACGCAGAGCTCTCCGAGATACATGTCCTGCCCCCAGCGCAGGGTGAGGGCGTCGGCACCAAAATCCTCAACGACCTCCTCCAGCGAACGCCGCAGAGTACAATAATGCTCTCCACCCCGGAGGTAGAAGGTGAAGCAAATGCCGCCTGGCAGCTTTATCGCCGAGCCGGGTTCACCGATGTGCTGCGAAACTTCAAGTTCCCTGCAGATCCGCGACCATTCGGCATCCTGCAGCGAACGTGCAACTAACTCACCAATAGCTCACCAATACAGAGCCACTGCTAGGCATCTAGCGACTCCACTACCGAGGTACCTAGCGAACCATGTCGTGCCCGAGCCCCTGCCCCCATGCTGGCGCCATTCCCAAATTGTGCAGAACCTCCTGCGTAGCCCGCACGTTATTCATCGTCATGAAGTGCAGATCTGGCACGCCTTCGGCAATCAGGCGCTCCGCCATCTCGGTGGTCACCTCGATGCCCACCTCGCGAATGGCATCACGGTTAGCCACCTCATCCCCTGCAGCCGCATCGAGTAGACGCTTCTCCAATTCCGATGGCAGAGCAGCACCCGCCAGCTCCATTTGGCGCCGCACGCTACGTAGCGACGTAATCGGCATAAGCCCCGGGATGATCGGCTTCTGCCCATGTTCCGGGTCCGCCTTGGCCAACCGGTCACGCAGACGCAGGTAATGATCCACATCAAAGAACATCTGCGTAATGGAATACTGTGCCCCGGCGCGAAGTTTCGCCAAGGTGTATTCGGTATCTTGCTCTAGCGATCCGGTGCGGTAGTGACCTTCCGGAAAGCTGGCGATGCCGATGTCAAAGTCCGCACATTCGGGCATATCACGAATCATGTCGATCAACTCGCTGGCGTAATTTAAACCACCCGGTGTAGCCACCCATTCAGCGTTAGGGTCGCCCGGCGGGTCGCCGCGCAGAGCTAGCAGATTGGTCAGCCCCAGCGATGCATAGGTGCGTAGCATCTCCCGCAGCTCTTCCTGTGTGTGCTGCACCAGCGTCATATGCACCAGAGTGGTCAGCGGCTTGGCGCCCAGTCGCTCGGCAACGCGCAGAGTGCGCTCGCGGGTGCTTCCGCCGGCGCCATAGGTCACGGATACGAAGCTCACACCCAGATCGTGGAAAGCTTCCGCTGCATTCCAGAGCCGCTCCTCGGCAGCGTCATCGCGCGGCGGCATGAACTCGACAGAGAACGGTACACGCCCCGGCGTATGGAGGGAAAGTGACTGGGATACGGCAACCTGCCTGCGGATACTAGCCATACCCAAAGATCATATAGACAGAGCTGTCCATTTCAAGACATTGGCAATAATTCGCCGAAATTCGATACTCGCTCACCCCCACGCCCCGCCATACAAGCGTTCTTCGCACTTGACGCCCAACCGCTTAGAATGGAAAACCATGAGTACCGATGAGCAGGCAGCACACCCCTGGCGCCTCGATTCCCCACTGTCCGCGGTCAAAGCCGCCGTCGATGCCCAGCTAGTTGAGTATTTGAACCACTCGCACGAGGAGTTTTCTCATATCAATCCCCTCGTCAGTGGTGCCATCACGGTACTTCGTGACTTTATCGTCAACGGTGGTAAGCGCGTGCGTCCGACTTTCGCCTGGGCAGGTATCCGCGCGGCGCTCGAAGGCGGCGGCGGGTCGCTGGAGGCTCTTTGTGAAAAGGAAAATGACGCCACCTCGTCCCTCACCACCAACTTCACCCCCCACTCCGTACTCAATGCGCTGTCCGCTTTCGAATTCATCCAGGCCTGTGCGCTGATTCACGATGACATTATCGACCGCTCTGATACCCGACGCGGCTTCCCCACTGCCCATCGCACCTTCGAAGGCAAGCACCGCGAACGCGGTTGGTTGGGCTCTTCTGAGCACTATGGGATAAGCCAAGCTATCCTCCTCGGCGATCTCGCTTTTGCCTGGGCAGACGATCTGTACAACGATTCGGGTCTCAGCGATACCGCATTGCGTCGAGCCCGCCCCGCGTGGCGCGCGATGCGCACTGAAGTTATTGCCGGCCAGATTTTGGACATTGCCGTCGAGGCAAACGGTAGCGAGGATGTTGCAGACTCCTTCGCCGTCATTAAGTACAAGACCGCCTCCTACACCGTGGCCCGACCGCTACACATCGGAGCTGCGCTGGCGGGAGCCAATGAACAAACTCAAACGATGCTCCGTGGGGTGGGTCAGGACATCGGCGAGGCCTTCCAATTACGAGATGACCAATTGGGTGTCTTCGGCGACCCGGAAGTCACAGGCAAACCATCTGGCGACGACCTACGCACGGGCAAACGTACGACACTCATCAACGAGGCGTTGCGCCGAGGTAGCGCAGCCCAGGTCGCTGCCCTCCGAGAGGGGCCGGGACAAGGCGTGGAATCGTCGGAGGCCGACATCGAGCGTCTGCGGGACATCATCCACGACACTGGCGCACAATCAGAGGTAGAGGCGCTCATCGAAGCACGCACTCAAAGAGCCATCGAATCTCTAAAATACGGCGGCTTGGGTACAGACATCACCACAGAACTGACTGCCTTGGCGGACAAACTAACGCACCGGAGGTTTTAAATGAAGCTATCCACTCGCTCCGCCGATGGGCGGCGACACCTGAGCCTACCGAGCCCTTTGGTGCCAATGACGCGCCCCACATTGCGCCGACGACTGCCAGGCAATGGCGAGCGCGTCGTTGTAATTGGCGCAGGTCTAGCGGGACTCTCCGCCGCACTGCGCCTGCTCTCCGCAGGACGGAATGTCACAGTCATTGAGGCTTCCAATACCGTCGGTGGACGCTGCCGCAGCGAGCAACTCACCAGTGCACACGGAGACTACATCGCCGATACGGGCGCTACCGTTTTGACAATGCCCAGCCTGATCGAATCCGCGGTAGCTTCCGTCGGCATCGACCTACGCTCTGACTCTGCTGCCAAGCAGCTTGGTTTGGAACATCCATGGGCGCCACGGCGACTCGCACCGGCCTATCATGCGCAATTCGCCAGTGGACGTCACGCCGAGGTTTTCGCTGGACGCGACGCGATGGTGGCAGAGATACGCCGTTTCGCAGCATCCAAAGGTCTGGATAGAGCGGCGGCGGACAAGCTTGCAGCCGGCTACCTTCACCACCGCCAGTGGTCCCAGGATGTCTTCAGCGCCAGCTTCGAAAACTTCTTGGCCGCGGACTTCGACGGTGCGCTGGATTTGTTTTCCACACCCGCTGCGGCGTCGGACCTCAGCCACTTGGGCTCCCTCGGCGCCTTCGGCAGCCTCGGCAAGACCACGGCACGGCACCTCCCCGATACCGAGCTACAGCGGCTCTTTACTTTCCAAGCCCTGTACGCGGGTGTGGCACCGAAGAACGCGCGCGCCGTCTACACCGTAATCTCGCACATGGATACCTCCATGGGCGTGTTCTACCCCAGCTTCTCCATGAGCGAGGTTCCCGAGGTCATGGCCGCCGCTGTGCGCGCTGCGGGTGGCCGAATCATCACCGCAGACCCCGTCGAGCACGTGGACTTCTCCGAGGATCTGATTACCGGTGTACGCACCCGCACCGGCGAACACATCCCCTGCGATGCTGTCGTGGCAACCCCCGACCTTCCGGTGATCGGCAATCTGCTGACACAGTCGGGGCGCACGAGTGGGCTGGTGTCTCGTTCCTTTGTCCGCCGGTTGTGGCGCAAGGCAGCGCCACTGCGCTGGTCCCCTTCGGCCGTCGTAATCCACGGAACCATCCCCACAGCCGTGTCCGGCGCGTGGGATTCCCAAAGCCATCACACCATTAGTTTCGGCGCGGCATGGGACGAAACCTTCCGCGAGATTACGGCCACTCACGGTCGGGGGTCGCTGATGAGCGATCCTTCACTGCTGCTCACCCGTCCGGCACGCACGGTGCCCGAACGCGCCTTTGGTGGCGACGCCACGTCTCCAAGCACGGACACATTCGAACCCTTGAGCATTCTCGCTCCGGCGCCGAACCTGCGCTCCGCGGATATCGACTGGCACAACATCACCGACCCCTATGTCCAGGAGCTCTTAAGGGTCTTGGAGTCCCGCGGATACTCCGGCATCACCGAGAACTTCAGTGTCGCACGGGTGGAAACGCCGGCAACATGGCAGGCGGATCACGGTTTCGGCGCTGGTAGCCCCTTCGCATTGGCGCACTCATTTACCCAGACCGGGCCCTTCCGTCCCCGTAATGCCCGTGCATTCGGAGTGGACAATCTAGTGCTTGCTGGATCCTCTACTACCCCGGGGGTGGGCGTGCCGACCGTAATCCTCTCTGGAGCGTTGGCCGCCCGTCGTATTACCGGCGGTGGTGTGTTGTGACGGCCGGTGAGGCGTTTCTAAAAAAGGCTCGCACCCGACTGCAATCGACTAGCTACAGTCGCGCGATATGGATGGGACTCATTGGCAGCATCGTCTTGACGATCACCTCCCACAGCGTCGGTGCCGTGCGTGCCCGAGGCGGCATTATGCAGGTCATCGGGCTTAGCTCGTTCACTTTCGGCCATGCCGCTGGCATGATGACGGTGGTGATGTGGTTCGCCCTGTTGGCAATGGTCCTCAGCTGGATCATTATTGGCCGACATATTCTGATTCACGGCGCCACCCTGCGCCGATCAGCTATCGCCGCATGGATCGGCCCCCTAGCGCTAGCAGGGCCGTTAATGTCTCGCGACATTTACTCTTATCTGATGCAGGGCACCCTGGCCCGCGATGGGTTTAATGCGTACGAGGTAGGTGCTGCCGCCAACCCAGGCCCACTGTTGTTCGAGGTCAGCGCCGATTGGCGAAACACCACCACCCCTTATGGCCCGCTGCATATGGGGCTCGGTCGAACGATCACATCGATCACCGGCGATAACATCACTGCCGGCATCCTTGCTTTCAAACTGGTTTCCATCGCATCAGTGCTAGTCATGGCCTGGGCCGTGGCGCAGCTGGCTACCCACCTTGGTGTGCGTCCCGACGTGGCTATGTGGCTGGGGGTTTTTAACCCCCTTAGCGTCCTGCACTTGATCGGTGGCATGCATACCGAAAACCTCATGATGGCGTTGATCTTGGTGGGATGCCATTGCGCAATGAGGCTCCGTCCCGTCCCCGGTGGCCTGGCGGCTGCCGCGCTCATCGGTGTAGCTGCGGCGTTGAAGGCAACGGCTTTTATTGCGTTGCCTTTCGTTGTATGGATAATGGTCGCCCGTATCGCTGCTCCGCTCCCCTACACAGAGGGCAAGCGCCGTTGGCTAGGGTTAGCAGACACTTGGCGGCGTTTCGGAACCCTGATCTGGACGGGTCTGGCCAGCGCAGCCACATGCATTGGGGTGTTGGCGCTGATTACAGTCGCAACTCAGCAGACATGGGGCTGGGTCACGGAGGTCACGGGTAACTCTAAGGTCATCAACCCCCTGGCGCTGCCTTCCTTTATTGCTTCCACACTTGAACCTTTCCTCTCGCGTATCAACGACGATCTGACGTTTAACGTTCTGGTGGATGCCATCCGCCCGGTGAGCAGTGCCCTCATGCTCGTGGGGCTCGTCATTGCGTGGTGGTTATTCCGGCACGACGAGCATACTGCGTTCACCGGCATGGCTGTGGCCTACGCCATCACCTGTGTTTTCAACACGGTGACGCTGCCGTGGTACTACACAGCTCCCCTGGCGCTGATATTCCTGGCTAGCCAATCGCGAATGACGATCTATCTCACCAGTGTGTTCTGCATGTGGGTCACCTTCATGTTCGACGGCGGAGGAAATAACCGCCTCTACGCGCTGTGGTGGGTGCTCGCCTTTGCAGTTGTTTTCGCCTGGATCGTCGCCACGTGCCTATGGGATCCACGGCAGCATCGGGCGCTTCGGCAAGCTACAGAATCGCCATCGCCTGAGCGCGGCGCATCACCTCGCGGGCAAGGTGACCGTGCAGGGCATCAACCGGACGCCCAGGCAGAGAGTCATCCTCAGTAAACAGATAGTCCAGGATCTCCACATCCGAATAGCCACCATCGCTGAGCAAAGCGATCGCACCGGGAACGAATCGGTTGAGTTGACCGTCTTCGCTGAGGAAACGCGCGGGAATGTGTCGGATGCCGTCAACCTGAATAGCCAGCAGTTGCTTCTTGTTCAGCATGTCCATGACCTTGGTGATTACCAAGTTCATTCGTTCCGCGGCATCGGGAAGAGTCAGAACCTCTTCACCTGCAGGAACTCCACCCACCGACTCGTCGAGGATGCGTCCTGAAGCCTCGCCCTCCACGTGTGCGGAAATGCCGTGATCTACTGCGTGCTTGTTTTGTTTACTCACGGTCGCCACTGTAGCGCGTGGGCGTCAAAAAGAAACGAGTAGGGCACGAACCTGGCTAAACGTATAATGACACGAGTACCACTAGAATTATTGCGTAACTCTGAACGCACGGGGGAACAAAACCCCCTTATAATCATCTCTTCTCAAGAGATACGACTGCTGAGAAAACGAGGCTGAAACTAGACGTGAGCGAGCTACATCCGGGAGACCTGCTGGAGTGGCGCTACCGCATCGGCGCCCAGATCGCCCGCGGTGGCATGTCCACAGTCTATGCGGCGGTCGATACCCGCCTGGACCGAGAAGTCGCGGTCAAGGTAATGGATCCAGCGCTCGCCCGCGAACCCGCCTTCCGTACTCGCTTCGAACGTGAGGCTCGCGCAGTAGCGAAGCTCAACCACCCAACGCTCGTAAACGTCTTCGACCAAGGTGTGGACGAGGACTATGTTTTCCTCGTCATGGAGCTGGTCGAAGGCGGCTCCCTGCGCGAATTGTTGAAGGAACGCGGCCCTATGCCCCCGCATGCCGCCATCGCCGTGATGCAACCCATGCTCAACGCCCTAGCCATCGCACACGCCAAAGGGATGATTCACCGCGACATCAAACCGGATAATGTGCTGATCAGCGATCAGCACCAGGTAAAGCTCGCGGACTTCGGCCTCGTGCGCGCCATCGATAACGCGATGGGTGATGCCACGAACGCAACGACCTCCGTCAACGGGCAGGTCATCGGCACCGTCGGTTATCTTTCCCCCGAGCAAGTGCGCGGCGAAAACCTCACCCAAGCCAGTGACGTGTACTCAGCAGGCATCCTGCTGTTCGAACTGCTGACTGGCCGCACTCCTTTCAAGGGTGCCTCTCCGCTAGAAACCGCCATGGCGCGTATCAGCCGTCCGGTGCCCGCTCCCAGCACGTTGATGCCCGACATTCCACCGGAGATCGACGAGCTCGTTCTGCGTGCGTGCCACCGCGACCCCGCCCAACGTTTCCAGGATGGCAGCGAGTTCCTGCAGGCCGTGGAGGACACTGCGGAGCAGCTAGATATTCCGGACTTCGAAGTCCCTGCCCCTATTGAGTCCGCCGTACGCACTGCTCTGGCCGGTACCGACTTCGGCGAACGTACCCCGTGGAATGACGAGTCGATGGCTACCCGCGCTGTCACCCTCCCCCAGGAGGATCGTGCCCGCCCGGAGACGCACCATACTGCCGTCACTCAGTACCATCCGGCGAACCGACCAGGTTATGCGAAGCATCCTGACTCATTGGCGCCGTCTCCCGATACCAATGTGGGGCCATCGCATCAGCCAGTGCCACACCGACCGGCCCCGCATCGGTCGCCCCAGCACCGGCCCGCACCTGCACGCCCGGTGCACAAACTTAGCAACAAGTCACCGGCGGCCACCACTGTGTGGGTTCTCGTACTCCTGGCGCTGGTTATTGGCGTGGCGCTTGGCGGATGGTGGTTCGCCACGGGTCGCTATGGCGAGATCCCCACTGTGGTCGGCATGGATAAAGCCACGGCACAAGCCACCGTCGAGGAAGCCGGGTTCAGCTCCAAACTAGACGAGCGCTACGACAATCAGGCGGAGAAGAACACGGTCATGGGAACCGACCCTGCCAAGGGGCACCGCGCCCTGCGAGGCTCCGAAGTCGCCGTACTGCTTTCCCTAGGCAAGCCGACTATCCCAGATCCCGGAACGAACTCCAGCTTGCAGTATTACGAGAAGAAGCTGACCGACCGCACTTTGAAGTTGAAGAAGGGCGAGGAAGTCTACTCCGATGACATAGCAAAAGGGCATGTCGCGGAGGTCCAGCCTGCAGCGGGAACCGAAGTCAATACAGACTCGACCGTCGTTGTCCACATGAGCAAGGGCAAGCGCCCAGTGAAAGTGCCGGGCGTCAAGGGGCAAGAACACGACCGCGCAAAGCAGACCTTGGAGTCCGCCGGCCTAACAGTTGCCGAAGAGACCGAGGAGTTCGACAAGGATATACCCGCAGGTCAGGCGATTCGCACCGATCCAAAGGAGGGATCGGAAGTCGAATCCGGTTCGGAGGTCACGCTGGTGCTGTCGAATGCGATCGAAGTACCGGATGTAGCGGGGCTATCTATGGATGACGCCCGTAAGGCTTTGCGCGAGGCAGGTCTCAATCCGGTTGAGGGCAAACCCGTGGAGGACTCTTCCGAGGATTCCGGCAACGTTGCGCAGCAGTCACCCCAGGCGGGCGAGCTGGTAGATCCTGCGAAGAACACAAATGTGGAAATCCGCGAGTCCACGTCCCAGCGCGTGCCGTGGACGATCGGTCTCAGCGCGGAAAAGGCTCGCCAAAAGCTAGAGGATGCGGGCTTTGAGGTGAAGATCAAGGGTGACCTCAACGGCTTGGTTCTGGGCCAATCCCCCGGCCCCGGCTCCCGCAGCCACCGGGGTGCCGTGGTCACGTTGACCACGGTGTAGCTGCCGTCCCGAAGGCAGCTAGTCGCGGCCACCTAGTTGCGCAGCATCTCCGCCACTAGGAACGCCAGCTCCAGCGACTGCTGGGTGTTCAGTCGCGGATCCACGGTAGTGGCGTAACGCTCCGGCAGATCCAGATCCGTGATGGACTGACCACCGCCGACAACCTCGGTGACGTCCTCGCCCGTCAGTTCTACGTGGATACCGCCAGGGTGCGAGCCGAGCTTCCGGTGCACCTCGAAGAATCCCTGAACTTCGTCGATGATGCGGTCGAAATCGCGCGTCTTGTAGCCATTGTTAGAGGTGTAGGTGTTGCCGTGCATAGGGTCGCATTGCCAAATGACCTTGTGACCCGTGGCCTCCACGGCCTCGACAATCGGAGGCAGCGCCGTGCGGATCTTGTCGTAGCCCATGCGGGTAATCAGCGTCAATCGACCCGGGGTGTTCTTCGGATCCAGCTGACGGACGTAGCCCACGGCCTCTTCCGGGGTGGTAGTCGGACCGATCTTCACGCCCACGGGGTTGGAGATCAAAGAGGCGAAGCGAATATGCGCATCGTCAATGCCACGGGTGCGCTCGCCGATCCACACCTGGTGCGCGGACAGGTTATACAGGGCGTCATTGCCCTCTTCGTCGTGAGCCAGGCGCAGCATTGCACGCTCGTAGTCCAGAACTAGCGCCTCATGGGAGGCGAAGATGTCTGCGGACCGCAGCGTCTCCGACGTCACGCCACAAGCGGACATGAACTCCAGGCCACGGTCGATCTCTGTCGCCAACGCCTCGTAGCGGGCGCCCGCCGGGGAGGTTGCCACGAACTCGCGGTTCCACTCATGCAGCTTGTACAGGTCAGCGGTACCAGAGTTCGTCAATGCACGAACCAGGTTCATTGCTGCGGAAGAGTTAGCGTAAGCGCGCACCATGCGGGATGGGTCGTGGGCGCGAGCTTCCTCGGTGGCCTCTACGCCATTTACCAAGTCGCCACGGTAGTTCAACAGACCATTGGAATCTCGGTCCGCAGAGCGTGGCTTGGCGTACTGGCCAGCGATACGTCCCATCTTCACCACGGGCGTGGAAGCACCGTAGGTCAAGACAACAGCCATCTGCAGCAGGGTCTTCACGTTGCCACGCAGGTGCGGCTCCGTATTGGTTTCAAAGGTCTCCGCACAGTCACCGCCCTGCAGGAGGAAGGCCTTGCCCAGGGCGACATCAGCCAGTTGCTTCTTCAGCTTCTTAACTTCGGGAGCCACCACAATCGGTGGCACGGATTCCAGGATCTTCCGCACGCGCCCTGCGTGCTCTGGATCCCAGCTAGGCTGCTGCTTCGCGTCGCGAGACAGCGCATCTTCTAATTTTTCCGCCATGTCCGCTGGCAGCGGCGGTAGATCCGGAAGTTCGTCTAACGGTGCATCAATAGTCCAAGCCATAGACAGAGCATACGTTACCTAGCCACGGCTTTTGGCAATCAGGCTATTTTCAGATGCTTTTATGGACGTCCGGGTAACCCCTTCAATGCTTCCATGGACAGGCGGTATTTCACGACATTGAAACGGGCGTCGGCAAGAGCATCGTGAGCATTGCTAGGGCTTTCGGGCAACCGTGGTCGACCGGCCATCTCCCACAGCTGCTTCAGTTCGTGGGTGAAACGCGGCAGGTCAGCGGGAAGCCCGGTCATGTCGCCCCATAGCTGAGCAAGCGCCACGTGATCATAAGCCCCCACCCAGGCCCATAGTTCGGGCCGCTCGCTGGGACGTCCCCGGGACTTCGTAGCCCGCTCGGGAACTAGGAATTCGTGCAGCTTGGCACGCATCGTCGCGCGATCCATCCAGGCTTTGTCGGAGCGCGGCGGCAATTGCGGCAGAACGTTTTTCTTTACCCATTGCCCCGCCCGATGCTCGTTAAATTCGGTGGAGACTGCGTAAAACTCGCGCCCATCTTCGGCCACCACACCGATTGAGATCAGATCAATGGTGGAGCCGTCCTCAATGAACTCTGTGTCGTAGAAGTAGCGCACGGTTGTCCAGTCTAGAGCCTGGGCTTGAGGCTAGGCCGACAGGGTGCGGTCACCGCCGAACCGTACCTGCTGGCGCGGTTGTTGCTGTTTTTCTTGGGGACGCCGCAGTGCCGGTGGGAACAGCGTCCAACCAATAAGGGGCGTCTTGCCCACTACATAGCCCACAATGGAAGCGACTACGCAGGCGCCGATACCCCACCACAATTGGCCTGCCATCGTGCCCAGGAAAGCGAGCGACGCCGGATGCGCTTCGGCCAACGTAACAGCGTATTCGCCGAGCAGGTACAGACCCAACGGGTGGAACACGTAGACCTGCAAGGTGTTCCGGCCCACGAAAAGGAAGATCTCACGCACGACAGGGATCACGCACAGCCAAGCGGCAACCACGATGGCAAATGGCAGTGCGAGGACGGAGCGCAATAGGTCAGTTCCCAAGGTCAGAGCCGCAACCGTAGGCGTCCAATCGCTAAAGAGTGTCTTGGCCAGAGTCCGCATCACATACTCAGAGCTGAAAAACAACACGGCGCTTCCGAGTATCACAAGGGGGTTGAAGGCACGCTTGGCCAGCCGGAAGAAGAAGTCTCTGCAGTGCAGACCGATGAAGAACATGGGGGCAAAAGTGAGGACATGCCGGAAGAAGATGTTCTCCCCACCACCGAGGAAAGCTCCGATGACCAGCGGGATAGCGGAGGTTAAGATGGCCAGCCATGGCGGCTGTTTGCGAAGTACCCAGGCGAAGATGTTGTAAAGAATCAACGCATAAAGGAACCACAGACCCACGTTACCCAGAAGCATCGCCTTAAACAGGTTCATCAGCGAGTAGTTGTCGTCGATGCTCATGCGCGTCAGAATGTGGAAGGGGTTAAAGACCAAGTAAGGCACCAACAGGAACCACAGTCGTCGATACCACAGGTCGGCGAACGAACGCTCCAGGATGCGATGGGCGAACAGTCCTGACACGAGGAAGAACAGCGGCATTCGGAGAGGATCGAGGAAGCTGGAGAAATGCCCCAGCGGGGTTTCCGTTCCACCGGGAACCCCGGTAACGACGTGCATAATGCACACACCGACAATGGAAAACCCTTTGGCGGCGTCCGCCCACTCGACTCTCTGCTTCACCGGCCGCGCTTGAGGCCGACTCGCACCCTGATCTACCTTCGACATGATTCTTATTACAAGATCAGGTTTGCGCTGCTGAAGTCAAACCGTCAACGACGGCCCGCACGGCATAAAAGCCCCGTTCACCACGGGGAAACGGAGTGCGTATGGTCGTTGGCACAGCAGCGCTGAGGGGGCACATTCACTACTGCCGCGGTTCCGAGCCCGCGGGGTAGCCCTTACCTGCCTCCAGGGACTTCTTCACATCGGCAGCATAAAAGTCCTTGACATACTCCTGACCAGAAAGCTTATGCAGCGCCTCCATGATCGCATCGGTCAGCGCCCGAGCCTGGGCGTATTCGTCGCCGGCATCACGGAAATCGTTCGGGTCGATTGGGTCTCCGACGTACACGCCACAGCGGGCCGGCCGTGGGATCCACGTACCGATGGGGTTGGCCTTGTTCGTGTTGATCATTGCCACCGGGTAGACCTTCTCCCCAGATTCGAGAGCGATGCGCGCCAGGCCGGTTTTGCCTCGGTACAGGCGGCCATCCGGAGAACGCGTGCCCTCCGGGTACATGCCCAGCAGATCCCCACGCTCAAGTACCTTGAGCGCAGTGCCCAAAGCGGCGTTCTGGGATTCCTTATCCTGGCGGTCGATTGGCACCTGGCCAACGGAGGTGAAGAAGAACTTCTGAATGCCACCAACCAGGCCGGGCGTCGTGAAGTATTCCTTCTTCGCCAGGAACGTCAGCTGGCGCTTGGATACCAGCGGAAGGTAGAAGGAGTCCATCACTGCAAGGTGATTGGAAGCCAGGATTCCCGAGCCCTCCTTAGGTAGCTTTTCGAGCCCCTTGGTAAAAGGACGGTTGTACACGCGCAGCCATGGGCCGATGAGGATGTATTTGAAAAACCAATACGCCTTATTTTGCATATTTAAAAACCTACCGTCCCTTGTGTACTTCCCTCGTGAGCGCCACAAAAAGCAGCGCAGTAATTGGCGCAGTATTCGGCGCGCACAACGCTAGCCTTTAGGCGCCCGTCTGAAGGCGATCGCGCGCCAATAACGCCACGCCGATCATACCGGCATCTCCTCCCAATTGCGCGGTCTTTACCCGTGCGACAGGCCGGTGACCGGCTCCGACGATGCTGTAATTCAGCATGGATTCCGCCTGGTCCAGAAACAGATCTGCATCGGCACTTACGCCCCCGCCGATCACGATCAATTCCGGATCCAACACATCTTGCACCAGCGACAGTCCGCGCCCTAGCCACAAGCCCATGTCCTCCACTGCGGCGCGTGCCAACGGATCTCCCTCACGCGCCAGGCGAACTACGGCTCGTCCGGAGATTTCTTCTGGGTGCTGGGCGAATTCCCGTGTAATGGCGGAATCCGGGTAGCGTCCCGTAGCAATCAGGTCTTGGGCGGTCAGTGCCAGGGCCGAACCCGAGCAATAGCGCTCCAGGCAACCTTGTTTACCGCAGGGGCAGGCACGACCACCTGGCATGACAGTCAGATGCCCAAACTCCGGGGCTGTACCAAAAGCTCCTCGGTAGATCTCGCCATCCACCATGACGGCACCACCGATTCCGGTCCCCAAAGCAAAAAGCACCCACGTGCCGACTCCTTGGGCAGCTCCCAATCGGTACTCCCCTAGCGCCGCGGAGTTGGCGTCGTGCTCCAATTCCACCGGAAGCCCTAACTTGGCGCTGAGCCTGTCGGTGACCTGCGCGTTCCGCCATGGCAGGTGCGGGGCAAAGCGCACTGTGTCGCGCTGCGCATTAATAAACCCAGCCACGGCCAATCCCACTGCGACGATGCCTTCATTGCGGCGCTGCAGGCAGCCGATAGCATGCACCAGCGCGGTTTCCAGGGCATAAACATTGGAGGGGGTCGGAAGCTTTTCAATGTCCAGGATCTGGCCGTCCGCGTCCACCACGGCAGCACGTAGGTTCGTGCCACCGATGTCCACGCCCACGGTAAGGCTCCCAGTCACGAAGCGATCCCTCTTCCCTCTGTAGTCCGTATGTAACCTCATCATTCTAGCCAGCCGTGGGCTGCATAAAAACTCTGTGGTTCTACCCCAAGATTTACGTCTAGGCGAAGCTATGCCGCGGTGGAATCTCTCCCCCGCCTCGCATGACCGCTCGGCACTGGTAACCGAGGACGTGCCACGTCCATTTCTCCATCACGTTTTTCCGAGCTGCGGTCGCTAGGCGCTGGCGCGTGGGGGCGTCACTAAGCAGCGAAGAGATCTGCGCCACCACGTCGTCCAGATCCCGCGAGTCCACGACCAGCCCTGTTTCCCCATCGATCACTGTCTCGGGCGCGCCGCCACCATTGCCGGAAACCGTAGCGACTCCCGCGGCTTGTGCCTCGAGAAATACGATCCCGAGCCCTTCTACGGACAGTCCGCCCAGTTGCGTTCGCACCGGGAGTGCGAAAACATCACCGACCACGAAGTGGCCTGGTAGTTCCTCTACGTCGACCGCACCGGTAAAGGTTATGTTCTTTGTGACGCCCAGCCGACGCGCCAGCTTCTCCAACTTCATGCGGTAAGCGCCGGGTCCGACGACAAGCAAATGTGCATCCGGGTGCTCACGAAGGATGGCGGGCATGGCCTTTACCAAAGTGTCTTGGCCTTTGCGTGGAACCAGTCGGGAGACGGCGACAATGACCTTCTTGTCCGTCACGCCATAGCGCGCCCGAAGCGCATCTCGCATCGCCAGATCCGGTTGGAAGAGATCCGTGTTGACGCCACCTGGCATAGGTTCCCACGCAACGGAGGGACCAAAGGCAGCGGCCATTCGATTGCGGGCATAGTGCGAAACATATGTCAAGCAATCCACGGTACGGCCGATGCGGGCAAGGACGTGGCGCGAACCGGGGAACATGGACCATCCGACCTCGTGGCCATGGGTGGAGGCAACAATCCGGCGAGCGCCCGCTGCCCGGGCACTATTCGCCATCAATGCCAGCGGTGCGGCCGCCCCGAACCAGACGGTGTGGATGTCATGTTCACGGATCAGCTGCTGCATCTTCCGCGCAGTGGCTGGGGTGGGCAGCATGATGCTGCGAGGCCATCGGACGACGTGGTAGTCCTGTTCACCGTCGAAGGCCATTGCATCCTCGCGGTGTTGGGTAGAGGCGAAAACCACAACCTTGGCCGGATCCAGCGTGGAGAGGTAGTCGCGCACATACGTCTGAATCCCGCCGAGGGTAGGCGGGAAGTCATTGGTGACGACGAGGACGCGGGGATGACTATGCTGATCTGCGCTGGACATACGAACGGATGCTACCGCACGCTGTGGGATGTTTAGTAGCGGGCGGCGCCCGAGATCGGCATGGAGTTCAGCGGAACTACCTGTACGGGGATGCCGTAATCGGAGGCGTGGACGATCTTGCCATCACCAATGTACATGCCCACGTGGGTCACCCCCGGGTAAAAACCAACGATGTCGCCCGGCTGTAGGTCGTCAATGGAGACCGGCTGCCCACCTGCGATCTGTGCGGACGAGGTGCGCGGGATGGACTTACCCTGCTGCTGGTAGGACCAGAACATCAGGCCGGAGCAGTCGAAAGCGCTCGGGCCGGCGGCACCCCAGGAGTACGGGGATCCCAACTTCGACAAGGCCGCTGCGACCACACCAGTTGCATTGACCGGTGCACCGGAGTCACCGGCCTTCTTCATCTTGCCGAGGAACTGCTCAACATTCATGTCGATGGGACCATTGCGATCAATCCAGCGTCGACGATCCTCCGGGCTAAGCCCGTCGACGGCCTTCATGATTTTGTCCTTCAGCTCGCCGAGCTCCTTGTTGCGATCGTCAAGGTCCTTCTTGCGATCGTTGAGGGTACGCAGCTGGAAATCTGCGGTGGCCTTAGAACGGCTCGCCTTGTTCTTCTCCTTAGCAGCATCCTTCAGCTTCTGGCTCAGGGTGTTCACGGTATCGGCACGCTGATCACCAATCGACGTCAGGTAAGAAGAACGCTCGACTGCAGCCTGCGGGCCTTGGGAGCCAACAAAAGCAGAGACCGGATCCACCGTGGCGCCACGGTACATCGCGCGAGATACGCCGGTGACATTTGCACGTGACGCCTTGACATCCGTGTTGAGCTTCTCAGCCTTCTTGCGCGAGTCATCGGCAGCCTTGTTGGCCTTTGCCAGGTTCCCCTTGGCCTGGTCGATATCGATCTTCAGCTGCTCAACCTCATCCGAAGTCTCGGAGGCGTAGCCGGATACCTTGTCTACGTGGTTCAGCAGACCGTCAACATCCGCTGGGATCGGTGTGTCCAGTAGGCGACGGATTTCTTCCGCACGCTTTTGATCCGCGTTGCGGTCATCCTTCTTGTCGCTTCCCTGCCCCTGGTCACCTCGCCCCGGAGCGTTCTGTGGATCCGCACTGGCCTGCGGGACAGTAGCTCCCATTGCGAGAGCTAACAACGCCGCAGATGTGGCCTTGGCGATAGCGTTTGCACCGGAGCGACTGCCGCGCGAGGAGCGATCACGAGAATAGGAAAACGACACGTTCACGACTGGACTTTCTTTAGTTCTCAAAAAATTTTCGGCCCGCCGAAGGAGCCGTTCACCGATAGATATTCTGCCACATGAAAGGGCAAAAGTGGGACTGGCGCCCTAATAGCACCAGCCCCAGCATTTCACGCCTTCACCAGCCGTAACACTAGCCCCGATATCAACATCTGAGCTAGAGAAACACCGGAAGGTGTTGGCTAAAAATTAGAAGCGAACCGCGTTGTACACAGGCATCATGTGCAGGTTGTCGATACGCACCGGGTTGGAAGAGTTCAGGGCGTGAACGATCTTGCCATTGCCAATGTAGATCGCAACATGGGATGCGCCACCGTAGTAGGAGATAACATCGCCCGGCTGCAGAGCGTTCATGGACACCTTCTTGCCAGCGGAAGCCTGAGCAGAGGAGGTACGCGGGATGGACTTGCCAACCTGGCGGTGAGCCCAAGAGGTCAGGCCGGAGCAGTCAAACGCGTTCGGGCCAGAAGCGCCCCAAGAGTACGGTGCACCAACCTTGGACTTAGCGATGTCCGCAATGCGCTGTCCGATAGAGGAAGCAGCCAGCTTTGGAGCCGCAGCCTTGACAGCCTTAGTCGCAGCCTTCTTGTTGCCACCATCGGTGGTCAGGCCAGCCTGCTTGAAGTAAGGCTTGATGGTCGGCAGCAGGTGATCCGGAACCTCTACGGTTACGCCGGACTGCTTGTGAGTGACCGGCGCAGCCTGGGCGGCAGCGGGGGTCAGTACAGCGGCACCCACACCGACGGCAGCGACGACAGCTGCGTTGCGAGATACGTTGTTCTTCTTCAGGCTGTGCTTGCCCATATAAGTCCTCAATTACCTTTCAATCCGTTGTTTGGGGTGTGGAGCTTTTCCATATCCCCTCGCCCGGCAACCCTTCGGAAGCTACCGCGGTGCGGTGAGCTCTTTGTCGCTCACCTCTAAGGTCTCGAAAAGATTACGAAATGATTGCGGTCCATGTCCAGCCGTTCCGCAAATCTGAGCTTTTTGAGCCTTAGACGTGCCGTTGTTATCAAACCGAGATTTTTCGAACCCTCAACTGTAGCCTGAAAGTTATCGAAGCTTTATAAATTGCTGACCTGCGGTTTTAGTAAATGCACTTACTGCCCCTACCACAGCCTGACACTTAGGATATTTTCAGAAAATAACAGATGTGATACTCGTCACACTAGGTAATTTTGGCGTGTCTTTTACGCCCATAGCGCTTCAAAAACCGCCTGGCTCAGTGCAACCCTGCCAACATCCCCCGCCCAAAAGCTAAACTTGATCCCCATGCCCCCTACCGTGCCGAATCCGCGGTACCATGAGCCTCTTCTCCCCGCAGAGGATTCACGGCCCGCTAAGCCACGCCAGCCACGCCGTTCCGATGAGATGCCGGATTCCTACGCCTTGGCGCACACACGCTCGGATCTACAGCGCACTCTTCACAACTGCATCGTGATCGACTTGGAAACAACCGGGTTGCGGCCACAGCAAGAGCGAATAATTGAAATCGCGGCTCTGCGGGTCTCAGACGGAAAGATCCAGCAACGCTATACATCACTCCTCAACCCGCTACAAAAGGTTCCAGAGGAGATTACCGACTTAACGGGCATCTCCGAAGGGCTCTTGGCCGACAAACCCACCTTTGAGGACATACTTCCCGAATTGCTGGGGTTCCTCCGCCCACATGGCTCCACCGTCCCACGTCTTGTTGGGCACAATGTCTTCTTCGACTTCTCCTTCTTGCAGCACGAAATGCTGCGCACCCAGCTCACCGCTTCAAACGAGCTTGTCTCTCCTCCCTACACTCCACGACTGGTGTGTACAGCGGAGGCATCCCGCACACTAATTCCGCGAGAGTCAGTTGGACGCTACCGCCTGGGGAACGTGGCGTCGTATCTCAAGGTCACCCACCGCCCACTACATCGAGCGATGAGTGACGCCCTGGCGACCTATGACGTACTAAAGGCACTGTCGCAAGAGCGGAACTAAAATAATCCCGCCCACCTTCTTGGTGGACGGGATTTTATCGAGCCTTATGTGAGAGCAGTTGAATCAGCTCGATGCGAGGTTACTTGTCGAGCTCCTCGTGGCGACGACGGTTCTCCTCGTTGAGACGCTCGAACATTTCCTTCTGCTCTGCGTGATTGTCGTGCTCGATGCGCTCCGCCTTCTCCACGATCTCTGGGGAATCCGGGGAGAAGAAGCCACCGCGACCAGGGTGACCGGCAGCGCCGAGCTCGTTCATGGTCTTCGGAACGTATGCACCCTGGTACTCCAGCGGAATCGGGTGGCCGTGCTCGTCGACCGGACCCAGCGGCTGGTGGACCTCGATGAAGCCACCGGATGGCAGCTGGCGGATGGTACCGGTCTCAATGCCGTGCTCCAGAACCTCGCGGTCGGAGCGCTGCAGGGAGACGCACAGGCGGTACGTGATGAAGTACGCGATCGGAGGCAGCAATACCAGGCCGATACGACCCAGCCACGTCATCAGGTTCAGCGAGATCGTGAAGTGCATCGCCAGCAGGTCGTTACCACCGGAGATAGTCAGCAGCACGTAGAAGGTCAGTGCCATGACGCCCAGGGCGGTACGAACCGGAACGTCGCGCGGACGCTGCAAGAGGTTGTGGTGGGCGTCATCGCCGGTGAACTTCTGCTCGATCCACGGGTAGGTGAACAGCAGCACAACCAGGATGCCCAGCAGCAGAGCTACCCAGAACACAGCCGGAATGGTGTAGTTACCGAGGTACAGCTCCCATGCCGGCATGACACGCGCAGCACCGTCAGTCCACAGCATGTAGATATCCGGCTGAGAACCAGCAGAAACCTGGGAGGGGTTGTACGGGCCGAGATTCCAGATGGCGTTGATCTGGAACAGACCAGCCATCAGAGCAACCACGCCGAAGGTGATCAGGCCGAAGGAAGCTGCCTTCAGACCGAACACCGGCAGAATACGAACGCCGACAACGTTGTTCTCGGTACGACCCGGTCCAGGGAACTGGGTGTGCTTCTGGTACCACACGAGTGCAAGGTGGGCAGCGATCAGTGCCAGCAGGATGCCCGGGATCAGAAGAACGTGGGCGATGTACAGGCGAGGAATAATGATCTCACCCGGGAAGTCGCCAGCGAACATGATCCAGTGCAGCCAGGTGCCGATAACCGGCAAGCCAACCATGATGGCAGACATAATGCGCAGACCAACACCGGAAAGCAGGTCATCCGGCAGGGAGTAGCCCATGAAGCCCTCAGCCACGGAGAGCAGCAGCAGGACACAGCCGATAACCCAGTTCGCCTCACGCGGCTTGCGGAATGCACCGGTGAAGAAGATGCGCAGCATGTGAACCATGATCGACACGGCAAACAGCAACGCAGCCCAGTGGTGAACCTGGCGGATGAACAAACCACCGCGAACCTCGAAAGAAAGGTTCAGAGCAGTCTTGTAGGCGGCGGACATCTCCACACCATTTAGAGGTGCATAAGCGCCGTCGTAGATCACCTTCGACATGGAGGGGTCGAAGAACAGCGTCAGGTAAACACCCGACAGGATCAGGATGATGAAAGAGTACAGCGCGATCTCACCGAGCATGAACGACCAGTGAGTCGGGAATACCTTGTTGATTTGCGGGCGGATCAAGCCAGAAGCTGTGTACCGCTCGTCGATGTTGTTGGCCGCTTTAGCAGCGCGGCTCTGTTGTTTAGTGGTCATGAACGACGCTCCCAGAATGCCGGGCCGACAGGCTCGATGAAGTTACGGTCGGCGTACATGTATCCCTCTTCGTCAACCGAGATCGACAGCTCGGGCAGAGCACGGGCTGCCGGTCCGAAGATCGGCTTACCATGCTGCAGTGCATCGAACTGGGACTGGTGGCACGGGCAGAGGATGCGGTTGGTTTGCTGCTCATACAGGGACGTAGGGCAACCGATGTGAGTACAGATCTTGGAGTAGGCGAAGTAGTCGCCGTAGTGGAAGTCCTCCTGGCCTTCGCGCAAGATCGCCTTTGCGGCGTCTGCCTGGCGCAGGCGAATCAACATCACGGCGTTACGCGGGCCGTGGATGGAGTGCATGTGCTCCTCGTAGACGTCGCGGTTCTTGTCGAACTTGTCGCCGTCGTTGACCATCTCCTCGGTCAGCGGGAACACGGTCTCCATCGAAGCCGGATCCAGATCTTCCGGACGCATGCGGATCAGGCGGGAAACACCCTGGGTGCTGTAGTGACCCTCGTGCTCCTCGGCAATTGCACCGGTATCGCGGCCCAGGTAGACCTTCTCGCCCTGCTCCACCAGCGTCCAACCAGTAGTCCACAGGGTGCCGTCACCCTGGATACCCATGGCCTTGGCCTTCCAGGGGTTCTTAATGATGCCGCCGAGCGGCAGAGCAATGGTCAAGCCAGCCAGCACTGCACCAGCACCAGCCAGGCCAGCGATTACCGGACGACGACCCAGGGTGGAAGTCTTCCAGGAATCATTCAGCAGAGCGACCAAGGTACGACGGTCAACTTCCTCAGACGGACCATCGTGGCGAGTCTGCACCGAAATCTCTTCCGGAACGAAGCTCTTGGTGTAGGTAATGATAGCCGCACCCAGCAGCGTGATGCTCAGACCCGCAGTAAGGCCCAGTAGCGGGGTGTAGATCGAATAGAGCCACACGCCATCCTCAGCGAGGTGCTTGTACTCCCACGGCCAGAACAGGTAGACACCGATGAAAGCGATACCGAACAGAACCGACAGGGCCAGCATGATGGTGACCTTGCGGCTTGCACGCTTTTCAGCGGGATCGTTGGCGATCGGAAAGCGTTCCTTGCGGTAGGCAACCGTTACGCCGTCGAGCTCAGTACCCAGGCGGGCCAGCTCGTCATCGTTCATCTTCGACAGCTCTTCGTTGCTGTACTTCTTGTTGTGCTCACTCATGACCGCGATCCAATCCACATAGCGAAGGCAACGAGAACCACGATGCCAACGAACCACATCATCATGCCTTCAGTCACCGGGCCGATACCGCCCAGACCGAAGCCACCGGGGTTCGGAGTTTCCTTGGCCGACTTCAGGTAGGCGATGATGTCCTTCTTCTCGTCAGCAGTCAGCTGGCGGTCAGAGAACTTCGGCATGTTCTGCGGGCCGGTCAGCATTGCCTGGTAAATCTCCTGCTCGTTGGCCGGGGCCAGAGCCGGAGCGTACTTACCACTGGACAGTGCGCCGCCCTTACCGGTGAAGTTGTGGCAAGATGCACAGTTCAGGCGGAACAGGTCAGAACCACGGGCAACATCAGCCGGGTCGATCTCGCCGTTCTTGTTATTGGAGCCACGCAGGGACTCCATTGCAATCTCACCGTTAGAGTCGCGGACGATGCCCGGGCCGCCACCGTTTGCATTTACGTATGCGGCCAGCGCCAGAGCCTGCTGCTCGGAGTAGCGCGGGTTCTTGCGGCTTGCCTGAGCCTCGTTACGCAGCATCGGCATGCGGCCAGAGTGTACCTGGAAGTACACAGCGCCCTCACCGACACCGATCAGAGAAGGACCACGGTCCTTAACACCCTGCAGGTTTCCACCGTGACAGGTGATACAAGCAACCTCGTAGAGTTCCTTACCCTGCTTGGCCAGTTCCTCCGAGCTCTGCTCAGCAACGGCATTCTGTGCGTCAGGGGTCAATGCGTTGGCTAGGAAGCCCGCGCCCGTCAGCGCGAACAACAATGCCAACGCGCCAGCAAAGGCCTTACGGACCTTCCGGCGGCGGCGTGCCTTGGCGGCACTGCCCTTCGAACCAACGGAGCTCTGCTCCGTGGTCGCGTTGGTGGAGTTGATATCCATCTTGTTCCCTTATTAGTTAGTCAATGGAATTGCGATGGGCTGTAGGCCGACCCTCTTAAGCGAATGTCTTCGTGTTAAGAGGAACCGACCTGGCCGGCCTACTGAATGAAGTAAATGGTGATCCACAGGCCGATCCAGACGACGTCGACGAAGTGCCAGTAGTAGGACACAACGACGGCGGCGGTGGCCTGTGCCGGGGTGAACTTCGACTTGGCGGTCCTCAGCAGCACCACGATGAAGGCAATCACACCGGCGAGCACGTGCGCGCCGTGGAAGCCTGTCGTGATGAAGAAGACCGAACCATAGACGGAGCCCGGGATCGTCGTTCCGTGCTCCACCAAGTGAACGTACTCGTAGCCCTGGCCAATAAGGAAGATAGTTCCCAACAGCGCGGACAATGCGTACCACTTGCGAAGCGCGAAGACGTCACCCCTCTCCGCCGCGAAGACGCCCCACTGAGCAGTGAACGAAGAACTGATCAGAATAATCGTGATCGCTGCCGCGAATGGCACGTTCAGCTCAGTGGGCTCAGACGGCCAATTGCCGCCAGAGTTGGCCTTGGACACGAAGTACATCGCGAAAAGGCCAGCGAAAAACATCAATTCCTGAGACAGGAACACAATCGTGCCGACACTGACCATATTGGGTCGGTTCAGTGTCGCAACACGATGTGGTGCTGCCATACCTGGGTTTTCAACTGCGCTCGTCACGCATAACAGTATGGCCGTTTAAAGCCCGATAGTCGATTCACTCCAGCACTTTTCTGGAAGCCATCTGTAAAATCGCAGGTAAAACCTTGGATAACGCTGAAAGCCCACCCCGTTAGGGGTTAGCGGGAACTTTTATCCTCCCCCATCCGACGAGCTACATAACGACAGGTCAAAACCCACTTTCGTCAAGAGCGGACACGCCGCATACCCCACGATGGGGCTACTCCCCTCCTACCCCTTTCACCTGAGCGGAACCTTCGAATATCTCCCCTGTAAGGGCGTCAACCCAAAAACTCCCCGTGCTACTACCCAACTAATAGACTGGTTAGTACAGAGCGTTTTTGCTTATTACTTCTTTCTAGGACAGGAAGGCGCGTCGAAAGAACCATGGCCCCCACTACCCCACGTCCCGCAGACATCAGCGGTCTCTCCCCCAAACAACTACCGCCAAGCTACTTCACCTGGCCCGGCGTACTGGGGCGACTGGGCAATGGCCAGGAGCTGAGCGAATCGCAGGTGCGCTGGACAATGCAACAGATCATGGAGGGTCACGCAACCGACGCACAGATTTCGGGATTTGCCTTCGGAATTCGAGTGCGCGGTATTACCGCTGCCGAGCTTGCCGCCGCTGCCGAGACAATGACCAGCTTCGCTACTCCAGTTGACTTTTCGGACGTGCCGAATTGCGTGGATATCGTCGGCACCGGCGGCGACGGTCATCACACTGTGAACATTTCCACAATGGCTTCCTTTGTTGTTGCCGCCACGGGCGTTCCGGTAGTGAAGCACGGTAACCGCGCCGCAAGTTCGAAGTGTGGCGGTGCGGACATGTTGGAGGCTCTGGGCCTCGATATCGAGCGCTCCCCAGAGGCTATTCGCGACGACGCACACGAGACAGGTTTTGCCTTCATGTTCGCCAAAACCTACCACCCAGCGATGCGCTTCGCCGCCCCTGTACGCAGCCAGCTGGGCGCCCCGACCATCTTCAACCTCCTTGGCCCGATGACCAACCCCGCCTACCCCAAGTACGGACTCATTGGCTGCGCTTTCAAGGAGTTCATGCCGATCATGGGTGGCGCCTTCGCCCGTCAGGGCAGCCGCGTACTCGTCGTTCGCGGCATGGACGGAATGGACGAAATCTCGGTGTGCACACCTACCGAGGTCGTTACTGTTGACGCCGCAGGCCGCACCGGTGAAGAAGTCATTAACCCTCGCAGTGTCGGACTCGACTTTTATGAAGATGGCAGCCTCGCCGGTGGTGATGCTAGCTATAACGCAGATGTGGCTGTGCGTCTGATGAAGGGCGAAATCACCGGCGCAATAAAGGATGCTGTCTTGATTAACGCCGCTGGTGCCTTGACAGCTGTGCGCGGATGGGAAGAGAAGGGATTCCAGGCGTCCCTATCTGAGCAAGTAGAGCACGCCCGGGAAGCACTGGAATCCGGGGCTGCGTGGAAGCAGATGGAAAAGATCGTGGGACGGAAGTTCTAGCACAAAAAGAACTCCCCCTTCCGCTGCAACCTCGTGGGTTGGCGGAAGGGGGAGTTTTTAGTGAAGTGTGAAGTTTAGTGCTTCTCCGGCGGCAGGCCATACTGCAGGTTCAGCATCGTGGTTGCCCAGATCAGCATTGCTGCGCCGAAGAGAACCAGCCACAGGTGCCACCAGGCCAGGCCTGCACCCATCACGACGATGGAAACGGTCATCCAGAACGGCCAGATGGAGCTTGCGGAGAAGAAGCCCAGCACGCCAGCGCCGTCCTCGATCTCTGCCTCTTCCCAATCATCCGGGCCAATGTCGGTCTTAGACGACGTCAGGTGGAGGTAGCCAGCGAGCATGAAAGCCAGCAGGGTTGCCATCACGAGGCCGGTGCCACCGGCCCATTCAACACCCATGACGTTGCCCGCATCGCTAACGGAGTGCGTAACGATGAAGTAGAACACCGTGACCACGGTGAAGAAAGTACCTATGCCGTAGAAAAGCTTTGCACCAGAAGTCATTTGCTTTGTCTCTCTTTCTTCTTAACCTTGCGCTGCCGCTTAAGCGGCGTTGCGATCCTTGTGGTTCTCTTCCGGGTTCCTGGTACCAGTGCGGTCGGAATTGAACGGGTGGGTGGAGGTTGCGTACGGCTGCTCGCCGATGGACTTCAGAGCCTCCGAGTTCGGTGCCTCAGGGTTGTCCTGGCGGAACTTCATGTACTGCTCGAACTTCTCCGGGGAAACGACGCGGAGTTCGAAGTTCATCATTGCGTGGTAAGTACCACACATCTCGGCACAGCGTCCGACGAACGCGCCTTCCTGATCGATGGACTCAACCTGGAAGATACGCTCAGAGCGGTTTGCTTCCGGGTGCGGGAAGACGTCGCGCTTGAACAGGAACTCCGGGATCCAGAAGGAGTGGACAACGTCGGCGGAGGCCAGGTTGAACTCAATCGGAGTGCCGGAAGGAACGACCAGAACCGGAATCTCCTGGGTGGTGCCCACGGTCTCGATCTTGTCGAAGTTCAGGTAGCTGTATTCATCCTTCGCGCGGCCGTGGATCGGCCCCGGAACCTGCTCGCCGTGCTTGTCCAGCTTCTTAGCGGGCTTCTTGGAATCCTCGGCGCGAGCCTGTGCTTCCTTGTCGGTGCCCTTGTACTCCTGGCCACCGTTCAGCTCTGCAGCAACGTGGCTGTAGCCGAACTTCCAGTTCCACTGGTAGCCAGTGACGTCGACGGTAACCTTCGGATCCTTGTCCAGTGCGGTCGCACGATCCTGAGTCTGAACGTTGAAGAAGAACAGGGTACAGATGATCAGAACTGGCAAGGTGGTTAGAACGAGCTCCAGCGGAACGTTGTAACCAGTCTGGCGCGGGAACTCGTCCTCGCCGCGCTTAGCGGCCTTCTTCGCGCTAGAACGGCCCATGTTGACGAACAACAGAACCCACATGATGATGCCGATGATCCAGGCGACAACCCAGACCCATACCCACATGTTGCCCATTTCCTTGGACTCCGGGGTAATACCCTTCGGCCAGCCCATTCGCAGAGCATCGAAGAACTTGTTTTCCGGTGGGGCGACAGTACAACCAGTCAGCACCAGGCCAGCAAGACCCAGTACGCCGGCGAGGCCAATACGGCGAGTCAAACCGTGCTTATTTCGCTGTTCCACGCGAGTTTGCCTTCCTCATTCACACGTCACTTGCGTTGCAAGAACTGGACTCTCACGCTCGCCTGCAGTTCGCGCGCGTTAGATAGTCTTACAACAACTTCACTTAAAGAACCTTAGACCATTGACAGGACATTGCCACCATCACGGAAGCGGAAATTCCCTTTTCGGGGTTGGCTACCGCTCCCATTGCCCCCACACGGGTTAGGCGGGAGCCCACACATGTGTGACTCCCGCCATAGGTAGGCCTGAAGAGGCACTCCTCAGAGCGCCTCACCCCTCTTACTTAGAGCTTGTTGATCTCAATTGTGCCCGCCGCTCCGATGTTCCGGAGGTTGGCGCGCGCCAGGTCGACCATGCGTCCCACGCCACCGTCAAACACAGTGCGCGTAGCGGAGCGTGAGAAGCCCATCATCATCTCCCAGGTGATGTTCGGCGGCAGGCTCAGAGCGTTCGGGTCAGTAACGACATCCACCAGCACCGGCCCGTCATAAGCCAAGGCTTCCTTGATGCCCTTCTCGACATCCTGCGGATCCTCGATTCGGATCGCCTTAATGCCAATGGCCTCAGCGATCTTGGAGAAGTTCACGTGCTCGTGGTCAGTCTCATGCTCCGGCAGACCAGCAACCATCATCTCGAGCTTCACCATACCCAGCGAGGAGTTGTTAAACACTACGATGTTGACGGGCAGATCGTGGAGCTTTGCGGTCAGTAGTTCACCCATCAGCATGCCCAAACCACCGTCGCCGGAGAAGGAAATCACCTGGCGGTTCCGGTCCGCAGCCTGTGCGCCGAGTGCCTGCGGCAGCGCATTGGCCATCGTGCCGTGGCGGAAGGAGCCGATCTCCGTGCGCTTACCATTCGGCGTGATGTAGCGAGCACCCCATACATTGCACATACCGGTATCGATAGTGAAGATGGCATCTTCAGCTGCAAGACGGTCAATGGTATCCGCCACATACTCCGGGTGGATCGGCTTAGACTTGCCAGCCTTCTTCGTGTAGGCATCCACCACATGATTCAGTGCACGAGCATGGTTACGCAACTGCTTATCCAGGAAGCTACGGTCAGTCTTTTCCTCGATGTGAGGCAGGATCGTATCAATCACAGCTCCAACGTCACCGACGACCGGGTAATTAATGGTTGTGCGGCGGCCAATGTGCGAGCCGTCGATATCCACCTGCGCCACGTTTCCGCTTGGCAGGAAGTCGTTGTATGGGAAGTCTGTGCCCAGCAGGATCAGCAAATCCGCGTCGTACATCGCTTCTCGGGCTGCTCCATAGCCCAGCAGACCGGACATACCGACGTCGAACGGGTTGTCGTACTGAATGTGCATCTTGCCGCCGAAAGCGTGGCCAATGGGAGACTTAATCTTTTCCGCAAGCTTGAGCACTTGCTCTCGGGAGTTCTTGACGCCCTCACCGCAGAACAAGGTGACAGTCTTAGCATCGTTAATAGCCTTGGCCAGGCGGGCTGCTTCCTCGGCATCCGGGTACAGCACGGGGCGACCCTTGGCATACACGGAACCGATAAAGCCTTCTTCCTCGATCGCCTGGGAGGATACATCGCCGGGGATAACCAGCACGCTTACACCGTTGCCAGCAAGGGTGGACTGGATCGCATTGTGCAATACCTTGGGACCCTGCGCGGCAGAGTTAATCATCTCGCAGTATCCAGAGCACTCCTGGAAAATCTGCTCCGGGTGAGTCTCCTGGAAGAACTGGGTGCCGATCTGCACGCTCGGGATGTGAGAAGCAATGGCCAGAACCTTTGCACCATTTCGATGGGAATCGTATAGCCCCTGGATCAGGTGAGTATTGCCAGGGCCACAGGAAGCAGCACATACTGCCAATTCACCGGTAACGAGGGATTCAGCACCAGCGGCGAAGGCCGCAGATTCCTCGTTCCGAACGTGGATCCATTCAATAGAGGATTGACGAACCTCATCCACAATGGGGTTGAGGCTATCGCCTACCAATCCGAAGATTCGCTTAACGCCTTGATTTTCAAGAGTCTTTACTAATTGTGCTGCGAAGTTTTTTGCCATGCCACAAGGTTACGCGTGGCTATTCGGTAGCGCATTGGTTGCTGTAAAGTCTCACAGAATCCCAATTCTGTAATACAAATCACTTTTTAACGTAGGGATCCCCAGCAAACGAGCTTTCCCCGCCGTGGCAACTAGCCCACCTCTACCCCGCCCGCGTAAAGTCTGAACGCATGTGTGGATTGCTTGGAATCATTGCGGCGAATAACGACGCGGAAAACTTTGTCGATGCAGTAGAGGGTGCACTGCCCTGCATGCACCACCGTGGCCCGGACGATAGTGGCACCTGGCATGACCAAGATGTTGTCTTCGGCTTTAACCGGCTCTCCATCATCGATCTGGAGCACTCTCACCAGCCACTCCAGTGGGGCCCAGAGGACGAACCAAACCGTTATGCACTGACGTTTAACGGCGAGATCTACAACTATGTGGAGCTTCGAGAGGAACTCGAGCAAGCGGGCTATTCCTTTAATACTGAGGGTGACGGAGAGCCGATTGTTGTTGGCTTCCACCACTGGGGTGCCGACGTGGTGAATCATCTCCGCGGCATGTTTGGCTTTGCTGTGTGGGATTCCAAGGAAAAGAAGCTCTTCCTGGCTCGCGACCAATTCGGCATCAAGCCGATGTACATCGCCACTACAGAGGCGGGCACCGTTTTCGCCTCGGAGAAGAAGTGCATCCTGTCGATGGCCGAGCAGCTGGGGTTGAACCTCGACCTGGATATCCGCGCAATCGCTCACTACACGGATCTGCAGTACGTGCCGGAGCCGGAGAGCCTGCACAAGCACATTCGCCGTTTGGAATCCGGCAGCTATGGCTTCGTGGCACCCGGTGGCCAGATCGAGGAAACTCGTTGGTTCGAGCCTCGCTTCCCCGTTAAGAAGGTTGCAGCAGGCGATGAAGAAGCCGTTTTCCAGCGTATCGCGGAGGCCTTGGAGGATTCCGTGGCCAAGCACATGCGCGCAGACGTGACGGTCGGCTCCTTCCTTTCGGGAGGCATCGACTCCACCGCCATCGCCGCACTGGCAAAGCGTCACAACCCGGATCTGCTGACCTTCACCACCGGTTTCGAGCGTGAGGGGTACTCCGAGGTAGATGTAGCCGCCGAATCTGCCGCCGCTATCGGAGCCGAGCACATCGTGAAGGTCGTGAGCCCCGAGGAATATGCCGAGGCTATTCCGAAGATCATCTGGTACCTGGACGATCCGGTGGCCGATCCTTCTCTGGTTCCCCTGTACTTCGTTGCAGCCGAAGCCCGCAAGCACGTGAAGGTCGTGCTCTCCGGCGAGGGCGCCGACGAGCTCTTCGGCGGCTACACGATCTACAAGGAGCCGCTCAGCCTGGCACCTTTCGACAAGATCCCCTCCCCGCTGAAGCGAGTACTGGCTAGCGTGGGTAACGCGCTCCCCGAGGGCGTGCGCGGCAAGTCCCTGCTGCAACGCGGCACCATGCCGATGGAGGATCGTTACTACGGCAATGCGCGTTCCTTTAACTACCAGCAACTGGAGCGCGTGCTCCGCGAGATCCGCCCAGAGTGGGATCACCGCGAGGTCACCGCGCCGATTTACGCGAAGTCGCAGGACATGGATCCGGTTGCCCGCATGCAGCACCTGGATCTGTTTACCTGGATGCGCGGAGACATCCTGGTTAAGGCCGACAAGATCAACATGGCTAACTCCCTGGAGCTACGCGTGCCTTTCCTGGACAAGGTCGTTTTCGACGTGGCAGAGACTCTCCCCCACGAACTGAAGATCTCCCACGGCACTACCAAGTACGCCCTTCGTAAGGCTCTGGAACGTATCGTTCCCCCGCATGTTCTACACCGCAAGAAGCTGGGCTTCCCCGTGCCTATGCGCCACTGGCTCGCGGGCGATGAACTCTACGGCTGGGCCAAGGAGAACATCGAAGCTTCCCAGACCGACCACCTTTTCAACAAGGCCGAAGTCTTAAAGATGCTGGACGAGCATCGAGTGGCCATGAATACCGGCTCCGGCCCGGATCACTCGCGTCGCCTGTGGACCGTCATCGCGTTCATGGTCTGGCACGGTATCTTTGTCGAGGATCGTATCCACCCGAAGATCGATCAGCGCCAGTACCCGGTCGACCTGTAGAAGACCCCAAAACGCCCCCGAAGGAGTTCATCCCTCGGGGGCGTCAATAGTTTAAGGGCCTAAGCGAACTAGGCTAGCTGTTTAACTAGCTGCTTAGCTGAAGGAATCACCACAGGCACAGGAACCGGTGGCATTCGGATTATCGATGGTAAAGCCCTGAGACTCGATGGTGTCCGCAAAATCGATCTTCGCGCCCACCAGGTACGGGGAAGACATGCGGTCTACGACCAGATTCACGCCGTCGTACTCGTCAACTAGATCGCCATCCAGGGAACGATCATCGAAAAACAGCTGGTAACGCAGGCCGGCGCAGCCACCTGGCTGCACTGCGATACGCAGGGAAAGATCGTCGCGGCCCTCCTGTGCCAGCAGTGCGCTGGCCTTCTGCTGAGCGGCCTCGGTCAGCTCCACACCGGTGACCTTCTCCGGAGCAGTCATGTTGGTCCTCCTCATTCAACAAAAATGGCTTTACTCACAAGCCTTTGTTCACAAGCTACGCTTCATTGTTTCACAACGCCACTGCCCGTCCGCTTTATTCCCGTGTTTGTTTCCTTCTTTATTGCAGTCTTAATTGCAGTAACTCCGCCACTGGGTTTTGGGTTTTGTTCCTCTGTGCTCCTGATCTAGCCTGTTACATGTGAAAATGCCATGGACAAAGCAGGAAAAGGCCACCACAACGGCTGACGTAGTTAGCGACGCAGACGAGGGCGTCGCAGAGACAGAAGCAGAGACTAAGGCAGCGGCAGAGACAAAGGGCGCGGCAGAGTCTCAGGAAAAGACCTCCAAGGCATATACGCCGAAGAAGGGCAAAGCGACCCCGAAGCGCAACGACCAGGAGCGCAAGCACGGCGTACGCCGTAGTGCCTACTCCGCCCCCAAAACGCCGGGCGAGGCCCGTAAGCAGCGCAAAGAACTCAAGGCCTCCATGTCCAAGGAAGAGTACAAGGCCATGAAGCAGCGCCAGCGGGACGAGGCGAACCGCGAACGCCGCCGCGCCAACGAGCGCATGATGGCTGGCGACGAGGACTACATGATGGATCGCGACAAGGGTCCGGAAAAGCGCTTTGTCCGCGATTGGGTCGATTCCCACCGTTATTTGATGAACTTTTTCCTGCCGATGGCTGTATTCGTTATCGCCATCATGATCTTTGGCATGTCTAACCCGAACGTGGCCAACTTGGCTTCCCTGGTGATGATGGTCGTGTTCCTCATCATGCTCGCCGAAGGGTTGTGGCTCGGTCGCCGCGTTAACCGTGAAGTCAACGAGCGCTTCCCGGATAACCCACACGGCAAGTTCTCGCTGGGCATGTACGCCTTTACCCGCGCTGCTATGATCCGCCGCCTGCGCACCCCCGCCCCGCAGAAGCAGGTCGGCGACAGCGTCTAGTCAGCATCTACACTTGTCCCCATGGCACCTTCGACCTCCGCTCCGACTTTCCCACCGATCGTCCCTCCGGACGAGGCAGCTCGTAGTCGTGCTGCGCAGCTCCGCAGCACAGCGCCCACTGGCGCAGGAATTCCGGCTGGGTCGCTAGGGAAGCTCGAAGATATTGCAGCTTGGGTGGCGGCGTGCCAAAACACCGCTCCCGCCGCCGCGCTGGATGCTGCGCGGATGGTGCTGGTCACGGGCGATCACGGAGTGGCCGAAGCACACCCGGAGATCTCAACTCTTCCCGCTGATTTCAACTCCCAGGTGCGCGACGGCATTCTCGACGGGCAAGTTCCACTCGTGGATGCCTGCAGGTCGGCGCAGGTCGCTCTTTCTCTTATCGACACCGCACCGGATAAGCCCTCCGGTTCCATCGATACCGTGGACGCCTTGAGCCCAGAAGAGTATGACATTCATCTGGCGCGTGGCGTGCGGATCGCTGACGAGGAGGCTGACCAGGGCACATCGATCCTTTTGTTGGGCGATTTTGGACGCGGGCTCACCACCGTCGCCGCCGCCGTGATCGGCAGCGTGTGCAGCGTGGAGCCGGTGAAGATCATCGGCCGCGGTTCCGGTATCAGTGATGAAGCGTGGAAGACGAAGGTCGCGGCTATCCGCGACGCAATGTTCCGCGTGCGCGATGACAAGGCTGTAGCTGCACGAGTTTTGCAGCGAATCGGTTCGGCGGATCTGGTGGTGATGGCGGGCATTTTGGCGCAATCCGCGGTCCGCCGCACGCCGGTGATTTTCGACGGCGTGGGCGCGACTGCTGCCGCTTTGTGCGCGCAGATGTTGGCGCCGGGTGCGGCTGCGTGGTGGATGGTAGCCTCACCGGGAACGGAGCCCGCTACTCTTTCCGCACTGAATGCGCTGGGGCTTGAACCGCTACTGGACTTGAAGATCGGCGCCGGCCAGGGACTCGGCGCCTTATTGGCGCTCCCTATGGTGCGCTACGCGGTGGCTGCCTGCTCCACCAACGTGTAAAGCCAGCCGTGCTTATCGGCGACGCGGCCGTTCTGAATGCCCGTCAGCTGCTCGCGCAGGCGCATCGTCACAGGGCCAGTCTGGCCACCATTCACCTGGAACTCGCCGGACTCATCCTTGACGGTACCGACCGGCGTAACGACTGCAGCGGTGCCACACGCAAATGCTTCGGTCATGGCTCCGGACTTCGCAGCTTCCTTCCACTCGTCGGTGGAGATACGACGTTCCTCGACTTTGTATCCCAGGTCGCGTGCCAACTCCAGCAGGGACAGGCGGGTAACGCCCGGGAGTAGCGAACCGGACAGTTCCGGAGTAACTAGCGTGACCCCACTGCTCCCCTGCTCGCCGTCTTCGCTACCGAAGACAAACGCCAGGTTCATGCCACCCATCTCCTCGATGTACTTGTGCTCGGTTGCGTCCAACCACACGACCTGGTCACAGCCTTCCTTCTGCGCGGAAGCCTGTGCCGCCAGGGATGCTGCATAGTTTCCAGCGAACTTCGCCGCACCGGTGCCACCGGGGGCGGCACGGGTGTACTCAGTAGACAGCCACACACTGACAGGGTTGATACCACCGGAGAAGTAGGCGCCAGCCGGGGAGGCAATCACGAAATAGGTGTAGCTACTGGCCGGGTGCACGCCCAGGCCGATCTCGCGAGAGATCATGAAGGGGCGCAAGTATAGGGATTCCTCGCCGCCTCCTTGCGGAACCCAGCGCTGGTCGATCTCCACGATCTGTCGCAGCGACTCTAGGAACAGCTCTTCCGGCAGCTCCGGCATGGCCATGCGGGTAGCGGAGTTCTGGAAACGACGAGCGTTTTGCTCCGGGCGGAAGGTGACAATCTTGCCATCCTCACCGCGATAAGCCTTCAGGCCTTCAAATATGGCCTGCCCATAGTGGAACACGCTGGATGCTGGGTCCATCTGGACCTGCTGGTAAGGCTCCACACGGGCGTTGTGCCAGCCTTCGTCGACCGTCCAGTCGATAGCAACCATGTGGTCGGTGAAGTGGTTGCCGAACCCCGGTGCGGTGAGAATTTCGGCGATTCTCTCCTCAGTTGCCGGGTTCTCGTTGCGAGTAACGGTGAACTCCACCGGAGAAGCGTTCTGCTGTGCCTGTGAGTCTGTCTTCGGAGTGCTAGTCATGCACACCAGCGTACTCCGCCCCAGTTGAAAAGTGTGAGGAAGCTAACAATTCTTTTCATTAACCCCAGGGTTTTTACACCCTCAGCCGTCGCGCAACTGTTTCTGGGTATTGTGAAAACAGTGAATAGAGACAGTGAATAGAGATCTTGTGCAGACGCACAAGCCGGCACACAAGACGGCACACAGAACGACGTCATTAACGCCGTCCAAGACTTCGAAGGAGCAGTCGAAACAGTTATGACCACCAACATCACTGGCCTTCCCTCCCGTGGCCACATCCCGCAGATGTCGCTGGTACAAACCAATTCCACGTTGGACGATGGCGCGACCAAAACTCCCTCGGTCATCGATACGCTGGTCATCCCGGTCTTCGAAGGTGAGGCTGGTCTGGAGCTCACCGGCGCTCCTATTGACGCCCTCACGGCCGAACAGCAGCTGGAAATGTGGAAGCTTCTGATCTCCGTAGGCGCAAAGGGCACGGCTGGTGAAGTCACGGTGGTACCGAACCTGTCAGCTGCGTCGCGAACCGATGTCGTTTCCACTGGCACCCTCTCCGCACAGCTACTGGAGTCCACGCAAGATCCGCAGACCGCCGAGGGCGTCGTCGAGGCCGGCGATGGAGTGCGTGGCCCGGAGAAGATCCTGGCAATCGGTATGGGACCAGCAGATGAAGTATCCGCGGAAGACGTCCGCGTGGCCGCAGGCGTGGCGTCGCGAAACATTAAGAACCCCAGCGCCAACCCTGCTGAAGGTGCCGACGGCGCACAGGGACAGGTACGTGGTGCGCGCGTCGTAAGTGCACTAGGGCTGCTCGGCGCAGAAGCCGCTTTGGTCGGCCATGCACTGGGTGCCTACGAATACCGCGGGCTGAAGTCGGCGGCATCGACCCCGGCAATTGAATCGATCGAGGTGCTAACCGCTGAGGATCCGGCAGAGCTCCTCGAGCACGCGCTGGCAACGGTGCGCGCGGTGGCACTGGCGCGCGACCTCGTGAATACCCCCTCCAACGTGCTGTACCCCGAAAGCTATGCGGCCATCATCTCCGAAGCTGTTCAGCACGCGGACATCACCGTCGAGGTGCTAGACGAGGCGGCGCTGGAAGAGCAGGGGTTCGGCGGCATTCTGGGAGTAGGTAAGGGTTCTGCTCGTGGGCCGCGCCTGGTGCGTCTGGACTACAATCCTGACAAGATCGCCGATGATTCCCCGCGTGTGGCGCTGGTCGGCAAGGGCATCACCTTCGATACCGGCGGAATTTCCCTCAAGCCACCGGCAAAGATGTGGAACATGATCTCGGACATGGGCGGCTCCGCAGCAGTAGTTGCAGCAGTGATTGCCGCCGCCGAATTGAATATTCCCGTTCACGTCACCGCGACCATCCCGCTGGCAGAGAATATGCCCGGTGGGAATGCAACCCGGCCAGGCGACGTGCTTCGCCACTACGGTGGCACCACCACCGAGGTGTGGAACACCGACGCGGAAGGCCGCCTAGTACTAGCCGACGCAATCGTGCGGGCCTGCGAGGACAAGCCGGACTATCTGATTGAAACCGCCACCTTGACCGGCGCGCAGATTGTGGCCCTGGGCGAACGCACCCCGGGCATTATGGGGTCCATGGATTTCCGCGATCGGGTAGCGATGGTCTCCCAGCGGGTCGGCGATGCCGGTTGGCCCATGCCCCTGCCCGCGGAGCTGGGCGAAGCGCTGAAATCTGACGTTGCAGATATCAAGAACATCTCTGGTAACCGCTGGGGTGGCATGTCCGTGGCCGGCCACTACCTAAAGAAGTTCGTCCCCGAAGGCGTGCAGTGGGTGCACATTGACGTTGCTGGTCCGGCATACAACGATGGCGCCCCCTACGGGTACACACCGAAGCGCGCCACCGGCTCTCCAGTACGCACGATCATCGCGGCACTGGAAGACATTGCGCTCAAGGGCTAGCGTTCAAGGGCTAGGCAGGGGCTAATCGCCCTCTAGCTCGCTGCGTCGCTGCTCGAATTGGGCACGCCGTTCGCGCTGTTCCAGACGCTTCTGGATGAGCCGATCGCGTTCAATGCGATCGCGCATGCGCTGTGGATAGCCTGTCTCCTCCGCGAAATACAGCGGAATCCCCACGGCCTGGGCCACCTTATCGATTCCCTTCGGCCCGCCGATGCGACGACGCGTCCACTCCCCTTCGCTATCGACCAGCACCACGGACATCTCGTTAACGATTGTCTCGGGTTCCACGAAGCCTTCCACGCCGCGGCGTGCTCCCGCCCATTGCTGGAGGTAACTGAGGTCCTTGGGTCGGATAGTCTCCCCCGGTGCACGCGGTGGTCTGGTGGAGCTGTTTTTGTTCCGGCCGAAAAGATTAAACACGCTTAGCGATTCTAGTTCACGCACCCAGCGGTTCCCCAAAGGTGCGCGGGCTGTGAGGTGGCGTCAACAAAGAAGGGGTGAGGGGGCAGACAACGGTGGTGGGTCAAGGCGCGTAGACTTATGTAGTATTTCAACCAAATAACCACAGCTGATTTTCGTTTAGCTTGAGGAGCTTCAAACACCATGGCGTACTCCGTCGAAATGCCCGAACTGGGCGAGTCCGTAACCGAGGGCACCGTTACTCAGTGGCTGAAGAAGGTCGGAGACAAGGTCTCCGTTGACGAGCCGTTGCTTGAGGTATCGACCGACAAGGTTGATACGGAGATCCCTTCCCCCGCGAGTGGTGTGCTGCTGAAGATTATCGCCGAGGAAGACGACACCGTGGATGTCGGTGCCGTCATCGCCGAAATCGGCGAGGAGGGCGAGGAGCCTTCTGGTTCTGACGCCGACAGCTCCAGCGACGACGATTCCAGCGAGGCAGCCGAGGCTGAGTCCGCTGACTCTTCCGACGAGAACGAGGCCGAGGAGGCTTCCGATAACTCTGGTTCCGCTTCCGGCGAGGCGGAGGACGTCACCATGCCGGAGCTCGGCGAGTCCGTCACCGAGGGCACCATCACCCAGTGGCTGAAGAAGGTCGGCGACAAGGTTGAGGTCGACGAGCCACTGCTGGAGGTCTCCACCGACAAGGTCGACACCGAGATTCCTTCCCCGGTCGCAGGCACCCTGGTAGAGATCCTGGCTAACGAAGACGACACTGTCGACGTCGGCGCAGTCATCGCTCGCATCGGCGACGAAAACGCTACTGCATCCAGCTCCAAGTCCGAGGACAAGAAGCAGGACGACAAGGCTGACGAAGCTAACGAGGCTGAGGAGAAGGCCGAGCCACAGGCCGAGGAGAAGAAGACTGACGAGGCTTCCGATAACTCTGGTTCCGCTTCCGGCGAGGCGGAGGACGTCACCATGCCGGAGCTCGGCGAGTCCGTCACCGAGGGCACCATCACCCAGTGGCTGAAGAAGGTCGGCGACAAGGTTGAGGTCGACGAGCCACTGCTGGAGGTCTCCACCGACAAGGTCGACACCGAGATTCCTTCCCCGGTCGCAGGCACCCTGGTAGAGATCCTGGCTAACGAAGACGACACTGTCGACGTCGGCGCAGTCATCGCTCGCATCGGCGACGAAAACGCTACTGCATCCAGCTCCAAGTCCGAGGACAAGAAGCAGGACGACAAGGCTGACGAAGCTAACAAGGCCGAGAAGAAGGCCGAGGACAAGGCCGAGCCACAAGCCGAGGAGAAGAAGGCCGAGGCTAAGCAGGCTGAGAAGAAGGCCGAAGCTAAGTCCTCCGAGACGGATGCAAAGAAGTCGAAGCCTGCCGAGGGCAACCTCCCTTATGTCACTCCGCTGGTACGCAAGCTTGCTGAAAAGCATGGCGTCGATCTGTCTAGCGTCGAGGGAACCGGCGTCGGCGGCCGTATCCGCAAGCAGGATATCCTGGCAGCGGCGGAAGGCACCTCCGCATCTGGCTCCGCTGCATCTGATTCCTCTGCGAAGTCCGCTTCCCCAGCTGGTCCGCGTGCTTCCTCCTACAAGGTCGACCCGGCCAAGCAGGAGCTGCGTGGCATGACCAAGAAGGTCAGCCGTATCCGCGAGATCACTGCAAAGACCACCTTGGATTCCCTGCACGCTGCTGCTCAGCTGACGCAGGTTCACGAGGTCGACATGACTCACATCGCAGAACTGCGCAAGGCCAACAAGCAGGCCTTTGCAGATAAGCACGGTGTGAACCTGACCTACCTGCCGTTCTTCGCGAAGGCAGCGGTCGAGGCGCTGATCTCCCACCCGAACGTCAATGCTTCCTACAATGCAGAAACCAAGGAAATGACCTACCACGAGCGGGTCAACCTGGGCATTGCCGTGGATACGGAGGCTGGCCTGCTGAGCCCGGTTATCCACGATGCACAGGATATGTCCCTGCCGGAGCTGGCCAAGGCCATCGTGGACATTGCTGACCGTGCGCGCAACAAGAAGCTGAAGCCGAATGATCTGTCCGGCGGCACCTTCACCATCACCAATATCGGTTCTGAGGGAGCCCTGACCGATACTCCGATCCTGGTTCCGCCGCAGGCTGCCATGATCGGCACGGGTGCCATTGTGAAGCGTCCGGTTGTGCTGAGTGAGGATGACGGCGAGGCTATCGCCATCCGCCAGATGGTCTTCCTGCCGATGACCTACGATCACCAGGTGATTGACGGCGCCGACGCAGGTCGCTTCATGTCCACCCTGCGTGATCGCCTGGAGAACTCGGACTTCACCGAGGACCTGGAGCTCTAAGCTCTAGGCTGTTAGCTGCAGCCCGCCATTAAGCGCCAGCTATCCTGGCAAAGCGTCGACCCCGCTTCCCGCGGGGTCGGCGTTTTGTATTGCGCGGCCTTTCCTGCCACTTCCCACCAGCCTCACCAGCCCCACTAACCTCACCAGCCTTGCCAGACAGACCCTCAGCCCGGTCACAGTAGGTGCCCAGACCCCCAAATGTCGTTAGATCGGGAATCTGTTAAAGACAACTATTCCCACTTATCCAAACGTGCAGGTCAGAGAGTTTCAGAATAATTGAATCCGGGTTCCCTTTTTGCAGAATCCCGATTCAACGACATTCGTCCGTTTCTCGGCCGCAAATGACGAGCACATGGTGACCTACAAGGTGCTTAACCACTCCGACAGTGATCACTCTCCGACAATGCCCACCCTCTGACAATGCTCACCCTCAGACAGCGCTCACCACCTGCGCCCTAACCTGCACCACCAGATCCAAGGCTCTTAACCGCTGGAGTACTATCGCCACCATGGGATTCCAGCAAGGCAGCATCCGCAAATCCAATACAAACAGCAGGTTCGGCGCAGGCACACCAGCCACCACACCTACCGCAGACACACCAGCCACCACACCTGGCGCAGACACGCCAACCAGCGCCCCCGCCGCAGACATCGACATCCGCGACCTCGGCACCGTCGACTACGAATCCACCTGGCACCTCCAGGCGGATCTCGCCGCTCAGCGCGCCGAGGACAAAATCCCCGACACCATCCTTCTCCTCCAGCACCCGCCGACATACACCGCCGGCAAACGCACCCAAGATTCCGACCGCCCGACCAACGGCCTACCAGTCGTTGACGTCGACCGCGGAGGACGCATCACCTGGCACGGCCCCGGCCAGCTAGTCGCCTACCCCATCATCCAACTTGCCGACCCGGTGGACGTAGTCGACTACGTTCGCCGCCTCGAACAGGCGCTAATCCAAACCTGCGAAGACCTAGGCCTCCACGGCACGGGCCGCGTTGAAGGACGTTCAGGCGTATGGCTGCCTGCGGGCGTCATCAATAACGAGCTCAAGCCCGCACGAAAGATCGCCGCAATAGGCATCCGCGTCACCCGCGGCGTGACCATGCACGGTGTATCCCTGAACTGCGACAACACCATGGAATACTACGACCACATTGTGCCCTGCGGACTGGCGGACGCAGGGGTCACGACCCTTACCGAAGAGTTGGGACGCAAGGTTAGTGTTTCTGACGCCCAGCCGCTGCTCGCCCAGCATCTCGTCGACGCGTTGAACGGCGACTTGCAGGTGGATTCCTAGATACCCCCGGCGTAGGCTAGTCGCCATGAGTGTGACCGCAGATGGACGCCGGATGCTCCGCATCGAGGCGAAGAATGCCGAAACCCCCATCGAGTCGAAGCCTCGGTGGATCCGCACGACCGCCAAGGTCGGCCCGGAGTATCGGGACATTAAAAATCGCGTGAAGGGCGCTGGCCTACACACCGTGTGCCAGGAGGCTGGCTGCCCCAACATCAACGAGTGCTGGGAAGACCGCGAGGCGACATTCCTCATCGGTGGCGATACCTGCTCGCGACGCTGTGACTTCTGCCAGATTAAGTCTGGCCGCCCGTCCCCGCTGGATCGGGATGAACCGCGCCGCGTGGCGGAGAATGTGCGCGAGATGGGACTGCGTTACGCCACCATTACCGGCGTGACCCGCGATGACCTCGACGATGAGGGTGCATGGCTGTATGCCGAGGTCGTCAAGAAGATCCACGAGCTGAACCCCAACACGGGCGTGGAAAACCTGACGCCGGACTTCTCCAACCGCCCGGAACTGCTGAAGGTTGTTTTCGATTCTCAGCCGGAGGTGTTTGCACACAACCTGGAGACCGTGCCCCGTATCTTTAAGCGCATCCGCCCGGCCTTCAAATACGACCGCTCCCTGGAAGTCATCCAGGCAGCACACGACTACGGCCTTGTGACGAAGTCCAACCTGATCCTCGGCATGGGCGAGAAGAAGGAGGAGGTGCGCGCAGCGATCAAGGATCTGGCCGATGCCGGCACGGATATTCTGACGATCACCCAGTACCTGCGCCCGTCCTCCATGCACCACCCGATTGAGCGCTGGGTGAAGCCGGAGGAGTTCATGGAACACTCCGATGCCGCTTACGAGTTGGGCATCAAAGCTGTCATGTCCGGCCCGTTGGTGCGTTCTTCCTACCGCGCTGGCCGCCTATACGCTCAGGCCAAGCAGGCGCGTGGCGAGGCTATCCCAGAGAACCTGAAGCACCTGGAGGACACCCTGGATTCCACTACCTCCCAGGAGGCCTCTACCCTCTTGGAGCGCTACGGAGCTTCGGAAGATACCCCGGTTACCGCTTCGCGCCGTTAGGCCGGAGCCACAGTTTGCACTGAGGTCGGCGCCCACACCAGTGCCTGACCGAGGCTGCCAGTGAATCCACGGCGGGGCACTTTCGCCCCGCCTTTATTCATGCCTTATTGTTAAGTCCATGGCGAAGGATAAAAAGGACGTAAGAGTCAAGGAAGATAAGAAGGCTGCCAAGGCTGCAAAGAAGGAGCAGCGCAAGCAGACGCGCTCCCAGCTGTGGCAAGCCTTTAAGCTACAGAAGGGACGGGATAAGAAGCTTATCCCGTTCATGGTGTTGGCCTTCCTGATTCCCGTTGTGCTGATGCTGCTACTTAGCCTGGTGTTCGGCTGGTGGTGGCTGAACCTGATCGTAGGTATCTTCATCGGCGTCATCGCGGCGATGTGGACATTCTCCCGTCGTCTGCAGACCGGCGTGTACGACCAGATTGAGGGCGAAGCGGGAGCCGCTGCATGGGCTCTGACCAACATGCGTGATGGCGTAGGCATGAAGTGGATTACGGAGACCGGCGTGGCGTCAAACACCCATATGGACGCAGTGCACCGCGTGGTAGGCACCCCCGGCGTCGTGCTGGTTGGCGAGGGCTCCCCGCACCGACTGAAGCCGATGATGGCGCAGGAGCGGAAGAAGCTCGCCCGCATCCTCGGCAAAACCCCCATTTACGACGTCATCGTCGGCAACGAAGAGGGGCAGGTGCCGGTAAAGAAGCTGCAGAACCACCTGATGCGCATGCCGCGCAACATCAAGAAGAATGAGGTTGACGCCCTTAACTCCAAGGTTGAGTCGATCTCGCGACTAAGCAGCCCGAATAGCAACATGCCGAAGGGCCCCATGCCGAAGGGCGCAAAGATGTCCGGCATGAATCGCCGTGCCCGTCGCGCTGCGCAGCGCGGAAAGAAGTAACCCCTAGCGGGTGCGGATGACCGCGGTGCCGGTGGCGCGGTCATGCATGCCACGGCCATCGGTGTCTTGAATAATCGGGGGGAACAGGAAGACTGTCAGCAGCGCGCGGACTACTGCGCGCCATAGGCCGACGCGCTGGTCGGGCTGATCAATGCGAGCCACACCGATGCCTAGGATAGCGTGCCCGGGTGACTGGGCGAACAGCCAGACGGTGAGGATGCGCCACACGATAAAGAAGATGATCGTGGCGGTAGCTGAATCGCCCAGCGCGGAAGTCATGGAGACGACAAACCACGCCAGGGCGTAGCAGGCCAGCCAGTCGATGGCCAGGGCACCGATGCGGGGGAACAAGGGGGAAAGAGAACCAGGTCCGTCCTTGGGGAGCCCGAGGCGGGCACCGGGGTATGGACTCAGTTCGGCGAGGTCTTCGTTTTCGCCTGGAACAAGGGGGCCTTCAAGCCAGCTACGCGATTCACTCATGATGGTTTAGAGCCTAGCGTCCCCCATGTTGGTGGCATAATTTTGTATATTTTTGCCTGAACCTTCGCCCAGTATGCGTAGGATCGATGGTGTTGCTTTTATATATTGTCGCAACAGTTTGAGATTCCCACTGCAAGGAACGGAAGAAATTACAGTGTCATTCAAGAGTGCAGAAGAAGTCGTCAAGTACATCAAGGACAATGACGTCGAGTTTGTGGACGTTCGCTTCACCGATGTGCCCGGTATCGAGCAGCACTTCACCATCCCTGCTTCGGAATTCGACGAGGATGCGATTGAGGAGGGCCTGGCCTTCGACGGTTCGTCCGTCCGTGGGTTCACGACCATTGAAGAGTCGGACATGAACCTGCTGCCAGATCTGCAGACTGCCCGGATCGATCCGTTCCGCAAGGCTAAGACGCTGAACGTGAAGTTCTTCGTCCACGATCCTTTTACCCGCGAGCCGTTCTCCCGCGACCCGCGTAACGTTGCCCGCAAGGCGGAGCAGTACCTGACCTCTACGGGCATTGCGGATACCTGCTTCTTCGGTGCAGAGGCCGAGTTCTACCTGTTCGACTCCGCTCGCTTCGAGACGGACACGAACCGTGCGTTCTACGAGCTGGACTCCGTTGAGGGCTGGTGGAACCGCGGTGCGGAGGTCAACCCGGACGGCACCCCGAACCTGGGCTACAAGACCCGTATGAAGGGTGGCTACTTCCCTGTTGCCCCGTACGACCACTACCAGGATCTGCGTGACGATATGTGCCGCAACCTGGCGAATGCCGACTTCAAGCTGGAGCGCGCCCACCACGAGGTTGGCACCGGTGGCCAGCAGGAGATCAACTACCAGTTCAACACCCTGCTCCACGCTGCGGATGATCTGCAGTCCTTCAAGTACATCATCAAGAACACCGCATGGCAGGCCGGCAAGTCCGCGACCTTCATGCCGAAGCCGCTGGCTGGCGACAACGGTTCGGGTATGCACGCCCACCAGTCGCTATGGAAGGACGGCGAGCCGCTGTTCTACGATGAGTCCGGCTACGCCGGTCTGTCCGACATCGCTCGCTACTACATCGGCGGCATCCTGAAGCACGCTGGTGCGGTGCTGGCCTTCACCAACCCGACGCTGAACTCCTACCACCGTCTGGTTCCGGGCTTCGAGGCTCCGATTAACCTGGTTTACTCGCAGCGCAACCGCTCTGCTGCGGTCCGCATCCCGATCACGGGCTCCAATGCGAAGGCTAAGCGCATTGAGTTCCGTGCTCCGGACCCGAGTGGTAACCCGTACTTCGGCTTCGCCGCCATGATGCTGGCTGGCCTGGACGGTGTGAAGAACCGCATCGAGCCACACGCTCCGGTCGACAAGGACCTGTACGAGCTGCCGCCGGAGGAGGCTAAGGACATTCCGCAGGCTCCAACCAGCCTGGAGGCTTCCCTGAAGGCTCTGGAGGAGGACAACGAGTTCCTGACCGAGGGTGGCGTATTCACCGACGATCTGATCGATACGTACATCGCCTACAAGTTCGACAATGAGATCGCGCCTGTACGCCTGCGTCCGACCCCGCAGGAGTTCGAAATGTACTACGACTGCTAAGCGGTTAGTGAGTTAAGGCCCGGAAGCGCGCTGCTTCCGGGCCTTTTGCTGTGGGCGATCTTTGCATCGCGGACCTAGCAACTCAATCGTCAAACCAGTCGCTCGCGGGTAAAAGAGATTTAACTATCGGACCAAAACTTTGAGGATTTGATCAGTGTAAAAGCGTTTTCCTTCAGTTGCGGGAAGCACCGTGCTTCCATATCCGACAAATCACCGTTATCCAATTCCCCACGTAGATACAACTGATACCTAACGGGCCATGAGGACGACCAGCTACTAGTGCGACCGTCCTCCAGCGGATCTCTTTCGCCAGAAAAGATTTCAACTAGACGACGGACGATCTTTGAACCGAGATCCGCCAGGCGGAGATCTGACGACAAATCAGGCACGATATAGACTTGCATCAGACTTAAGGCAACCATCGGAGACAGCCAAGTCTTCCGTAGTTCTTCCGCGGCAGCCTGGTCAGTGCCAAAAAACCCAAGCGCCGCTAACGCGGACTCCAGCTTTGCAGCAAGCTCTTCCCGATCATAACCCGAGCAAACCAAGTAATAAATCAGCCAGCTGACGGTATCTGTGCGTCCGACCAAACAAGACTTATTCAATAAGCCAGTCACATAATCAAGAGATATGACATCAGCACCTATTGAGCTCCAGTTATCTAAAGTAAACTGCACAACCTCTGGAACAATTTCTGGGTGATCGTATGTCATTTCCCAGGATACAAGCGAAAAGTTCCAGATGTACTCATGGTTATTCTCCCCGTTTTTCACTACGGCGCCCAGTTTTTTCCACCCATATTTAACGATGGAATACCCAGGATTCAGCTTGGCAACCTTCCTAAGGTCTGCCGACCATCGGCGAAACCTTAGGGCAGAAAACTCATTCGAGGATCGAGGAGCCAAACTATTAACTTTTGAAAAAATAGAATCTTCAAAGTATGCGAGATAGTCAGAAACCTGAGTTTTTGCTATATTCAAGCTCAAACTGTAGGTAGCCAACATTCTAGCTACATCAGAGATTAGCTTGTCGATATCAGCAGACCTAGTAACATGTATTTCATAATCATCTACATTCCGCTGAAATAGCCATCCTTCCTCTCGGCATTTCGACAAAAGAAACTCATCGACCGGATTCAAAATTATCTCGGCGACAATGTTCGACATCAAAGGACCAATGGAAACTCCATCAGTACGGCCTGTCCTTACCCCTTGTAGCGCTTTATCGATTTTTTGCCCCGGCGTCCCCCTCGCCACACTCGGATGTTGACGACCACCGTTGATAACCCATTCAACTGCATGAGTATATATTGAGTTAAAAAAGTTCTCTATATCTAACCTTACAACCTTCCCGCCCATCATCTCGAAATTTACAAGACCTGGTTTCGGTTCACATGCGGTTCCGTCATCAAGCACGTCGCAATCGGAATCATCATCTGAATCATTATGTGAAATATTGCCAAACAAAAAGATATCGGGAGCTGACAAATATCCGGCCATAACAAATGCTCGTTCTTTATCATCCCGAGATCCAGGCTTCAACTTCGATTGCGGACTACCAATAAAAGGTTCAATCTCTTGCCAATTTTCACAGAACGTCTGGATTGCAGAGAAGTAAGGGAGGGGATGCGGAAACTCGAATGACCTAACCTTGCCATCATACCTAATGCTTTTATACTGTGCGGGCGCACATTGGGCAAGTTGATCATGCTTAAACCCGCTATTTAAAGATTCAAAACACTCAACACTAAGCGCTTCTGTATTGATGAAGGGACACAAAAGTGGAAGCCCGCCAACGTTATTCAGCCACTGCGTCTGCAACGATGCAATGATGAAATCTTGAAGTTCCATTCTGTTACTCAACAGTATTCTCCCGATATAGTTCTTAGGACCATAGAGCTGTGGCGTTTAGTTAATGACTGCTAGTCCAGCGACTCGCATGGGACGTTATTGGTTCGCTAAAGGATCGATGATGCGCTTGGTTTCCATCGCCACGCGAGTCACTCGACCAATGAGATCCACGATGTAGCGCGGATAGCCGATCTCGTCGGCCCAGTCATTCGGGTCATTGACGATGCCGGAGGCCTTATCCTGCTTCACCTGGTAACGGTCGATCAGCCACGCGATCGCAGAGCGGGGTCCCAGCATGTACTCATCCGCTTCTGCCGGGATACCCGTAATGGTGATCTGCTTGTTGTAGATCAGCTTCGTGACGTCGTCGACGTTCTTACCGGTCTCTGGGTCCTTCTTACGTGCCCACTTCATTTTCAGCACACGCCAGGTCTCTGGGTCGGACTCGTCGCCCCTCACCGCGATATCCAGCGGGTACGGCTCCACGTCTTCGTACCCAACGTGTAAGTCCATGAGTTCCTTGCCGGCACGGGCAAACCTTTCGAATTCTTCACGCGAATCCGGCGTTTCGATGTGAGGCAGCATCTTCTTCAAATCCGCCGCGTAAATCTCCCGATATTTCGGGTCGTGCAGCTTTCCATAAACAAAATGGAAGATGTCGTCACCGGTGACATCCTCACCCAGCGCATTACGGTAGGTTTTCTTGATCCCGGCAGTTACGTTGTCTACACGCACGTAGCCGTCTACGACCTCACCGACCTGCCCATACATCGAGGACTCGCCCTCACTTATCAACGCCCCCTCGCTGTACAACCCACCATCCGAAGCATCCACCGGCTCCCAGGTGAAACGCGAGAAGAACTGGGCTGGGACACCCCAGAAATTCAAGTCAGGAAACATGTCTGAAGCAATGCAAGAGACGGTGGCACGATCAGCGGGTGCAGTGAGTATCAGCCCGATGTTGTGGTGTTGCTGCGTCGGGAACATCGACGGCAACTGATACTGCCTATCGATCAATTCTTTCGCGAAATAATTGCGTTGCTTGAAAAACGGGCGGTACACCGATGTATACACACGGTCCGGTTCAAACGAGATCTCAGTTCCGCGGGCTAGTTCCTGTTTCAGGTTGACGTTCCATGAGCCTTGCCTGCTATCGACCAACTCAGGGTGCTGCGCAAACAACGCGTCGACACCACGCTTGCTCTCCTCAAACCCTTCGTTTCGCAACAGGTCCTGTGCTTGGCGGTAGTTCGCAACGTGCGTCTCGATGTTTTCTACGAGCTGGGCGGTCGTAGAAGAATACGACCATGCATCACGTGCAGTCGAAAGGCCACGCGAATGCTCTTCAAAGATCTTCGTCGAATTTCCCTTTTTCTCACTGATGACCGGCCATGTGGCGAAGTCATCCGAGCGCTGATTCAACCAGTCCCCGTGCTGATTCGGAGTAATTGAATGCCACTCAATCTGACCAACCGAGGCGTTCTCTACAAACTCCAACTTCTCATCACGCTTCTGGTAGTCAGGAGTCTTCGCGTAATGCAGATGGAAGCCAGTCTTGGAGGGATCTTTCACCCCGATGAACACCGCAACCCCAACCCGAATATCAAACACATTGCCGCCCTCACGCTTGGCTTGTTCACCAGCCATCCGGGAGTTACCGCGCAGATTGAACACATACAGGTCCGTGTAGTCCTCGGCCATGGACAGGCGCACACCGTCACCGGTGTTGCCGTCGATCCAACCCCCGTTAGAGACGAAGGCGACCACGCCCTGATCGCCGACCCGGTCGGTGGCCCAGCGGAATGCCCGCAGGTAAGAGTCGTAAAGCGAGTTCTTATTCGTCGCCGTGGACTTCGCCGCGTAAGTTTCCGCGATGCGCTTGTCCAGGCTCGGATACTTCAGGTTCGCGTTGAGGTCATTCGCGGACTTCTGGCCGACGGAGTACGGCGGATTACCGATCACCACGTTGATAGGCGCATTCTTCTGGCGCTCGATGGTGACGTTGTTCTCCTGGAAGATGTGCAGGTCCGGGATATCGTCTTCCTCGTGGATCTGGAAAGTATCCGCGAGCGCAATATTGCTGAACGGGACGTACTCTGGGGCCGGCTCGCCGTTGCGCTGGGCAGCCTCCGCGCGCAGGGCGTTGTAGGTCGTCTCGATGTTCACGGCAGAGACGTAGTAGGCCAACAGCATGGTCTCCGCAGCAAAGAGCTCGTTGGCGTATTTACGCGCAAGGTCCTCCGGCTTGATGAGCCCAGACTGCAGGAGGCGAACCGTGAACGTCGACGTTCCAGCGAAGGGATCGAGGATGCACACGCCTTCGTCGGAAAGCCCCTTGCCAAAGTGCTTTTGGGAGACCTCGTCCGCAGCTCGCAGGATGAAGTCCACAATCTCGACCGGGGTATAGACGATGCCCAGCGACTCCGCTTGCTTCTTGAATGCCTTCTGGAAGAAGCGCTCGTAGAGCTCCTTAATTACCTGCTGCTTACCCGAAGCGCTGGAGACCTCCGAGGCTCGCACACGCACGGAGTCGTAGAACTTCTCCAGGGATTCCGTCTCCGTATCCAGGTTCTCCCGGGACAGTGCCGCGACCATCTTCTCCATCACCTGGGCAACTGGGTTGTGGGTGATGAAGTCGTGGTTTTCGAAGAGAGCATTAAACACTGGCGCGGTGATCAGGTGCTGGGAGAGCATCGAGATGGCGTCGTCCTCGGTTATGCCCTCGTTGAGGTTATTGCGCAGGCCTTCGACGAACTTCTCGAATTCCTTGCGCAGCTTCCCGTCCGCACCATCCAGCAGCGCCTTAATGCGGGTGATCTGGTTCTCCGCGATGGTCGCCACATCGTCGGCCCAGTCCTCCCAATAGGTGCGGGTGCCGACCTTATCCACCAGTTTCGTGTACATCGCCTCCTGCCACTGTTCCAGGGAGAACAGGGCGATCTGCTTGGCCATGTCCTGATCCGGCTCCGAAGAGTCGGTCTGGGAGCGGGCCTCCGCCTGATCCAGCTGCTCCTTGGGACTTGCAACGTGATCAACGGCAATCGGCAGTTCGTCCACCCGCCCCTCGTTCAGCGCGATGGAGTTCACCTTCGCGTTGAAGCGATCATCGTGGGCGCGAAGCGCGTTGAGGATCTGCCACACAACCTTGAAGCGCTGGTTGTCATTCAATGCCTGCGCCGGCGACACATTCGGGGCCACGGCTACCGGCAAGATGATGTAGCCATAGTCCTTGCCCTCGGACTTGCGCATCACCCGGCCGACGGACTGCACCACATCCACCATGGAGTTACGCGGGTTGAAGAAAATCACCGAGTCCAGCGCCGGCACATCCACACCCTCAGAGAGGCAGCGAGCGTTCGTAAGCACACGGGTCTGGTCCTCGTCAGGAGTGGACTCCAGCCAGGAGAGCCGCGAGCCGCGCTCCATCGCATTCATCGCCCCATCCACGTGCTGGGATGTCACACGCAGATCCACGTTGTGCAGGGACACATCCCCCATCACCGCAGCCTCCCGCAGCTGCTGCTGATAGGCCGAAATCAGGGAAGGGAAAGACTCCGAGATCTGCTTCGAGGTCTTAATATCCCGGGCGAAAGCCACCGCGCGCTGCATCGACGCGGCGTTCGTATCGAAGCCGCCCTTTTGGCCTTGAAGGTCACCCGAGCGCTTCGCCAGACCATTCCACGCACCAATCATCGCCGAGGCCAACGTCAGGTTCAGCTGCCCATCCTCGCCACGAGCCATGGCCTCGGCAGCGACAGACTCATCCACCGTCATCACAAGGACGCGGTAATCGGTCAGCAGCCCCTTATCCACTGCTTCACCGAAGCCCAAACGGTAGAACTCCGGGCCATACACGGCCTCATCATCCATGGAGGCGAGCTCCGCGGAATGCTCCGCAGCCTTGCCCTTAACCTGGTCGTCGAACAGGCGCGGCGTCGCCGTCATATACAAACGCTTCGCGGAACGGATGTAGTCCGCATCGTGGATGCGCACGAAGTTCGAAGCGTCCTCCCCCGCCAAGGTCACGCCCGTCGTGCGGTGGGCCTCGTCGCAAATCACGAGGTCGAAATCATCCAGGCCCTCTTGCTGCGCATCGTGCACCGCAGGCAGCGACTGGTAGGTGGAGAAGACCACGTGCAGGCCCTTCGCCCGCTTCCCCGAGGCAAAACGCTCCGCGATCTGCGAGCCTTCCGTGGACACCGGGACCTCGAGGTCATAGGTGGCGATGTCCTCCGCACTGCGGGAGACCTTCGCATCCGAGCACACCGCGAAGGTGCGCATATCCATACGCCCTTGAGCGGTCCATTCCTTCAAGGTCTGCGAAAGCAGGGAAATCGATGGCACCAGGAACAGCACCCTGGCCTTACCACCATTGTTCTCCGCGACCTGCTCGGCCAAACGCAACGCGGTGAAGGTCTTGCCCGTGCCACAGGCCATGATCAACTTGCCGCGATCATGGGTGCTGAATCCCTCGATGGCCCGGTCGATGGCTTCCTGCTGGTGTGGGCGGGGCTCGAACGTCTCGCGGCGGGAGAGGTAGATCTGCATCGCGCTATCCCCCATCGCCGCCCCTGGGAAGACCAAGTCCCAGTTGATCGGGGACTCAGAGATCGCGGAGACGCCAATGCGGCTGGTGGGGATCACCTGGTTGTTAAGCATCTCCTCCGCATTGGAGGACCAACGGTCAGTGGTGGAAATGATCATGCGGCTACCGAAGTGCTCCACGCCCTCTTCGGTCTTGAACGTGCGGCCCGAGGCTTCGAAGAAGGAGTCGAGGTTCGCCTTACTGATGCTGGTCGTCGGCTTGTAGAACTTGCATTGGATCGCTGTCCACGAATCGTCGTCCACACGGCGGGCGACCAGGTCGATGCCGGTATCCGCTTTGCCGCCGTTGTAGCGCCAATCAGTCCAACGGTACACCTCATCGAACTGGGCTTTCAGTGTGGGGTCGGTGCGAAAATAGTTGACCATCAGCTTTTCGAAAGCGATGCCGTACATCGCCTGTGGCTGATTGTCGCGCAGCTGGGTGAGGACCTCGGAAAACTTCGCCATGGGAACATTATGCCCCGTGACAGGGGGCACTCAACGACCGGCACGGGGGTGGATCCCAACCCAGACACCCCCCCTTCCCGTATGGCAAGGCCTAAGCCACCCCGCCGAAAAGAGCATCCGCGCCGTAGGTCAGCGCCACGAAGACCGAGATCATCGGCAGCGCCGCACCTGCGAGGAAGGATTGTCCAAAAAACGCCACCGCCTACGCACTGGTCAGAGACTGACACGAACTCACCCAGCGCCATGGAGACGGCACCAGTGATGGTGACAGCAAGGCCGGCCATCAGGGTGGCCTTATCCTCCCGCCCCGGTGACGATCACACCGATCAGCAGGGCGGCCACGGACACGGTGCCGTCTTTGGCGCCCAGCACACCGGCACGCTGGGAGTCCATCTTCGCCGCAACAGCGGAATCGTGAAACTCCTGGTGAGCGCCGGGAACTGTGGGCTTGGTGGTTCTCCTCATGAGCGGAAGTCTGCTGGCTAATTGACCAGCTACGGGCCTACAACCGCTGCTGTGTATTCGCCTCACTGGAAATCACTGCATTACGCAGTTGCTGTCGCGCATAATCGAACAAGATTCTCTCCTGTTCTATGCGCAAGCACCCACCCGCAGAGCGCCCCCGGAGATAGTCCAAGGCCAGGTGCTCCGCGTAGCTCAACAGGTCGGGTTCGAACCGGCTGGGTTGTGGTTCCTCCACCGCAAGATCAACGTGGTCACGGACCGTATCCAGATCCATGAGGACAGATCGCGCATGAGGAACGTACCGCCTCACGAGTTCGAGGATATAGAAACCATGCGAATCTAGATCTCCCCAATAAAGAACTTCCTTCGCCTCTAGCGATGGCATCTGCTGGACGATCCTGGCAGCGTTCAATCCACCACCGAAGATCGCAACCGTCGCGGGCAAGTCTGGCAAGGCAAGGAAACTCTGGTGATTTTCAACGATAAGAACTCGCGCCCCCGGGATCTCACGGAGTTCTGCCACCGGACATGCCAAGTGCCGCAAACCGCCAATTCCCAGTGCCGGGTCAAGGCTGCTGACCTCCACCAACTGGGGCTTCGGCTTGAAGTTCAGTGGCCCGACCACCGCTTCAACGACCACCCTGTGTGCCTCGAACCATTTGCTATCGACACCAAAGATTGGCAGTTCGCGAATATAAAAGTCGCTGACCTCGTGCTCGTGAACCCACCGGACAACAGCAATGAACTGCTCCACAGTCGTATCATTCCAGTCGTCCCACACAGAAAGGTGCCTGATGAGCTCAGGTCGAACGCTCTCCCCCAATTCCGTGCAGAAACGGTCCAAGACCGTGCGGAGGCGTTGCCAATGATCGAGTTTGCCGGCCACGCGAGCCGCAGTATCCGCGTCCGCGAGAACAACTCGCCGGGGCAGCGAATAAGTCCCCAAATAGCTGAGCTTTTTATCCTCCCACTCGACGGTAATTGAACTGCGGTTCCACTGTGCGACCCAGGCTCTCACGGCAGCGCCGTCATCACGCTCTGCCGACCTTCCAGTCGGCGGATCCAGGTTGATGGTCAGCCTCTTGAATTCCCTGGCTAACCAGGTGCGGTGGTTACGTGAATAAAAAACCGCAGCGCGTCGGCGCACCTGATCAGGAGTCTTCATCCTGGACCTCCTCGATCGTCAGAGAACTCGTTCGCGATCGCTTCCGGTCTGGGCATTCCACCATCAGCACACCCCCAATGTAGTCCTGTACGGTCTGCAGCAGCTTCTCGGGCGTGGCCAGAATCATGTGGAAACCAAAGCGGCGAAAGGCCTCCATCGCAGCCCGAGTGAACTCCGTATCCGCACGATCAAAAGCCTCATCCAGAACGATCGTGCCGAATCGCGGATAAATATCCTCCCCCACCCGGACAATAGATTTCTTTTCTTGTGCGGCTGGCAACCCCATCCCAGTCAGCCGGTAACGCAAGGCTGCAGCCAGGCAGAAGGAGGACAGCTTTTGGGCTTGGCCGCCCGAGAGTCCTTCCGACGAGTCGTAGACCGCACCGCGCGTTCCATCCTCGCTGTATTCCACTCCCAGGAACTTCACGTGTTGCCTCGTATCCAGACGCAACTGGCGATCACGAGTTGTCGTACCGTCCGAGACCGTCACTGCGTCGATCACCGCCTGTAGCTTATGGAATCGGTGCTCGCTCTCCTCCTGATCAGCTTCATTGATAATCCCTGCCAGTGCGGAATCCAGAAGTTCAACGAAATTGCGGGCGATCGCGGGTTGCGCCTCCCTCACCTCGATCGTCAGGTAAGCACCCGGATAGAACTCGACTTCCGCAAGTGAATCATTAATCATCTGGATCGAGCTGCGAGTCTTCGCTGTCGCGTCACGGATTAAACGGCGCAGCCGACCCAGATGCTTGTGGGTTTCGTCTTGCAGCATGTCCCGGAAACGCTGTTCAAAACGGGGCAAGTCGTCTGCTTCAAGCCTGCCCAGTTCCCGAAGAAAGTCCTGCTCCCACTCCATATCCGCCTTGAGGTCACCCGCCCGATCAGGCCAGCGCACCAAGTAAAGGTTCATTGCGTTGACCAGATCACCACAATATTTGGTGAAGCGCGCATTGAGGTCTGCAAGCTGATCTTCGATACCACGAATGAGCCGATTGTTGAGCGCATCGATGTTATCGGGCCGAATGGTGCGGTCGATAGCCGTGCAACGTTCTGTCAGACGGGTCCCAACGTCCTCAGAGACGGTCTTCCCACCTCGGCGATTCCGAATCTTCTCAAGCGTTTCTTCTGCTTGCTCCAGGCGAACTTTGGAGACACTAAGCTGATTGCGCTGCGCCATGACCTGCTCCTCAACTTTGTCGAGAGTAGCTTCAACGCCCTTCAACTTCGCTTTCAGTTCAGCCAGCTCCGCGTTTCCATCAGTGAGTTCATCAACGACTCGCTGGGCTTCTACAAGCTCCTGGATCACCGATGACACATCGATATCCTGAAAACGTTCCGTCTCCAATAGCCGCTCGATCGTGGCTATTTGGGCACGCCTTTGCTCCTGGCCGACCGCGATGGCCTTGCGTCGCCGTTCAGCGTCTTCAAGTTTCGCCACAATGTTGCGCACCGCTGTTTGAAGGGCATCGATTTTGTCAGCGAGATTGCCCCACAGCACCCAGTTCGAACGGTCATCGATTCGGCGGCGATCATCCTTAATGTGGTCGTTGTGGTTATGTTTCACCTGACCCTTTGCAGTCACCGCCCGCCGGGCAGCACGAAACTCTTCCACAGATCCGCAGCATAAGTAATCGAACTTCGTAGAAAGCTGGGTCTGGATCCAGCCGTGATACCGCCCGGACTTTACGTTGATTTTCAGCCCCAGTGAGTTCGGTACGAAACGGGACGGGCGCTGTTCTTCCAGATCCCGAGCGAACCTGGTGTAGCTCACTTTCGCACCGAGGTAGGTGTCATCGATAGCCGAAGAAACCTGGTCATAGTGCTCATCTGGGACGAGGATCCGCCGGACAAATCCGCCCATCACTCGCTCTGCAGTTCCTTGCCAATGGTCTTCACCAGGCTTCATACTCAGGAGGTCTGCAATGAATGGAAGGTCAGACTCCCGCACCCCTGACTTCTCTGCAATCAAGGCTCGTGCCCGGAGCAACCGGTTATCCATGGCTGATTCGTATTTACGCAAAGCCTCAAGCTCCGCGACCAGCTTATCCTTGTTCTCTCCCAGCTCGTAAACGCGCACGTGCGCCTGACCCAGCTTTACGTCTTCTGTTTCGTATGCAGCACTCAACCGCTTCCGCTCTTCACGCAACTGCAGCACAAGGTTGGTGAATTCCTCGACACTGCCGGGCTTTGCAGCCCCAATGGATTTGAGCCGGGAATTGAATGCCTCTTCCTCTTTGGTCACTCGCTCCAGCCGGTCCTGCAAGCGGTCACGCCGAGCCTGTGCAGAAACCAAGGCCGAATCCTGCGCTCCATGAATCAACGTGCGCAGCTGATCTGCTTGCGCCCGGTGTGCATCTCGAACCCCGGTGGCTTCTTCAATCTTCGCGCTGACTGTTTCAATCTCGGAGGTCCACTGATTCCGCTCCTGTTCGGCGAAACGCTGCCGCCACTCGTCGACGAAGGTTTCGACGCCGTCTCGGTCTTCCTTTACCGTGGTCAGCCAGTTTTCGACCTCTGCACGCTTCTCTGTTGCAACGCGCACCGGTGCCAGTTGCTCGATCTGCTCACGAGTTTTCACCACCGACTCATACGCCGTTCGGAGGTCTGTGAAGTTCTCCGCTGCTTGCTCCGCGATCTCGAAGGTCTCTGGTTCGGGCAACATGAAGGTACGCATCAAGTGATTAAGATCGCCGAGCGTTTTAGCCGATTGCGTTCGGTTCAGCAGGTCCAAAGCACCGGCATCGGCGATCCCCACCGCTCGGCGCAGCGCCAAACTGAACTTCGGATGATTTCGACTGACGTGCAGGGCATCGCTGTATGTCTTCTTCGCCTCACTAACCGGCAAGTTCTTCTGTGCCAGATCCTCAAACTCTGTCAGGTCGGCGGCCCGAGAGAGCAAAATGTAAAGATCCGTGATTTCCTGGCGCGAATAGGCGTTAGCGGGCAAAAACATCAACCGGCACGCGGTTACGGTCTCCCCTGCCCCGTCGCTATAGCGTAGAGCGACGCCCGTCCACGTCGCACCTGTTCGAAGGTAAGACTGCGTAAGTTCGTCTGCCTCGATCGAGTGCTCGCGGCGCCAGGCACCGCGGCAGTAGGTAACCAAGTTACGGCCCGAGTGTGCTTGGTTATCCGCCGCAGCGTTGAAACGAATCTTGCCGGGCGGAACAAGAATCGTCGAGATCGCATCAATCAGCGTCGACTTACCGGAACCTGAAGGCCCTGTGATGAGGAAGCCCTCCCGCGGCACCTCGACACAGTGAAGGTTGTCAAATGTTCCCCAGTTGTATACCTGGATTTGGGAAAGCCGGAATTGGCCAGGCAGAGTTGTCGTCATTGTTCTTCCTCCAGGAGAGCTCGGAAAGACTCGGTGACAGCGGCGATTTCTTCGCTGGAAAAGATGATGCGCAGCACCGGGGACACCTCGAAACGCCCCTCGGTCGGGGTGCTGGCAATAATCGAGTAGCTCTTCAGCTTGTTCCACGCTGCAGTAAAGCGCTTACGCTGCGTGGATTTGTCCGTGCCGGCGTGGCCTTGATACGGCAGGGTCGCCTCAAAAACCTCACCCTCATCCACGATGGTTCGCTCGTTGGGGCTCGTCGTCACCAGCTCACGGCGCAGGTGGAGAATCACCACCGTGTCCATAAAAGTCAACGACTGTTTGCGTAGCAGCGCACGCTTTTCAGGAGCATCCGCTTCCCACGCCTTTGTGTAGGCAACCCCTGCATGCTCGTCGAGAATGAGAGTGAGGAAGAGATTATCCAGCTGTTGGGCAAGAATCTCACGTGAGTTGGATATCGCAGCAAACACATCTGGCGATTTCACGCTCGACACGTATGGGCCGCGGATGAGTTCCGCCAGGGCACGACGCTGCAAACCTGTCAGGGTTCCGGTGTCGCCTTCATACAGTTTGTTTTCCATTTAGATGCGCCCAACCTTTCTCCGAAATTCGAAACGCTCATACCGCCCTTGATACCTCTTCCCGCTTGGTCTCTCCCACTGCAGGACTTCCGTACCGTCGGATCTTTCGCCGTGATCATGCGCAAGTTTGATGAGCCCCACCACACTCGCTAGCCCCTGGGTGGCAGGGTGCTCTTCCAAAACTTCCCGAATCGATGCTTGTCCCTTTTTACCGAGCACATCGTTGATTGCGTCGCGCAGTTCCTGCCAGTCAATTTCTGATTCCCGGATACGCCGACGCATCTGTTCGAAGTCGATCTCGCCTGACTCGTTGACTTCCATTGACCGCTCGATGCGGTATTCCTTCGGGTTGTGTAATTCCCAACTGGAAAGCGACGTCGGTTGCCGCGTCGTCAGCTCGAGCTCGTAGCCGATCTTCTCGTAAGGCGCAATCCCTCGTTTTGCGAGCTCGAGCGCTTGCTGCTGCGCCTGATTGATTGCCCGCGTGAGGGCCTGCTGCGATTCAGCTTCTCGGGACTGCACGAAGCGCCTTAGCGACCGCGATAGGCCCGTGAGCGAGGTATGCACCTGTCCTGAGGAGGAATCGAGCATGTCTACCAATTGCGCGATCTCGCTCCGCTCTTCCGAGCCGAGCTGCTCCATGAAGTCCCGTGATTGCACTGAATCCATCACGGCATCGAGTTGCTTTGATTGCTCCGGGTCAAGGAAAAGCTCATAGAAGGAGTTGAATGCCCGTCCCGCTTCTGATTCTGCGATCAAATCTACACCTCGGAAGACATTGTCCAGTACCTCACCAGCGTTTAGCTGCCCTTCGACGAGCGATTCTCGAAGTTCGTGATCGACATTTTCAACCTCCTCCCGAACGCGGGAGAAGTCGGTGGGCAAGTCCCTCGCCAGAGCCAGGATTTCCCGTGCCCTCTCCGCTGCCTCTTCGTCGGAAATCACGCCGACGCCGTTCATGCGGATGTTGTCGATACGATTTTGGATCTGATCTCGCTGAGCTTCCAGGCGACTAATTGCTCTCGCTTCGTCGGGATCTGTTTCAGCCGCCAGATCCTGGAGATTATTGAATAGGGTTCCGAGGCGGGATTTGGTCACCACCCGCTGAGGACTAATCAACTGCTGGACATAGTCGATAGCAACGTGCGCGTCCGTGGTGAGCTCGTAAAACTCTTCCCTCGAACCCTGTGGGCTGCGCCTAGTGAGGTATCCGAGTTTCACCCAGTCATTGATATAAGCCACGGCTGACTTGGGCAGCTCCATATTGGTCTGTTCTCGAATATCGATCAGCAAGGACTCCACTGCGAGGGTGAGCTCGGATCCGGCGATCTGGCGATTACCTGCTTGGTGGAAGACAGCACTTAAGACAGAAAGAACAGCTGGGGCGTTATGGGCACGAAGCATCGCCCAAGCAGGTACCGAGTCCGCAAGACGGATCATCGCCAACGCATCTGCCACCACAGTTGTCCGATTCATGTGCTCAATCTAACAAGCGCTGCAGACTAGGATTCAAAAATATCGAACATCTCGTCGCCAACAGAAGTGTTCGATGCTCATGCGCACGCCCTCAGATTGGCACTGCTGTACAACGAAGGCTTTAGGCAAGTGCACCGGTTAGCCCACGGCTACCCCGCGTCCTGGTGCGAGAACTTGGGCTAACCTCAGGGTGGCTCGCCCCGCTCCTGGCGTACGCGCCGAGCCACAACGCTGGCGGGGGCGCAACCATGGCCACGTGCTCACCCCGTGCATCTTCACCCCCGAGCAGAGACTTCCCAGAGAGAAAGGACTACCCCATGGAACTGAACCGCGACAGAGGCGACGAGTTCGTCCACGAGACCCAAACCCCAGAGTCCGCCGCTGCGTGAAAGAAGCAGCTCGACGAGTTCGCTCCCGGCGCGTCCGACTGGGTTGTCCAGGCCGTCTTCGGCGGAACCTACCAGCGGGAAGGGATCAGCCTCCGTGACCGTCAGATGCTGAACATGGCAGCCCTAGCTGCGATGGGTGGCGTGGAGCCGCAACTCACCGGCCACATCAAGACCGCCGTGGACGTCGCAGGCATGAGCGCCGAAGAGGTTGCTGAATGCTTCGTGCACCTCATGCCCTACGTCGGCGTACCGAAGACCCTGGCCGCGATGCGCTGCATGAAGGCTGCCCTCGAGGGCTAATACGCCTCGCCCCCGGTATCGCATAGCCACCCCCTGGAATAAGGGCACCCTTAGTATCGCTAAGCTTCACTAAGGGGAATCTCGCGCACCACGGGTATAGCCGCGCAAATGCGCGAGGCTGCGCGCACCAGCGCGCAGAACTACACACAAACAGGCGATCCGAAGGAGGGCACGCATCACCGTGGCTGACCAGGACACTCACGCCGCAAACTCGCAGCCGGGCAACCTTCGCGGGGAAGCACAGACGGGTAACCCGCGCCAGGGCACCGCAAACCACCGCCCCGGCGCGTCGGAGGCCACGATCCACTCCCCCGGCACCTATCCCCCGGGTGAGGACCCGCGCCGCTGGAAGGTTCTGGGCGTCATCCTCACGACGATCTTCATGTCGCTGATCAGCGTGTCCATCATCAACGTCGCCCTACCCTCCATCCAGCAGGGGCTGGGCGCCACCGAATCGGACATCCAGTGGGTACTCTCCGGCTACACGCTGACCTTCGGCGTGGTCCTCGTTGCCGCAGGCCGCACCGGCGACCTGCTCGGCCGGGGCGGGATGTACCTCATCGGCTTGAGCGTCTACACCCTGTCGGCCATCACCGCTGGCTTTGCCCCCACCGCGGAAGCCTTGAATGTCACCCGCTTCATCCAGGGCGTGGGCGCTGGCCTGCTCAACCCGCAGGCCGTGGGCATGATCCAGCAGTTCTTCCGCGGCAAGGAGCGCGGCCGGGCCTTCGGCTGGTTCGGCACCGTCGTGGGAGTAGCCGTGGCCATCGGCCCCACCCTGGGTGGCTTCCTCATTCGCGTCGGCGGCCCGGAGCACGGCTGGCGCTGGACTTTCCTGGTCAACGTTCCCTTCGGCCTTCTCGCCTTCGTCCTCGCACTCCTGTGGTTCCCGCGCCCGTTGATGGGCCGGGTTAAGGATCCCGTCACCGGCCGTAACGTGGGCGTCATCCGCGCGGTGCGCAGCCTCGACCCCTTCGACTCTCTCTCCTGCTGGGCTTGGCCGTTCTGGCCTTCCTCTTCCCATTCGTGGAATCCTCCGGCAACGCGCGCACATTCCTGCTCCTGCCCGTCGCTGTCGCCCTTCTGGCCGGATGGTTGGCGTGGGAGCGCTATGTGAAAAAGTCGAAGCCCTTCGACCCGATGGTGGACATCCAGATCTTCCGCTTCCCCAGCTTCCGGCTGGGCACCATGCTGGCGGGAGTGTACTTCATGGGTATAACCAGCATTTGGGTACTAGTGGCTCTGTACTTTCAAAACGGCCTGGGTTACAGCGCGCTCGTCCCCGGTAGCGTGGGAATCCCCGCCGCGATCAGCAGCTCTTTCTCCGCCAACTGGGCTGGCAAGCGGGTCGCCGACCGGGGCCGCAGAGTTGTGATCGACGGCATCACCGTGGCACTGATCGACATCGCGCTGATCACCGCGATCGTCTTCGCCAGCTCGCGCGCCATCAACTGGCCCCTCGGCACCGCCATCGGCTTCGGCACCATCGGTTCACTCATGGCCGTCGCCCTCGTCATCGCTCTTTATGACAATCGCCTGCGCGCCCACCGATCCGCCCGTTAGTTACTGACGCCACCAGGCCTTTACAGCCATCGGATTCCGCCCTAAACTTAGGTGAATCAGTTAAGAGGGGAAGTGATTCAGGTGGTGCCAGAAGATTTTGGAACACGTCTGAGGACCCTAAGAGAGCTGCGAGGTTTGTCGACCCGTGAACTCTCTAGAGAGCTTGAGGGAGTGATTTCCCAATCTGGGATCTCACGCATGGAGAATGGGGCAAAACAACCAACGGTGAGCGATCTGGTGGCCCTGAGCTGGGTATTTGGAGTCAGCCTGAATGAGCTAACGGATGAAATTCCACTTTCTAAGCGCGCTCAGTGGGCTGCGCGTTCTTCAAAGGAGATCGACATCTCTGAAATAAAAAGCGGCCTGATGCCGTACCTCGAGCTCCGAAACACCCTGGACGAGGTGCTAGATGCCTAGTACGTTCTCCTTTGAGCAAAATGCCTCCCCAACCAGGCAAGGCAAAAGCCTCGCTGAACAATTTCGGCACTTCTACGAGCTTGGAAACGATCCCATCGATCGCATCGAATCGTTTACCGAGCACGTAAATGCTGATCTGCTCATTCGCCCTCTCCCAACGGACGTTGAAGCAATCTCCGTCAAGGATCCACAAACGGGCAACATCGTCATCGGCGTAGGAACAAGTGCCTCTCCTTATCGGCAACGTTTCACTGTAGCCCACGAGGTCGGACACATCCTGGCTGACGATATTGACCGATCTTCCGAGGTACCTCAATGCGAGCCAAACAGCCCTTCGGAGACTCGAGCCAATTCGTTTGCCCGCAACGTACTGTGCCCCTTGGATGGGGTGAAGAAAATTGCTCAGAACCTCTCTCCCGCAGCCCCCGAAACACTCTCCAAGATCATTCAACACTTCCGCGTCTCCCCTTCGGTAGCTGCCATCCAGCTGAAAGAGGCTGGATTGATTAGCGAGGAAGTCTGCGACGAATTATCTAAAGAATGGTCCGCTCCTAAATTGGCTTCCCTTTACGGCTGGCGGGAGCAATACAATGCGGATGCGCTAGTTTCAGACCAGCCACGACCATCTCCGCGCCTGGTTGCCGACGCAACCAAGGGCTATCGCAAGGGCGTCGTATCTTCTTCCGCAGTCGCACTAGCCCGTGGCATTTCCTCAGAGCAGGTGAAACAAGAACTAGATACGGCACCCGCGGACTTCAGATGAAGAAGCTTCGGACAAAGTCCGAAGTACGAAAGATCTGGGAGCAGCTCTCCGAGTTCGACACCCACGTACACTTCTCAAACACAAAACTATCTAACCCAAAAATCTACCACGATCTTTAGTTCCCCAATCCCAGCCTCACCTAATGAAAGGTACCCTGACCTGCGCAAAGGTAGCCTTCCAATGCTTGCGGCGCCTCTCCAACCCGGCAATACTTGAGTCATGAGCACTTCAGTATCTTGTCCTTGTGATCGCTACTACGACGGCAGCTGCGTGGCCGTCGACGCGTGCGAGCGCCAGACCGTCACCATTGCGACGACTGAAGTGACAACCTCTGCCGCACGCGCCAAGCACACCGGACGCGCCGTGATTGGTGGCGCCATATCCATGGCCCTGGGTGAATATGTCTCCGTCTCCTCCCAGCGCGATTCCGAGCGCACCATGGGAATGAGCCAGCTCGTTAACCCATGGTCGGCAGGCATCGCCTCCTTCATTTCCTTCATCCTGGGCGCCGCATTACCTTTTGCTGCTGCCCTCTTCGCTCCCGTCGCCGTCATCTTCGGCGTGACCCTCGTGGCTCTGGCGCTCACCGGCGCCCTGTCGGCTCACCTAAGTAACGTGCCAAAGACCCGCGCAATACTGCGCATCGTGATTGGCGGAATGCTCGCCTTGGCGGTGACCTTCGCGGTCGGCAGCATCTTCGGGGCGGCAATATAGCCAAGCGGCTACTGCCCAACACACTATAAACTAAGCGCTATACGGCAACGTATAGCGCTATTTCGCCACACCACAACGAAAATTGACGAAATCGTCAAAATCTACAAAAATACCCAGGGTGTCTGATGAAATAGACCGCGCTTCCCACTCTCCAAGAAATCAGGTAAAGCCATGTCTTCCTATGCAGTAGAAGCCCAGGATCTCGAGCTTAAAGGCGATGAGGGCAAAGTATTCGGCCCCCTTAGCTTCGCCGTGCCCAGCCAGGGGCTAACCAATCTGCTCGGCAAGGGCGGCTCCGGCCGCACGGCTCTCGCCCTGGTTCTTTCGGGTCGCATGAAGCCCACGGGCGGCTCGCTGAGTGTTCTCGGCGAATCCAAGCCTCGCCCAATTCGCTCCCGCGTCGCCATCGCCGGCGTGGAGCAAATCGACCTATTAGAGCGTTCAGTTACTGTCCAGGACATCCTCACCGAGTCCCTGTCGTGGTCAAAGCACTGGTTCATGCCAATGGGTAAGGCCACCCAGGAAGATCTGGAGCGTATCTGCTCCCACGTCTACGGCGATCGTGACCTTCCCCCGCTGGATGCCTACATCTCCCAGTTGGACAATCTCGACAAGATCATGCTTCGCATCAGCTTGGCTTTATCGCCCGCTGATAACAAGCCCGTCGAACTGCTGATCATGGACGATATTGAGCAGGTACACGAAAACGATGACCGAGCAATTCTGCTACAGGTGCTCGAACGCCTGTCGGAAGATATTCCGGTGATCGTCAACTCCGCTAACCCAATTGTTGGCCCCGTTGCACCGAACAAGGTTATTGAAATTGACGCCAACGCTGGCCACACGCACCCGATTCATACCGGACTGTGCGAATACAGTGACCCGATGGATAGTGAACCGGCCTATAGCGGTTCCCAAGACAGTCCACATGACAATTCGGAACCCAATCCGGAAAACGATCCGGAATACGATCCAGAACTAGACGACCTCGACATCCCCGAAGACACCTCCACCCACATCGCAGAGCCAAAGGAGAACCGTTAATGCTCGCCGGATTCAAACTCAACAGCGAAATCCGCAGCTTCAAGCGCAACCGGTTGACGCGAATTGCACTCGTGATCCTGGTACTCATGCCGCTGCTGTACTCCGCCCTGTACCTCTGGGCGTTTTGGAACCCTTTTGGGCACCTCAACTCGCTTCCCGTCGCCCTGGTCAACAGTGATAAGGGCGCGAATGTGAAGGGCGAGCAGCTCCGCGCCGGCGATAAGGTGATCGAGGGCTTAAAGGAAAACGATCAGATCAGTTGGATCGAAACCGACGCCGAGGATGCCCGTAAGGGCGTGGAATCCGGCGAATACTATTTCTCGCTTGAGCTACCGGAGAACTTCTCCGAAGCCGTGGCCTCCCCCACCTCTGAAACCCCGGAGAAAGCCAACCTCATCAGCACGTACAACGACGCCAATGGCTATCTGTCCACCATGATCGGCCAGAACGTCATGCGTGAGGTCATCAGTGTCGTTGGCGACAAGATCAGCACCGAGGCCGTGGACAAGGTCCTGGTCGGCGTGGTCGATGCCGGCAGCGGTATGCAAAAGGCTGCTCTCGGAGCAGGTAAACTCGCCGACGGCACCGCTGAACTGAAGGACGGCTCCAGCAAACTCGACGACGGCGCGAACAAACTCTCCGACGGCATCTCCAAGGCCAAGGATGGCTCCGGCAAGTTGCGCAAGGGCGCGACTGAACTCGACGATGGTATTTCCAAGCTGCACGACGGTGCCGGCAAACTCTCTGACGGCACGGGCGAGCTGGCCACGAAGGTAAACGCTGCGGCAAACAAGCTCAACGGTCAAAGTGGAAAGCTAAATCAGCTGGAAACTGGCGTCGATAAGCTCGGCGACGGTGCAAGCCAGGTGAACGACGGCGTACAGAAGCTACGCAACAAGCTCGGCACCGTCACGAAGGTGCAAAGCGACCAAGCAACAAACCTGCGCAATATCTCCCGCGACCTGCGAGCCACCGGTCTGCCCTCCGCCATCAATGCGGCAAATGAACTGGACAAGGCAGCTAACTCTTTGGATACCCAGGGGCTGGGGCCGAAGTCTCAAAACGCGGCCGACCTCAAACGTCTGGCCGATGGCTCGGCGCAGCTGTCCTACCAGCTGAATGACCCGAATGCCCCACTGCGCAAGGGTGTCGGCGAGCTTTCCGGCCTGCCGGCACAGTTCAAGCAGCTGCAAGACGGCGTAAACAAGATCGACGATGGCGCGCAGACCCTGAACACCAAGCTCGGCGATGCCTCGGACGGCGCTGGCAAGTTGAAGGATGGCATCATCCAACTCGACGACGGCAACACCAAGCTAAAGGATGGTGCCGACCAGCTCACCGACGCAACCTCCAAGGCCAAGGATGGCACCGTCAAGCTCAATAATGGCGCCACCGAGCTGCGTGACAAGCTCTCCGATGGTGCCAAGCAGGTGCCGAAGTGGAACGAGGGGCAGCGCCTCGCCACCGCATCCACCATCGGCGGACCTGTGCAGATGCAGTCCGACAACGATTCCGGCACCAACACCTTCGGCGCCGGTATGGCACCGTTCTTCTTCAGTATGGCGCTCTTCATCGGCGGTATCATGGTGTACGTCATGATTAAGCCACTGCAGGCTCGTACGGTAAACTCCGGCGTGCACTCGTGGCGCGCGGCACTTTCCGGCTTCCTGCCAACCGGCATTATCGCCGTCCTGCAGGCCTGTGTAGTCGTGGCGGTAACTATCTGGGGCGTGGGTATGGATACCGCCAACATCCCAGGGCTATTCCTCTTCGCCGCACTCGTGGCGCTCGTGTGGATGCTGATGAACCAGGCCTTTATCGCCTTCCTGGGCCCCGGGCCAGGCAGAGTGGCGGCACTGGCGGTGCTAATGCTGCAAATCGTTGCCTCGGGTGGCCTCTACCCCATCGAGACCCAGAACAAGTTCTTCCAATTCCTGCACCCATTCGATCCGATGACATACACAGTCAACGGCTTCAGGCAGCTGATCTACGGCTTCTACGATGAACGCCTACCGATCGCAGTCGGAGTGCTGATACTGGTCGGACTCGGCGCCTTCCTGGTCACCACGCTATCGGCGCGCAGCCAGCAAACGTGGACCATGAAGCGACTGCATCCAGTACTGAACGCCTAAGGTTCGCTGGGCCGAGGGGGCGTCACTACCCTTTCGGCACCCTCCACTCCCAACAACAAAGAAGGGTCGATCTCGTGACCCTCGCGCAGGGTGGAGATGGAACCATTGGACTCCAGCACCATGCAAGCGACTTCGCTCATATCCCGCACCCCAGCCTTGCGCAACGCAGTAGCGATTGCATTGTCGGTAATGTGCTGACGCTTGAGTGTCTCCTCGACCAACTCGCCGTGAGCGACCAACACCGTCGGGGGCGGGTTAATTGTGCGACGCAACCCCACAACGTCCTGCACCACCCCGAAGATGGCCTCCATGCCCATGAGGGTAAGAAGGCCAATGACGCCCGCAGCTAATGACGGCGGGTGCCCCAGCACGGCACGGCCCGCTACAGCGCCGAACATAAAAATAACGACGGCATCGAAGCCCCCTAGCGGGCTCAAAATGCGCTGGCCAAAGAGCCTCACCGCAATGAGGAAAGTGAAGTAGATGCCGATTGCGGCGACCATCACAATCGGAATACGCCACAGTTCGATGCCGAGTTGTTCCTTCAGCACCGGCCCCCATCCCTGTGGCGGGGCGAGATCCGCAGAACTGATTGCAGCCGTCACATATGCGTCACAAATCTCGCCCAACATGGATATTTAGCCTACTGGTCGATCTCGTCTTTCACCTCGTCGGTGATGGTCTTGTGCAGCGTTTTATCGTCGATATTGGATTCGCCAACCAGCTTGCGCATCTCCTGGCGATCCTTTTCCGTGTAGTCGCCATCCTTATCCTCGCGCGCGTGGGCGAGCTCGTGGATACGGTCGCGGCGCTTAGCCTCCATAAAAATGCGACGGCGGGAGCGCACCCACCACGCGATCATGATGACGATCATCACAATGCCGATGTAGCCGATCACCGGGTAGACGTACGTCATCAAGGTGTCGAAGCCTACGAAGCTGATGCCATAGCCAATCAGCGTCACGACAACGAACACCGGACGGAAAGACTTGTCCGTGCTGGCGGTTAGGCGCTTACCCAGGGCATAGAACATGCCGATCGCCGTGTTGAAGATCATGAAGAAGATGATGATTGCCATGATCACGCCCAAGGTCGGGTGGATCTGATTCATCATTTCCAGCATCGGCACATCGCTACCGGACACCTTCTCAATGTTCAGGTACAGCGTGATAGCCGCGATGATCAGCATCACCGTGTACAGCGCGCCACCCATCAAGCCACCGATACCGGCTTCCTTCGGCGAAGCATAGTTACCGCCGATCACCAGAGACATCGATACACCCAGCAGTAGAGCCAGACCGTTGTAGTTCAGGGCCGATAGGAACCACGGGGAAACCGGCGAATCCTCCGCCATCGCAGCTTCGCTCAGGTGGGAAGTATCGGCGGGCATGTGCATCATCGTGTAAACGAAGGCGAACACGACAGCCACGATGATCAGCGGAGTGAGCGCTCCGATCACCTGGCTAACCTTCTCCACATCCAGCATTCCGGCTGCTAGCACCACGCCGGTCATGATCAGCGCACCCGCCCAGGCTGGCAGGCCAAATTGCTGTTCCAGGTTGGAGCCCGCACCGGCGAGCATCACGAAACCTACGGCGAAAAGGGTCAGCGTTACAGAGATATCGAGGAACCGCGACACAATCGGATGCGCTACATTGCGGAACACCATCCGGTGCTCGTCGGCCAAGAAATAACTGCCGACCTGCAGGATCACACTGCCCGCGATAGTCATGACGATGCCGGCGAGCACGGCGCCCCAGATTCCGTTCATTCCGAAGGAAACGAAGTACTGGATGACTTCTTGGCCAGTAGCGAAACCCGCGCCGACGGTTAGTCCGACGAAGGCCATAGCGATGGAGAATGTTCTCTTCACGCTTCAGGAACCCCTTTACGAAGATAGTTGTATTTTTAGTCCGAGAGTTGACCTTACTCCGCGGCCGTCTCTCGGGCACCTTTACAATGTGCGAATCACACGCGCCGCCGCCGCTGTAGCCTCCCCCACGTAGCCACCACCGAAAACTGCCGCATGGAGCCATAGAAGGTGCTGTTGATGCAGATCAACACTTCGTGAACCTGTACCCCAACCAGGCTCTTCTGCACCCAGCACGCCCTGTTCACTTGCCACCTCAAAGTACGCGCCCTCGATGCAGCTTAAGTGCGGTGCACCGAATAGCCGTAGCGCCGCCAGATCAGCACGCGGATGCCCGCCATGCGCGCTCGGGTCGATAAGGATTCCTCCTGTCCTATTTGTTGACGCCACCTTCCCCCACAACACATTCCCCGCCCACAGATCGCCGTGGATGCGGGCCGGAGGTGTGCCGTCATCCAACTGCCCGGCGCGCAAACTTTCTAGTAGCTGCGTGACCTCTGCTGGAGCATTGTCGAAAACCCGCTCGATCAGCGGTGCTAGGCACACGTTGGCATAAAACTCGCCCCAGTTTTCGTAAGGCTTGAGGGGAAGCTCCAAGAGGTTGTCGTTGGGGCCTTGGAATCCTGACTCTCCCGTCGGCGAGTAACCGAAGTGTGGCGCGCCTGTGGCGTGGGTTAACGCCAGCTTTCTTCCAAAATCTTCGGCCATGGCGCGTGTGGGCGTCATCGAAGAAACACGGTCAATCCCCAGACCGCGTTCATTGTGCTCGTGAACAGTGACGACGGGCACCCCGCCCGGAGCGTCAGCGAGCCAACGCAGGCCCGCGACTTCCCAGGCGCCAGGACGGCCGGGGTTGTCCTTCCAATAGATGTCAGAAGTAGCCATGCCTCCAGTGTTACAGGTTTGGCAGGACCAAACAGCGGAGCTGCTACGCATCTGAGGCTCCTGGATAATCGGCCTAGTATGGGTGGTGGAGGACGTCGCACCGGTAGGAGCTGGACGGTCAGCTCAACATTGCCGGTGGGGCAAGTCGGAAGGAGAATCATGAAGATTGTCGATAACGGACCAGAAGCCAACGTCTTTGACATTGAAACTGCCACCCGAGAAAACACCAATTACCGAACCACTGCGTGGACGGGTAAGTACCTGCAGGTAACCCTCATGTCTATCGCTCCCGGCGATTCGATCGGCCTGGAGGTGCACCACGATACCGACCAGTTCCTGCGCCTGGATGCGGGAGTTGGCAAGTGCATCATGGGTCCGGACAAGGACAACATGACCATCCAGCAGGAGGTCTCCGACGGCTGGGCCGTACAGGTTCCGGCGGGTGTATGGCACGACATCATCAACACTGGTGAAGAGCCGATGCAGGTGTACGCGGTCTATGCACCGAGCCACCACGCCAAGGGCATCGTTCAGGAAACGGCCGAGCAGGCAGAGCAGGACGAGGAATCCGGCAAGGACGTGCCACCGGAGTGGACGGTTCAGCCTTCCAACCAGCAGGCTGACGAGCACGCATAAAACTCGCTTGAGTTCTTCAATGTGGCGCTTCTCATGGGGAGGCGCCACATTATTTTTGCACCGCGCATGTTCCCCGCTTGCTCCCCCACCCCCGCGAGGTTCCCTGAGCGCCCGGTATGTCGCACGCCGCTATGGCAGTAAGTTAGCATGTGAAACTAAACAGCGTTCAAGAGCGATACGCCACCATAACTCGCACGAGAACTAGAGGAGACCGACGATGACGACCACTGAAGCTACCAAGGCCACCGATACCCCCGAGGTTCTAAAGCTCGCGCGCACGAAGGTGCTGGAAAATGGCGAGCCCCTGAACTACGAGGAAACTCTGCAGGTTCTGCAGCTCGGCGATGAGCACCTTGACGAGCTGCTAGACCTCGCCCACCAAGTGCGTCTGAAGTGGTGTGGTGATGCCGTGGAGATGGAGGGCATCATTTCCCTGCAGACTGGAGGCTGCCCCGAGGACTGCCACTTCTGCGCACAGTCGGGACTTTTCGAATCTCCGGTGCGTTCCATCCAGTTGGATATTGCCCAGCTGATCGAGGCCGCAAAGCAGACCGCCAAGACCGGTGCCACTGAGTTCTGCATCGTCGCCGCTGTTAAGGGGCCTGACGAGGATCTGATGAACCAAATGGCTAAGGCTATCGCCGCCATCCAGGCAGAGGTGGACATCAACATCGCCGCCTCCATCGGCATCCTCACCCAGGAGCAGGTTGACCGCCTCAAGGAACTCGGCGTACACCGCTACAACCACAACTTGGAGACCTGCAAGAGCTACTTCCCGGAAGTTGTCACGACCCACACATGGGAGGAGCGCACCTCCACCCTGGAGATGGTGCGCGACGCAGGCATGGAAGTGTGCTGCGGCGGCATCGTCGGCATGGGCGAAACGGTCGAGCAGCGTGCAGAGTTCGCCATCGACCTGCAGAACCTCGACCCCACCGAGGTTCCGCTGAACTTCTTCGACCCGCGCCCGGGCACTCCCTTCGCCGATATCGAACCAATGCCCGTCAATGATGCCCTGCGCACCATCGGCGCCTTCCGTCTGGCACTACCCCGCCAGCTTCTGCGCTTCGCCGGTGGCCGCGAGCTAACCCTGGGCGACCTGGGCGCAGAAAAGGGTCTACTCGGCGGCATTAATGCTGTTATTGTGGGCAACTACCTGACCACGCTGGGCCGCCCCGCTGAGCGCGACGTGGACATGCTCGGCAAGCTGCAGCTGCCGATCAAGGCTCTGAACGCAACGCTGTAGGCTCACCGCAATGTCCTCTAGTACTCCCCTCAGCAAACTCACCGCTCTCTATGTTTTCGGCGGTACTCCGCTGTATGACGCCCATACGGGCCAACCCCTCGATTCTTCTGATAAGTCTTTACGCGTCGGCCGCGGGGCACTTGCACAGGCGAGTCGTGGGGCGGTGGCGGGTTTGGAACCGCCGCGCTTCTGCCCACTGTGTGGCCGCCGCATGAAGGTTCAGGTGAACCCGATGGGATGGACCGCAGAGTGTTCCCGGCATGGCGAGATGGATTCCGCGCTGGTCATGGACGTTTAACGCGAACCCGACAGATTCTGCAGCACGTTATCAACCTCACCGCAATGGGAGACCGCAGCCCACAGTGCAAGAAAATGATTGTGCTAAACCGTAAGCGCTCCAGCGGTTCGGGCAACTCGAGCAACTCCGGCAGCACCCCTACGCCAGGTACGATCTACCTCAACATCAATCGTCAAGGTTTACTGTGGTGGCCCACGTGGGCAGTAGTCACAGAAGTCGTGCCGGAGAAGCTCTTCGAGTTCAAGATCCCCCTCAACCGCTCGCGTTGGCGTTTCGAATTAGAGACTTCCGCCGACGAAACCACCACGCTCACAGAGAAGCGGCTCGTGGCAGGAGGGAATACCACGCTGGTGTCGCGAGCGTTGGTGGCTGCATTTCTCGGTGGGGAGGAAAAATTCGAAGCTGGCCTTGCTCAAGGAATTCAGCAGACCATCCGTGCCATTGCTATGGAAGCAGAAGAGTCTTAGGTACAGTTCACTTCTGTGCATGATCAGCAAAACCTATCCTCCGCCCACTGGACTCGATCCCGAATCATCGGCGCGTGGGCGTTGGTGCAGGCGATTCTGATCAGCGTTTTGGTCTTCTGGCCTTTCGCCAAGGGCGATCCGCTGTATTACTTCCGTAATTCAGTACATGAGCCCACGAAACCACTCCACGGAGCGGTGCCACTCACCGAGTATCCGGATGCGGGATTATGGCCGGTACGCGCCATCGTGTGGCTGTGCGGCGACCACACCCACACCTTCCTCGTCGTTTTCTCGGGCTTCTTGATCCTGCTCAGCACCGCATTCTTCTTCTATCTGCTGAATCAAAGCCACCGGGCGGCGTTATTCTGGACGGCTTTTTGCGCGGCCACAGGCCCCATTGCGTATTCCCGTCTAGATCTCATCCCTGGCCTCTTGGTGGCCATCGCTGCTGCTGCATTGTTCAATCACCCCAAGGTAGCCTCCGCACTATTGGGGTTTGCGGCGATGTCGAAACTCTGGCCTGCTGCCCTAGCTGCCGGGCTCGTGGATAAGTGGAATCGCTCCACCACGTGGGTCCGGCTGGCCACGTTCGCCGGCACCATGGTGGTTGTCGGCCTGGTCACAGTACTGACGTCTGGTTGGGATCGTCTGGTCTCCCCACTCACTTACCAGGACGTCCGCGGCTTGCAGATCGAGTCGGTCCTCGCCACTCCCCTGATCCTCGCTGCTGCCTTTGCGCCGGGCCAATGGCATATCGCGAAAGCCCCGTCGAAGAGCTTTGAGATTTTCGGCCCCGGCGTGGATCAAATGCTCACACTGAACAGCATCCTTATGCTCGCCACAATGCTGTTCGGCCTGGGGTGGGCCTTGTGGCGCTTTATTTATGACGGCTGGTCCCCGCGAAGCACCAGCGCGTTCCTCCTGACGATGGTGCTACTCCTGATCGTCTCCAACAAGGTGTTCTCGCCACAGTACGTGGTGTGGTTCGGCCCCGTGCTGGCCGTGATGATCGCCAAGTTGCCGGCAGCTGCCCCTTCCGAGCAGGGCACCCCGGCGCCACTATCCCGGTCAATGGTGTTCGGCAAACACGAGGTTCTCGGCTACCTGCCGGGTCTTAGCGTGCTCGCTGCAGCACTGACGATGGTGGTTTTCCCCTTCACCTATAACCTCCTTTTCGAAGGCCCACACTGGTTTGCGGCGCTTGTGCTCACGGCACGGAACATCCTTATGGTCGTCATTACTTTCTTGACGCTGCGCCTCGCCATCCGTGAAGGGTTTAAGGATCTTCCGACAACGGAGGCGGTGGGCGTCCTCAAGAACAACCCCCTGAAAAACAGCCCTAAGAATGGCGCCGAACGTTTCGATCGCGTGAAAGCCACATTCCGCAGAAGCCAAACGCCCACACAGTAGTCACGGCAATCCAGGCCACACCGAAGTCGCCCCACGTGTAATGCCCATCCGGAGCCCGCAGGTTTAGCAGCACGCCAACTGCCTGGGCGCCGATCATGCCCGCGATCCAGCCACCCATATTCGCCAAGCCGGTGCCGGTGGCGACGAAGCGGCGGTCCACTTTCTCGCGCACAGAGTCAAAACCCAGGTTCGCGACGGGGCCGGTGAAACCCATGATGATGTTCATCAGGCACGCAGTCCACAACACACCGGTGGGAGCAGCGGTAAAGAACCACAACCAGCCCAACCATCCGGTAACAGAAAAGAGCATCACGACCTGCATGCGGTGGTTGTAGAAGCGTGCAGAAAGCAGACCCACAATCGGCCCCACCATCACCGAGGCCAAGGTGCCAAGGGATAGTGCCAATCCGGCCTTATCCGCGGTCAGCCCCAGGCCAAGAGTCATGATCGGCAGTCCCCAGAGCAGGGTGAACACCACCAGCGCACCCAGACCCGTCCAGTGAACAAAGAAGCCGTGCCAGCACACGCGGTTGGTCAGCACATTAGCCAGGATCGTTTTAACGGGCATCCGCTGCGTGGTGGCAGAGGGCTGCGTCGGGGCAGGCTTCGCAGTCTCCGGCGCATCTTTCACCAAAACCCCCGCTGCCAAGGCCACCAGCGCCCCCACTGCTCCAAGGCTGACGAACCCTACCTGCCAGCTTGTTGCGTGTAGCAAGCTCAAAAACGGCACCGCCGAGAGAAATTGGCCAAACTGTCCCACCGCGCCCGTCAGCTGACCCAACAGCGGAGCGTGACGTAGTGGAATCCACGCGGGGATCAGGCGCATGACGGATAGGAAGGCCGTCGCATCGCCTGCACCGATGAGCATGCGGGCGCCGATCGCCACCGGGTAGCTGGAGGTGAAAGCCAGAGTCACCTGCCCTAACGCCATCACAAAAGCACCGGCAACCATTAGCTTGCGCGGGCCAAAGCGATCCACCAGCAACCCCACCGGGATCTGTGCAAACGCGTACACGGCCAGCTGCAGTGTGGTGAACACGGCCAGCTGCGCGGCATTGATGTGGAAGCGGTCGATTGCGTCCACACTGGCCACGCCAAAGGAAGTGCGTCCCGTGACCGCCAGGGTGTAGCACAGCACCCCAGCTCCCCATACCAGCAGCGCGCGGCTGCTGAGTTTCTCTTTGTCTGTCGCCGTCACGCGTCCTACGCTACCCGGTCGATATATGGATAAACTTATTCACTATGAGCTTTACCCGCCCTTTTACTAATCGCCGCCGAACTGTAGCCGCCGTTGTAGCTCTACTCGTCGTCATCGCACTGATTGTTTGGGCTGTGTTAGCTCTTTCGGGTGATGACGCCCCCTCGGCCTCCAACCGTGCGAGCTCCAGTGAGGAGACTGGCAGCTCTGCATCTTCGAGCGCGGAGAAGCCCAACGACAAGAAGAAAGATAAAGACGGCAAGGACCATAAGGACGGGGACAAAGACAAGAAGAAGGATCGCTCACTTGTCCCAGGGCCACTCGGACAGAATGGTTCCTTCACCATGGACGGTCCCGCACCGGTGAATGGGGCGACATATGCCTCGATGCCCTATGCCCTACCGCTCAACCCAGCCGGCCCACAGAACACGATGGTGCGCTGGGTAGATGGCTGGGGAGTCTCCCCGAACAATGCGGAAAAGGGCACAATGTATGTGCTGGGGCACGCCTGGGGCGCTGCTCCGTTGGTGTTTAACCCGCTGAGCGAAGCCGTGACCGCGGATGTGAACCTCAATGCTCCGCCGAAGAATGTCACCGGAACCGACGGTAAACCGGTGAAACGCTACTCCTCCGATGTGCTTAATGGCGCCCGCATCACCATGCGCGATGGCGCGAACCACGGGCACACGTGGAAAGTCACCCGCAGCTGGCTGGTGGATAAGAACGAGGCGATCGTCGATCCGGACATCATGGACGACAAGCGACCAGGCCGCATTGTTTTGATCGCCTGCTCCGTTTCTGGTTCCAGCGACCTGGGCTACAACGTCATCGTCGAGGGGCAGCTGGACTAGCCACCGTAGTCAATGCCGACATCCTCACCCCAGAAGATCCGGTCGACCACGCGGTGTGCTTTGCGGGTCTTCTTAAGGTAGTCGTCAAGGAACTCCTGTGCCTGCTCTGGCTGCCAATGGGCCGCCGCCGCAACGTGACGAAGTTGGTCTCCGTGGCTAGGCAACTGATCCTTGCGCTTGCCCTTGACCAGCACAATTGCGTTGCGGGCGATGGTGGCGGTGATCCAGGCATCACGCAAGATTTCCGCATCGGCCTCGGCGATAAACTCACCGCTGGCCAGCTCGCGCAGCGTTTCAAGGGTGGAGGTGTTGCGCAGGTTCTGAGCATCATCGCCGTGCTGCATGGTAAGCAGCTGGACAGTCCACTCCACGTCGGTCAGCGCACCGCGGCCTAGCTTGGTGTGAGTTTTGCGGTCTGCACCCCGCGGCAAGCGTTCTGAATCCACGCGCGCCTTCATACGGCGAACCTCTTGCACGACCTTGTCATCCACGCCTCCCGGCGGATAGCGGAAGTCGTCGATCATGTGCAGGAACTCAATGCCCAGGTCTTTATCACCGGCGATCCAGGTGGCACGCAACAGGGCTTGCATCTCCCACGTCTCGCCCCACTGTTCGTAGTAGCGGCGGTAGGAATCCAGCGTGCGCACGACCGGCCCGTTGCGTCCCTCGGGGCGCAGGTCAATGTCCACGTCCAATGGCGGATCCTGGCTGGGTCTGCCCAGGCGAGTTCGCACCGTGTCGCAAATATGAGTGGCCCACTTCAGCGCCTCTGATTCGTCGGCGCCTTCTACAGGCTGGGCGACGAACATCACGTCGGCGTCGGAACCATAGCCCAGCTCCGCGCCACCCAACCGTCCCATGCCAATAACGGTGATGCGGGCAGGCGCATTGGCTACGTTCTCGTCCTCCCAATAGCGAATCTCAGCGCGCAAAGCCGCTTCGAGTACCGCGTCCCACACCCAAGACAGGGAGACGCACACCTGCTCGACATCCATGAAGCCCAATAGGTCGGCCGCTGCAATGCGGGCGAGCTCTGCTCGGCGGAGCGAACGCGCGACGGAGATGGCCTTGTCCGGGTGGCGATGTCGGCCTGCGGCGGCCACCAGGGAGTGGGTAACCACCTGATGAGCCTGCTCCAGGAACTTCGGCCCGGTAGCGCCGTCGGAAAGCAGTTTCACCGAATCGACAGAGTTCAGGAACAGCTCCGAGGCATAGGGAGACGTGCCCAGGATGTGCATGAGGCGTTTGCCCACGATGTTTTCGTCGCGCAGCAGGCGCAAGAACCAGCTGTACTCATGCGCAGCCTCCGACATTTTGCGATAGTTCAGCAGGCCGGCATCCGGATCAACGGTTTTGCCGAGCCATTCCAGCAACGTGGGCAGGATGATGGCCTGGAGTTTAGCCTTGCGGCTCTTCCCCGCTGCTAGCGCACTCAAGTGCTCAAATGCACGATCCGGGTACGCATATCCCAAGGCGGCAAGCTGGCGCTTGGCGGCCTCCGGAGACAGGCGAATCGTCTCTGCCTCCATCGCCGCCACCGAGGTAAGCAATGGGCGGTAGAACAGTTTCGAATGCAGGTGGCTGACCTGCAGGTTAACGCGCTTGACATCCGCGGATAGCTGCTCGTCCATCGACCTGGTGCCCTCCGGTCGGCAGCCGGCTGTGCGGCCCAGCCATACACGTGCGCGGATGTCCTCCTTGGGCGGCAGGGTGTGGGTGCGCTTAAGGCGCTGCAATTGCAGGCGGTGCTCAAGCAGGCGCATAAACGCATAGTCTTCCTGCAGGCTCTGGCAATCTGCCCGGCCGATATAGCCACCCGCGGCCAAAGCATTCAACGCGGATACGGTGGAGCGGGTACGCAAAGATTCGTCGGTGCGCCCGTGCACCATTTGCAGCAGCTGGACGGCGAACTCAATGTCACGCAAGCCGCCCGGCCCCAACTTCAACTCGCGGGCGCGGATATCATCCGGAATATTCTCAATGACGCGGCGGCGCATAGCCTGCACATCCGTCACGAAGTCCTCGCGCTCGGTAGCAGACCACACCTTGCTGGCCAGCGCATCGACGTACTCCTGCCCCAATGCCAGATCGCCCGTCATCGGGCGGGCCTTGAGCTGCGCCTGGAACTCCCAGGTCTCGGCCCAACGGTTGTAGTAGTTCACATGTGATTCCAGGGTGCGCACCAGCGCACCGCTCTTGCCCTCTGGGCGCAGTGCCGCATCCACCTCAAAGAACACGCGAGTGCCGATGTTGATGAACTCCCCTGCCCAGCGCGTGGCCTTCGGGTCTGCGGGTTCGGCAACAAAGATGACGTCCACGTCCGAGATGTAGTTCAACTCCTGCGCACCGCATTTGCCCATGGCTAGTACGGCAAGCCGGGCGGGTTCCTCGTCGGCGTCATAAACCTGTGCGCAAGCCATTGCCAGCGCGGCGGTCAGGGCAGCATCCGCAGCATCCGACAGACGTCGGGAGACCAGCTCGAAGCTGACTGGTTTGCATGGCTTCTGTCCGCGCTGGACAAAAGTGCCGGCCACATCCACAGCGGCGATGCGGGCCAGGATTGTGCGATAGGCAAGGCGCATGGCGTCGTCGGCCTGCGAACCGGTAACGGCAGCGCGGAACACCCGTTCACCCGCGCCCTCAACGCGCGTCGCCTCGACGCTGCCCAGCATCAGCTCCATCATCTCTTGAGAGGTGGGCATGCCCGATTCCAGCTGCTTCCACTCCTGCGGATGGGCGACAATGTGATCGCCCAACATCGACGATGCACCGAAAAGCCCCAGTAGCCGCACGGCGAAGGTGCGGGACTCGGCAATTCGATCCAGCAGCTCAGATGCCTCTTCCCCCAGTGCGTTCACCAGGCGGATCAGGTTATTCAGCGCCAGATCCGGGTCCCCCGTCGCCGCGAGAATCCACATCTGTTCGGCGTGTTTGGCGTCCACCCATCCCAGCTGTTGAAGGTCCTCCTGAGCCTTCGGGTGGGTAAGGCCCAAGTTGCGGGCGGTGGGCACGGAGGAACGCGAACTGCGGGGACGGGTCATGAGGTACGGGTGCTCCTGGGATCTAAGTGAAGGTGGGGCGTGAGGGCGTCACGAAAAAAGACCTAGAACGGCAGATTATTTCGCAGCTCCCACGGCGTGATCTGTGCTTGGTACTCGTACCACTCGCGCCACTTGTTGCGCAGGAAGAACTCAAAGACGTGCTCGCCGAGGGCATCGGCGACCAGCTCGGAGCGCTCCATCTCTCGCAATGCGCTGTTGAGGTCGGAGGGCAGATCCTTGTAACCGGCGGCAATGCGCTCGCGGCGGGTCATGAGGGAAACGTCCTCCTCCGCCGGGGCAGGCAACTCGTAGTCATCCTTAATGCCCTTCAGTCCGGCTGCCAGCAACACTGAATAAGCCAAGTACGGGTTGCAGGCACTATCCGGCGAGCGCACCTCCACGCGACGGGATGCCGCCTTGTGCTGCGTGTACATCGGCAGGCGAACCATCGCTGAACGGTTCGACGCTCCCCATGCCGCCGCGCGCGGAGCCTCATCGCCAGACGTAATGCGCTTGTACGAGTTCACCCATTGGTTGGTGACCGCAGAAATCTCCGGGGCGTGCTCCAAGATGCCCGCGATGAAGGACTTCGCAGTTCTGGAAAGGCGCAACTCGTCATCCGGGTCGTGGAACGCATTGTTATCGCCCTCGAACAAGGACATGTGAGTGTGCATGGCCGAACCGGCGTGCTCCTGGAACGGCTTCGGCATGAACGTCGCGGCCACTCCATTGCGGCGGGCGACCTGCTTGATCAGGTAGCGGAACGTCATTACGTTATCGGCCATTGTCAGCGCATCGGCGTAGCGCAGGTCGATCTCCTGTTGCCCCGGTGCGTTCTCGTGATGGGAAAACTCCACGGAGATTCCCATGTGCTCCAATGCGCTGATCGCATGGGCGCGGAAAGCCGGAGCATCGTCGGTGACGGCCTGGTCGAAGTAACCACCACTATCCGTCGGCACTGGCGGGTAGCCCTTCGTCTCCAGCTCCTTGACCAGGAAGAACTCAATCTCCGGGTGGACATAGCAGCTGAATCCCTGGTCCGCGGCAGCCTTGATTTGTCGGCGCAGCACCTGGCGCGGGTCTGCCCACGACGGCGTGCCATCCGGCATCGCAATATCGCAGAACATGCGCGCCGATAGCTCCCCGGTGTCGGATTTAAACGGCAGAATCTGGAACGTCGACGGGTCCGGCTGCGCAATAGTGTCAGACTCCGCAATACGGGAAAAGCCCTCGATCGCCGAACCGTCGAAGCCAATGCCCTCCTCAAAAGCTCCCTCTAGCTCTGCTGGCACCACTGCCACGGATTTCAGATACCCCTGGATATCTGTAAACCAAAGGCGAACAAAGCGGATGTCGCGTTCTTCCAGCGTGCGCAGAACATATTCCTGTTGGCGATTCATAGCCTCCATTGTAGAAGTTTCGCCCTGCCTGCTGTGCCACTCTGGCAATCGCTTCACCCAGGCACATTGGCAAACCCCACGCTGAGGCCGCTTCGTTGGGGAGGCCGAGGTGGCGTCACTATAGTGAACAGCATGACTGCAACATCTGGAACATCGGGCTCGACCCCCAACGGCTACCTGGTGCCCACCAAGAAGGTGCGCATCGCGGATCTGAAGGCGCGCAAGGGCTCCGGCGAGCCGTTCGCGATGCTGACGGCCTACGACTATTCCACCGCCGTGGCCTTTGCGGAGGCAGGCGTGGAGATCATGCTGGTCGGCGATTCTGCCGCGAATGTCGTCTTTGGCTACGACGCCACCCAGCGGATCAGTATGGATGAGATGGTGTACTTGGTCGCTGCCGTTGTGCGCGGCGCTGGTAATGCGGCTGTGGTCGCTGACCTGCCCTTCGGCACCTATGAGGCTTCGGATGAGCAGGCTGTGAAGGCTGCGTCCGAGATGCTGCACCGCACGGGCGCGCACGCGGTGAAGATCGAGGGTGGGGTGCGGATGGCGGATCGTATTCGCGCCATTACCGACGCCGGTATCTCCGTGTGTGCACACATCGGATTTACTCCGCAGTCGGTGAACCAGCTGGGCGGCTTCAAGGTGCAGGGTCGCGGGGCTGGCGCCGAGCAGTTGCTGGCTGATGCGCGTGCCGTGCAGGAGGCCGGTGCCGACATGGTTGTTCTGGAGATGGTGCCGGCTGATGTGGCAGCTTCGGTAACTCAAGAACTAGCCATCCCGACCATCGGTATTGGCGCAGGTCCGGACTGCGATGGGCAGGTTCTGGTGTGGCACGACATGGCTGCATTCCCGGCTGGAGGTCACCGTCCGCGCTTCGCTAAGCAGTGGGGTTCGGTGGGTGCGGATATGACCGCCGCTGCGGCGGCCTACAAGCGCGAGGTCGCTGAGGGGACGTTCCCGGCGGAGGAGCACTGCTTCTAGCTGGTATTTTGCCGGCAGCCCTCGCCCTCACTGCCCCTTTCCCACACCCCATCAAAGACTAAATGTCGCTGAATCGGGATTCTGCTGCACCCCGGCAGGTCACACCCCCGAGCCCCAACTCTCTGACCTGCAGTTTCTCACACTTGCAAACCATAACCAATAACACATTCCCGATCTAGCGACATTCCGCACTTCGTGGCACCCAGCGTCCGCCAAAATCAATACCAAAATCCCATTTTGGCGAAACCAAACTTTATTGAAACTAGCTCTTGGTGGCGGCTCTATCCATGACGTAGACGTGGAACCGGACCGCCAAACCTTCGTCCGCGGAGTTCTCCAGACTCACCCCCTCGGCTCTTTGGACAAAGCCTGGATCCTCACCGAACTTGAAAACCGGAGTTAGCTGATACGTCGTTCCGTCCTTTTCCGCAGCAACTGGTGAGACTTTATATCCACCACACAGTATGGACATCCCGTTTCTGTCCATTTGTTGTGGTGCACTATGGTCAGCTTCACTACGGTCAGCTTCTTGACCTGTACCTTTGGCAGTAGTTCTATCAGCTGACTTACCTTCGCAGCCGAGCAAATTGTATTGCTGCAGCTCACTGTTTTGTGACAGAGCGACAAGAATATCCTGGTGATATTTTTCTATGAATGTTGGCTTGCGCCGGTCCATCTTTACCCAGTCAGCAGATAAACCGTCAGCGACTATGGGGGTGCCCCCTCCCAACAAAGGGACCCCTCCCCCTTCACCATGCCTATCCATAGAGAAAATTTTCGCAGATACCGGACCAGGGAAAACGACCAGCACGGTGGATACCGCAACAACAACGGCATATGTCGAAAAAATCACTGTCAAAGGAATCGCCAGGGAACCAGGCTGCCCACCAGGGTTTCTGCTATTCCGCGCATTCCGTGCTTTCCACCCAATCCGCGATGCGTAGACGATCAGCAAAACCCAAATCAAAAGGCTTGTACACGCACAGAAAAGAACGAAGGCATAAAACACCAAGTCAATAACATGAACCCCTGGTGCCACGTCAGAGACGTCGAAAGTCCTGTAGAAAACGTCAAAGTCCACAAACTCGCCTTTCTAGCTATTCCCTGCAATCCGCTCACCCGCCTCCGAACGCATGAAGCAAGGCAACTTGGTCAGGCGCCTAACTTGGTGGAGCGGTTGGGGTTAGATGGCGTCCAGAATAACGAAGGTGGCGGCGACCACGCCGCAGATCAGGACAGCCGCAGTCACCGCAACGACCGAGCCGACGTTTGCGGTGAGGCGTTCGGCGCGCAGGCCGGCGCTGAAGCGCAGGTAGCGGCGCCGTTGGGTCAGCAGAATCAGCGCCGCAAGCAGCACCAACACTCCCGCGGCGGGCAGAACGATCACGCCGTAGCGGCCGATCCACCGGAACAACATCGCGCTAACGACCAGCAGCGCCAGCACGGTGCGCTGCCACGACAGGCTGGTGCGCTCCGGCTGAAGCCCCAGGTCAGAGTGCGGGCGCTCGGGCACCTCCCGCGCACCCTGGCGTGACACCTCCCGCGCAGCCCCAGGCACCGCCCGGCGCCTCACCTACAGCTCCATCCCAAAGTCGCCGAAGATCACAAACCCCAGCACAACCGCGCATGCCACCACGGCCACGCCTGCCAGGAAAGGCACAATCGCTGGCACCGGCAAAGCGCGACCAGTCCGCATGGCACGCTCCACGCGAAGCCACCGCACCGCCGCCCCCAGGCCGATCAGCATGCCGACGATCAGCACCAGCACGGCTGCGGTACTCCACAAATGCTCGGGCACGTTCGGCGAGCGGAACGCCTCCAGCGCCACGCCCCCCGCCAGAAAAGCTAGGCTTGTGCGAATCCATGCCAGGAACGTGCGTTCATTAGCCAGGGTGAAGCGCGGGTCCGGTTCCTCCCCTTCAGGCAGCAAGGTCCGCGCCAGCCACGAACGCTCGTCCGTACTCGCGCTATCGCACCCAGCGTCCGCGCCATCGCACCCGGCGCCCGCGCTAGGATCCTTAGTCGTCATTCTCTTCCGCGTCGTATTCCTCGGCCTCCTTGGTGCGCTGCTGCGCAGTCTCAATGGCCGCCTGGGCCTCCTCACGAGAGTCGTATGGCCCCATGCGGTTCTCCCAGGCGCCGTCCTTGTCCTGGCTTACCTGGCCGGTTTTCGTGTCGTAGTACCACTTCTGCGCATCGTTTTCGCTCATAAACTCATGTGTACCACACGCGCCGGACAACCCCCGTTCTAATCGGCTGGCCAGGCGAAACGCACATTTCGCTCTGCCGGATCGGCCTTAATCAGGGTTACTTTAATTGTTGACGCCTCGTCTGGGCCGCCCACACAAGTCGTCAAGATGGGCGGCTCCTCGACCAAGATTTTCGCCTTGTCTCCGCCGTCGCTATTGAGCACCGTCGCGTTGAAGTTCTGGCCCACCCACGGTTGCAAAACGACCGCTTCGGTGAGCCCCAGGCAGGCGCGATCGACGGCACTGGCCGTCTGACCGCTGGATTTCATCGTGCCGAGGACCTGGTCGACGTTGGCGGTGACCCACTCCGGGATGGGCTGTTCACTGGCGATCGCCAGGCAGATTTCTGTGGCGAAGCGGTCCACCAGTCGGCGCAGGGGTGCGGTGACGTGCGCGTAGTGGCCGCCGATCCCCGCATGGATGCTGGGCTGCTCCTCGCTGGCTTTGGCCGCGCCGTCATCAGTCGCGCCAGCGTCCGCACCGTCGGTATCCCCGCCGACCAGCCCGAAGTGCTGATACCCCGCCCCACGCAGAAGACTCTGCGCGTCGCGCATAAGTGCCATGCCGCGCGGCGTAGAGGCGTCAATATCAGCGAGCAACTCCCCGATCGGGCGGCCGGACCGATTGAACCCTAACGCCCGCGCGCCGTGGTCGAAGGCGGCAATGTCCTTTGCCCCGGCGGGCGGTAGTGTGCGCAGGATACCCACGCCCGCACGCACCATCATCTCGCCCGCGCACATACCGGCAAGCAGCGACAGTTCAGCGTTGAAGTCGTTCATCTCCAACCGCTCGTCGATCTCCAATTCGTACCGCTCGGAACCGTCCTCGGCCTCTACTCGCTCCACCGAAATGGAGGGCAACCGCAGGTTTATTGCCTGACGCCGCAGATCAGATCCCTGGCGCGCGCGACCAACTTCGGGCAGCTGCGCGATGGCGGGGTGCAAAGTACCACCCTTCATGTCCGCCTCCACCTCTGTGTAATCAAAGCGCTTCACGGAACGAATCAGCGCGCGGTACACGGTGCAGTCCGCGACCTCACCGTCGGCGCGCAGCAAAATATCCCATACCACGGCCGGGCGAGTCTGATCCGGCAATAGCGAGGCGCTCCCCTCCGAGAGCTCCGCAGGGTGCAGCCGGGTGGGCTCGTCCGGCAGGTACATGGTTTGGCCACGCTGGAGGGATTCCGCCATCAGCGCCCCGGCTGGATCAACAAACGCGGCAACGTCCGCGATTGCATAGAGCACGCGCCACCGCGCCGCATTACCTCCGCCGTCGGCGCTTGCTCCTCCGTCGGTTCCCGCCCCGCCGTCGCTGATCCCGCTTGCAACACCCGGCGCGTCCTGAATATTCACCGCCTGATCCAAATCCATCGAACCTGCGGGGTCGATCGTCACAAAAGGAATATCCCGCAGATCACGACGTTGGTCTGCATGACGGTCCGTGGCCTGCAACGCTTCGGCGTGAACGTCCTCGGGGAATCGTTCCGGCAGTTCGAATTCCTCTGCAATGGTGCGGAAGTTCAGCTCGGCGGCGAAAAGTTTCATGCCTCCAAGAGTGACACAACCGCGCCACCCCGGCCACGCCTAAGCCCCAAAAAATTTTTAAGTCGAGACAGCCTGTGAGCCGGATTCTGTCCTATCCCCCGCACACCCCGCAGCACCTCGAAGGGCACGCCAGGAGTGCGTGAAGACGAGGCGATCATCCATCTGAACCCACCATTGCTGATGGGTTTCAAGCGGCCTACCTGCTCATGGTTGGGCGGGCAGCCCTAGAGCTACGCCGCACGCTGGTGCGCCATCTGGGATAGCGCGCGTGCGAGCACCTTGACCTTGCTCCCGGTGGGGTTTACCTAGCCACCCCAGTCACCTGGGGCGCTGGTGCGCTCTTACCGCACCTTTTCACCCTTACCCGCGCGTGGCGGGCGGTTTATTTTCTGTGGCACTGTTCCCGCGAGTCACTCCGGGTTGCTGTTAGCAACCACCGTTGCCCTGTGGAGTCCGGACTTTCCTCCGCGCCCGGCCTGCCCTGTGTGCAGGGTGGTTCCGCGCGCCGCGATCGCCCGACCGTCTCGACAAGGGTTAACTCTAGCGCACCACTTCTTAGTGAAGGTAGTGCGTGTCGTTGACCCGTCGCACCACGGCGCTGTCATTATTGACGCCCAGCTTGCCCGAGCGGGCTATCTCATCTGGGCCGAAGAGCTCAATGACGCTCAATCCTGCCAAGTCCAAGTGCAGCGTGCGATACAACGCACCACTTGTGCACAGTGCGTAGCGCAGCATGGACTTAATGGGAGTCACGTGGCTGACCACCACAACGTCCTCGCTCGGGTGGTTGCGCGCAACATCACGCAGGAAGGAGCGCACGCGGTCGAACACCTCGTCGGGGCTTTCGCCTCCGCTGGGTGCGACGGAGCTATCCCACAGGCAGGCATCGTGTTCTAAGGGGAACTGCTCCATGACCTCGGTGAAGGTGCGCCCTTCCCAGTCTCCAAAGTCCATCTCGATGAGAGACTCAGTAAATTGAATGCCCGGTGTGGCTGCGCTGGTCTGTCCAATAGCCTCGACCACGGCCTCCGCTGTCTGGCGGGTGCGTTGCAGCGGGGAGCTGTACACAGCCACTGGACCAGGACTGGAGCTGGCATCTGCGCCAGTTCCCCCGCTAGCCGGTCGCCCCGCCAGGCGCCTAGCCAACTGCCCGGCCACATAAACAGCGGCCCGCTGGGCTTGCTCGCGCCCGTGAGCGGTCAACTCCGGATCGGACAGCCCGGAGAACTGTCCCTGCACACTCATTTCCGTCTGTCCGTGGCGCAGCACCCAGAGGCGGGTCGGCTCCCCTCCGGGGTGCCATTCCGGCGAGCTCGCGGCATCCGTCACAGCGCCAGCGGAACTCTGCACACCAGCATCCTCTGCTGCGGTACGTGCAGCATCGGCATCCGCAGCACCCTGCTCTGGAGTGGCGGCCGATTGGAACGAAAGGGCGTCATCAAACCAGCGACCCCCGACCCGATCATCCATCGCACGATTGGCCAGCTCGTCGGCGCGCTTGTTCTGCGCTCGCGGCACCCAGTTGTAGGTGACGGCGGAGAGAGTGGACTCAATGTCCTTGACCCGCGCGGCGAGGGGCTTCATGTCAGGGTGCTTGATCTTCCAGCGCCCGCTCATCTGCTCAACGACAAGCTTGGAATCCATGCGCACCTCGATCTCCAGCTCACTCGGAGCTACCCCCTGGATCTCGGCAACGTCAATGGCTAGCTCCAGGGCATTGATCAGCCCCTGGTACTCCGCCACGTTGTTGGTGGCTTTGGCAATAAACTCCCAACGTGCGGCCACCTCTTGGTCGCCGTCCAGCACCGAGCTTCCGCACCCCGCGATGCCCGGATTACCGCGGGAACCTCCATCGCACTCCACGTACAAGCGCATCCTGTATCACCCTCGATCACCCTTGTTCAACGAATCTTCAGGCCACTCTAGCGCAGCGGCAGGACATGAACTTTGGGGTGTCGGCAATCTCGTCTGCCTGGATGCTCGCTACTTCTCGTGCACGGTCCACGGATCAGTGCGCACGTCGATCACTGTGGTCTGTACCTTCGTTGCCTTCTTTACGACGCCCTCCGCCTGCGAACACCACGGAAACTCACTAGCCCAGTGGGCAGTATCGATGACGGGGCACCCACCCATGCGCAAGTGTTCATCCACCGGGTGGTGGCGCAGATCGGAGGTCACGAAGCAGTCCACGTCCATCTTGGCGACTTGGCCCAGGAAACTGTCGCCGGCGCCACTGGCGACGGCGACGGTGCGGATCATGGCGTCCGGATCTCCGGCTGCACGCACACCCCATTCAGTGCTGGGCAGTCGCTCGGCCACCCGCGCGGTGAACTCCCGCAAGGTCATGGGCGTATCCAGCTCGCCGACGCGCCCAATGCCGAGTTGCTGGTCGGCGGGCGTGGGCAGGGAGGTTTCCACGCAGTCATATGCCGGCTCCTCATAGGGGTGGGCCTTGATCAAAGCCGCGCGGATGGCCTCCCGCTTCGCGGCGGGGGCGACGAACTCGATGCGGACTTCTTCGACCGTTTCCACTTCTCCCACTACCCCGAGGTGCGGGTTCGCCCCTTCCGTAGGCAGGAACTGTCCAGTGACGGAGAACTCAAAGCATGCCTGCTCATAGTCGCCCTGTGCGCCGCCGCCTGCGGAAAAGATGGCGGACTTCACCGCAGGGGCGTCACTAAGAGGAACGGTGAAACCCCACTTATCTGTGCCGGAAGGAATCGGACGCAGCGCAGCACCCGGGGTTACCCCAAGGAGTTCAGCCAGGCGATCGTTGACGCCGGGGCGGGCGGAATCGGCATTTGTGTGCGCGGCGAACAGGGCGATACCGTGGCGGATGAGTTTGTGGACGATGCGGCCCTTCGGAGAATTCGCGGGCACGGCGGTGACCCCGCGGAGCAGGAGCGGATGGTGGACGACCAGCATCTGGGCGCCCAGCTCGATGGCGGAGTCCACTACGGCATCAGTGCAGTCCAGCGCGAAGGCAACCTTGTCGGCGGGCTCGGCGGGGTCGCCGCAGATCAGGCCGACCGCATCCCAGGATTCAGCGAGGTGGGGCGGGTAAGCAGCATCGAGGGCAGCGACGACGTCGGCGACGGTGGTTGCGGCAGTTTCGGCGGGCTGGGCAGGCTGAGCGGGCTGAGCGGTAGTTTCGGCAGCGGACACGAGGGTTCTCCTGGGACGGCTAAATCTTCTGTCCCACCCAGCCTAGCTAGATCTGACAGACTGGAAAGGTGCGCGATTTACCAATTCTGCTTATAGATGTAGACGGAACCTTGATGGATAGCTACCCCGGCATCCGCGCCAGCTTCGTTAAGGCGCTGGAAACACACGGGGTGCCGGTACCACCCGAGGAGCGGGTGCGGCAGATCCCCGGCCCGCCGATGGTCGAGACCCTGGCGGACATTGGGCTAGAAGGCGAACTGCTGCAGAAGGTCTTCGACACATATCTGGCAGACCAGCAGGATGGGCGCTGGCGCGAGGCCACCCCTTTCCCGGGAATGCGCGAGCTGCTGGAGAAGTGGTCCGGCGAGGGCATTGTGCTCTCCACGGCGACGTCGAAGTCCGAGGTTTCCGCAGAGCGGATCCTGCGCGAGCACGACATGATGAAGTACTTCGCGGTGCTCGGCGCTGCGCAGGAGGACGGCACCCGCCGCTCGAAAGCCGCCGTGATCGAATATGCGCTAGAGCAGCTGAAAGAGGCTGACGAGGTGCGCGAGATGCTGGCTCACATGAGCGCGGAAGAGGGGCTGCAGGCCCTCGACCCGACGAAGATGCTGCTTATCGGTGACCGCATCCACGATGTGGAGGGCGCCGCACAGTCGGGCATTCCGACGGTGCTGGTGGGCTGGGGATATGGCTCGGATGAAGAGCGCGCAAAGGCCGCCTACACCGTAGACACTCCCGCGGAGCTAGACGCGCTGGTGCAGCGCTGGGCCAACGAGGGGTAAAGATCCGGGCTGGGAGGCTGCTCTAGAAGTCGGTCCTACGAATCAGGGCAAGAAAATCAGAGCAAAAGAATCCGGACAAAGGATTCAGGACAAAGGAATCAGGGCAAGAAAGGATTTCAATGCACATTACTGTCGTTTGCACGGGCAATATCTGCCGTTCTCCGATGGGCGAGGTCATCCTCCGTGCTGGCCTCGAGGACGCCGGGATCGCCACCAGCAACTCCCCAGCCGCGGAATCCACTGGTGCTACCGGTTCCACTGGAGCTACCAGTTCCGCGGGTGCTGCCGGTTCCGCTGACGCACCCGTGACCCTGAACTCCTGCGGACTCGGCGGCTGGCACATCGGCGACGGCGCTGACGATCGGGCCGTGGACGAGTTGGCGTCATTGGGCTACGACGGCACCACCCACCGCGCGGCACAGCTCGGACCTGCGCATATGGGCGCCGACCTTTTCCTGGCCATGGACGACGGGCATGTGCGCGGCCTGCGCAATGCGGGTGTGGATGCGGATCGTATTCGCCTGTTCCGTAGCTTCGACGCCGACTCCCCCGCCGGTGCCGAAGTCGCCGACCCGTACTACGGCCACCGCTCGGATTTTGCCGAGGTCGGGCAACAGATTGAGGCCGCTGTGCCGGGAATTGTCGCGTATGTGCAGGAGCAGCTGGGGCGGTAGGAAGTTGGCTGCGGTACTTGGTGGCTGACGGCGGCAATACCCGGGTGCCCGACTGCCCGCCCCTGCCAAATGTCGCTAGATCGGGAATGTGTTACCACAAACCGTTTTCATCCGGAAAAACCTGCAGGTCAGGACGTTGCGCAAATTTGCAAAACGATCCGAGCGCTGACAGATTCCCGATTCAACGACATTCCCACCCCTAGAAGCCCCACACATTCCCGATCTAACGACATCAGGATGAAAGACTCAGTGCGATACGCCCAAGCCCCCCGGTGAGATTAACCAGCGGAATTAGAAACGCTCCTTGCCACGCTTTTCGGCGCGGAGTTCCTCAAACCGGGAGCGGGTTCCTCCGTAACGATCAGCCAGGTCAGTGTGCTTTCTGGGCTCCTTTTGAGACTTCTCGCCGGAAGCACTTTCGTCCCTGATCAAGGAGGATTTCGCGTCGCTTCGCTGGGATTTGGCATCGGCTGCAGCAGCTGCTTCAGCACCGTCACCTGTGGAAGCGCCAACACCGTCAGTGCCAGCACCGTCACCAGCAGTGCCCGCACCAGCACCGTCCCCGCCAGCACCCCCGCTGACCTGGGCATTGAGGCGGGCGACCTCGGCGCTTTCCTCGCGCTCACGCCGGCGCTCCCGCATCTCTGCATACACAAACCACCCCAGCCCCACCGGCGCCAGAATGCCGAACGCAATCCACTGAATCCCGTAGGACAAGTTCGTGCTGCCATCCAAATGCGGCAGTGGTAGCGCCTGCAGATCCGGCGCACCCGCACCGTCACCAGCCATACCGTTCAGCCGGTCCACGCTCTCCGAATCCAACTGCACATAATCCGCAGCCAGTTTCTCCTGCGTCGCCTCGGAGATCTGCTTCGTCGACATACCTGTGACCTGCGTATACCCTTGAGCCTTCGTCGGCTTCGCATCCGGCACAGCCTCGCTCATGCGGATAAACCCGGTCACTTTCACGTCGTCCCGCGGCGCATCCTTCAACCGCGGCGCAGCCCCGTTCCCCTCCACGGCAACCCACCCGCGATGCACCAGAACAGTCTGGCCGCTGTCGAGACGAAAGGGCGTCAACGATTGATAAGAATGAGTCGAGTCGACCGGACGGTTGCGCAGCAGCACCTCTTTGTTCGGCAGGAAATGGCCCTGTAGCGTGACTCTGGTCCATTCTTTTTCGACGCCCACTGATCCCCCGTCGCCCGGGATCACCTCGTTGATCGGGGCGGGATCAATCTGCAGGGATTGTTCAAGACGCTGGTTGAAGGCGTTTTTGTCCTTGTTCTTTCCCAGTTGCCAGGGGGCCAAGAAGCTGAATGCGGTGTAGGTGAAAGCGATGATCAGGATGGCTGTGATGACCCATCCGGGTGTGAGGAAGTTTCGCCAACCGCTGCGCTTCGTGGAAGTCATGAACCCCATTATTCTCACGACGCGCGAAGTGGCCAAATGTTTCCCCAGGCGCGCTAAGCAACCCTCCGATCAAAAACAAAACACCCCGCAGTCAAAAGTGACTGCGGGGTGAAATCTGTGCGCCCTGACGGGTTCGAACCGCCGACCTGCTGGGTGTAAACCAGCTGCTCTTCCAGCTGAGCTAAAGGCGCGCACTGCTTCGATTACATCGAAACCGCGGCTTCGCTTGAAGCGTTAATGACTCTAGCACGTCCAGTACCAAAACAACGAAACCGCAGGTAAAAGCGCCAAAAGCACCAAAAGCACGCAAGGTGATTAGCGCTAAATCGCTAACGCTTAGGGAAATTAGCGCTTAGTGCCAGAGGAAACCAGGCAAGCGCCCTGCCAGTTACCCAGTCGCTCGGACTTGGTCTGCACCAGGCCCGCCAGCTGCGCGGACTCGGCGATCACGCCCGGTTCCACTCGGCCAGCATCTGCCTTCGCGGGGGTCAGCAGCCAAATGCTGCCGTCCTCCCCCAGGCTGCGGGTCGCGTCGACTAGACCGTCGACCAAGTCGCCGTCCTCGTCGCGCCACCAGAGAAGTACAACGTCGACGACCTCGTCGGTGTCGATGTCCAACAGTGCGTCGCCAATAGCGTCTTCCAGGGCTTCGCTGATGCTGCTGTCACAGTCCTCGTCCCACCCGATCTCCTGGATCAGGTAGTCGGACTCCACGTTGAGCACCTTGGCCCAATCGCGTCCGTCCTGCGACTGTGCGCCTTTGGTGCCCTGTGCGCTCTTGGTGTCGATGCCGTGTGCACCGCCAGCGGAGCCTGCAGAGCTCGAAGCCGAACCGGGGGCTATTGCCACTGTTTTTTCGTACCTTTCTGGGAAAGCCAGCCGTGTATAGTTCCGCCATCTAACGAGCAGCGAAGTTATCGCAGCTGGTGTGGTTAAAAATCTTCATTTTTGAACCTAACACAATCCCGTTATCTCCGAAGGTTTTCTAACGGGACTTTGACGTAGTGTGGGAAACACAAGGGGCTTACCCTCAAGCGCCCGTAACCCATGGAACCTAGGAGGACGAAACACATGTCCGCTTCGGCAGAAGAAAACAATAGCGCTTACGATTCCAGCAACTTTGCTTTAATCCGCGATGGAGTGGCCTCGTACCTGGCCGACTCCGACCCGGAGGAAACCCAGGAATGGATGGATTCCCTGGACGGGCTGCTGGAATCCGCAGGCCCCGATCGTGGTCGCTACCTGATGTTGCGCCTGCTCGAGCGTGCAACTGCCAAGCGAGTCCCCCTTCCTCCGCTGCTTTCCACCGACTACGTCAACACCATTCCCACCACCCAGGAACCGGAATTCCCCGGTGATGAGGAAATCGAAAAGCGCTACCGCCGTTGGATCCGCTGGAACGCGGCCATCATGGTGCACCGCGCGCAGCGCCCGGGTATTGGGGTGGGTGGCCACATCTCCACCTACGCCGGCGCCGCCCCGCTGTACGAGGTCGGCCTGAACCACTTTTTCCGCGGCAAGGATCACCCAGGCGGCGGCGATCAGATTTTCTTCCAGGGTCACGCCTCCCCGGGCATGTACGCCCGTGCTTTCCTTGAAGGGCGCCTCAGCGAGGAGGACCTGGATGCCTTCCGCCAGGAGGCCTCCAAGCCCGGCCATGGCCTCCCCTCCTACCCGCACCCGCACGGCATGCCGGAGTTCTGGGAGTTCCCAACCGTTTCCATGGGTCTGGGTCCGATGGATGCCATCTACCAGGCGCGCTTCAACCGTTACCTGCATGACCGTGGCATCAAGGACACCTCCCAGCAGCACGTCTGGGCTTTCCTCGGCGATGGCGAGATGGATGAGCCGGAGTCTCGCGGCCTGATCCAAACCGCTGCGCTAAACAACCTGGATAACCTCACGTTCGTCATCAACTGCAACCTGCAGCGCCTGGACGGCCCGGTGCGTGGTAACACGAAGATTATCCAGGAGCTGGAGAGCTTCTTCCGCGGCGCGGGCTGGAATGTCATCAAGGTCGTGTGGGGCCGCGAGTGGGACGAGCTGTTCGCCCGCGACGAAGAGGGTGCCCTGGTTCACGCCATGAACACCACTCCGGATGGCGACTTCCAGACGTTCAAGGCCAACGACGGCGCTTACGTCCGCGAGTACTTCTTCAACAAGGATCCGCGCACCGCCAAGCTGGTGGAGGACATGACAGACGAGGAGATCTGGCACCTGCGCCGCGGCGGCCACGACTACCGCAAGATCTACGCCGCCTACAAGCGTGCCCTGGAGACCAAGGATCAGCCGACCGTCATCCTGGCGCACACCATTAAGGGCTACGGCCTGGGCCACAACTTCGAGGGCCGTAATGCTACCCACCAGATGAAGAAGCTCACGCTGGACGATCTGAAGCTCTTCCGCGATAAGCAGGACATTCCGATCTCCGACGAAGAGCTGGAGAAGGATCCGTACCTGCCGCCGTACTTCCACCCCGGCCCGGACGCCGAGGAGATCAAGTACATGGTGAACCGCCGCAAGGAACTCGGCGGCTTCCTGCCGGAGCGCCGCGAAAAGTTCACCCCGCTGAAGATGCCGGATCTATCCATCGCCAAGCTGGCCCGCAAGGGTTCCGGCAAGCAGGAAGTCGCCACCACCATGGCGTTGGTCCGTGTGTTCAAGGATCTTATGCGCGACGATGAGCTGAAGAAGCGCATTGTGCCCATCGTGCCTGATGAGGCGCGTACTTTCGGCATGGACTCCTGGTTCCCGACGTTGAAGATCTACAACCCGCACGGCCAGAGCTACACGCCGGTGGATCACGACCTGATGCTTTCCTACCGCGAGGCCACCGACGGCCACATCTTGCACGAGGGCATTTCGGAGGCCGGTTCTCTGGCGTCCTTCATTGCCGCGGGCACCAGCTACGCCACGCACGGCGAGGTCATGATCCCGCTGTACATCTTCTACTCCATGTTCGGCTTCCAGCGCGTCGGCGATGAAATCTGGGCGGCGGGCGACCAGATGTCTCGCGGATTCCTGATCGGCGCCACCGCAGGCCGCACCACGCTGACAGGCGAAGGCTTGCAGCATATGGACGGCAACTCCCCCGTGTTGGCGTCCACAAACCCTGCCGTGGTGACCTACGACCCGGCGTTTGCCTACGAGATCGCCCACATCGTGCACCGTGGCATCGAGCGCATGTACGGCGAGAACAGCAACGATGGCCGCGGCGAGGACGTGATCTACTACATCACGGCCTACAATGAGCCGATCCACCAGCCGGCGGAGCCGGAGGACCTCGACGTGGAGGGTCTGCACAAGGGCATTTACCTTTATGACGCCGCCTCGGATTCAGCGGAGCTGCAGGCCAATATTCTGGCCTCTGGCGTGGCCATGACGGCAGCGTTGAAGGCGAAGGAACTGCTGAAGGAGTTCGACGTCGACGCAAACGTGTTCTCTGTGACCAGCTGGAACGAGCTGGCCCGCGATGGCCAGGCCGTGGAGTTGGAGCAGCTGCGCGATCCGTCGGCGGAGCCGCGCACGGCGTTCATCACTCAGCAGCTGGAGGCTGCGGAAGGTCCGTTCGTGGCCGTCAGCGACTACGCCACCACCGTGGCGGAGCAGGTACGCAAGTGGGTGCCGGGCGAATACGTTGTGCTGGGCGCCGATGGCTTCGGCTTTGCGGATACCCGCGAGGCGGCGCGCCGTTACTTCAACGTGGATGCGGAGTCCATCGTGGTGGGCGTACTGCTGGGATTGGCGCGCGAGGGCAAGATCGATCGCGCTGTGGCTGCGGAGGCGGCCGAGCGTTTCCAGATCGACGACCCGACCGCAACCAACTAGCCCAGCAGGTTTAGTAGCGCCCGGTTGACATCCTCCGGGCGTTCAACCGGCAGCATGTGCCCGGACTCCGGGTATTCGTGCAAGTCGGCGCGGGGCCACAGCTCGTGGATGCGTCGGCTCTGGCTGGGCGGGGTGACGTCATCCATCGCGCCGACCAGAATCTCCCCGGGGATGTCAGCAAGCAACTCAGCGGTGGCGAGTTCGTCATGCTCCGTCAGGTCGTCGAGGTAGCCCAGCAGGGTGGGCATGGGGGTGTTGGCGATCTCGTTGGCGTGGAAACTCAGCACATCGAAGTCGTCGGAGGCGCCGTCGTCCAACGAGCCGTGGTAAATAAAGGCGGCGATAACGGGCTTGATGGCCCACTCCACCAAGCTTTTTGCCCATTCCAATTGGCTGGGGCTCTGTGCCCCCAGCCAACGCACCGCACGCACCAGCGGGGAGTGCAGAATCCGCGATACGCCCTTGGAGGCGAAAGTATCAATCGCCCCGTTGACCAGCGCGATGCCACCGATCCGCTGGCGGTCTTCCCTACTTAGGTGACGCAATACGCCCAGGACTGTCATCGCACCCATCGAGTGGCCCGCCAGGATCAGCCTGCCCGTGGGTGCAAGCGTGCGGATGGTTTCGGCCAAGTCGATGGCGGTGCGTTCAATATCCAAGCCCGGCATGGGCTGCGGGCCATTCGGCCCAGGAGTAGTTTCGCTGGCGCCGTGGCCGCGCAGATCCGGCAACAGGATGCGCAGGTTCGGTATCTCGCGCACCGCGGCCAGCTGGAAAAACCAGGAGGCGGCCGTCAGGTTGAAGCCGTGTACGAGGATGAGGGTGGTGGGTGCGGACGAGGGGGCGTCCTCATAAGAAAAAGAGTAAGAACGCACCTCGTGGACCGCGACCTTGGCGCCGTCGTCCATGGCGAGGCGGTGGATCCACCGGGCGCGTGGCAGTCCGGGGACGGCGGGCGGGTCGCGCAGCACAATGCTGGCGAGGTTGCGGACGGCGGTGGTAAGACGCATGGGAAGGACCTCCGCAAGATTGTTAGGATGAGTGTACAAACGCCAAAGCGCGCACGACTTGGTCGAGCTGAAGCGAGCTATAGCGAGCTAAAGGTTGCTATAGGTTGCTATAGATTTTGTAGCTTAGTGCGCAGCGCGCGGGTCGCGTTAGTTGCAGGAGAAGGAACGAAGATGGCTGAGGAAAACAACCAGCTGGCAGCAGCGCTGTCGAAGAAGTTGAAGCAGGACAGCGCCAACGCCGAGGCCGGCAATAAGGCTGACAGCAAGCCTAACTCTGCAGGCAAGGCAGGCAAGGCCGATAAAGCAGATAAGCGCGGAACCGTGCTCGACATCGTGGAGGACGCGACCGGCATCGAGCGCGACGAGTTGGAAGGCTCGAAGCGCCTGGGCGATGACCTGAACATCGACTCGCTCTCCCTGATGGATATTGCCGTGCGCTTGGAAGAGGAGTTCGGCGTGGAAGTGCCGGACGAGGACATCAATCGGGTGAAGACCATCGACGAGCTGGTTGGCTTGGTGGACAAGTGAGCGGACAAGTGAGTGCGGAGGCGGCTGGCACGGCCAGTGCTGTGGAGAACGTACTCGCCGAGCTGCAGGAATGGCCCGTAGACAACGTAGCCGCGGCGGCGCTGTGGGACGGCACTACGGCAACCTATGGTGACACAGCAGCGCGGTTCCCTCTGGCCAGCGTAAGTAAGCTGATCACCGCCTATGCCGTCCTATTGGCCGTGGAGGAAGGCGCCTTCGAGCTGGATCAGCAGGTCCCGGCGGAGTTGCTGCCCGAGTTCGACGACCTGCCGACGGTGCGCGAGTTGCTGGCGCACACGAGTGGCATTGGTTTCCGCGGCCGCTCCCCGGAAAAGCCGCGCGGTGCTCGGAGGATCTACTCTTCGGCAGGCTACGAAGTGCTGGCGGACTTCATCGCCGCGGAAGCCGACATGCCTTTCGCGGACTACGTGGCCGAGGGCGTGTGCGCACCGTTGGGGATTAAGGTCACGGTCGAGGGCAGCGCGGGGCACGGTTTTTCCGCCTCGGTTGACGCTCTGTCGGCGCTGTGTGCGGAATTTTTGACGCCCACAGTGTTGGCTCCTACCACCCTGCCCGAGGCGCTGGAACCGCAGTGGCCGGAGCTTTCCGGAGTAGTCCCCGGCTATGGAATGCAGAAGCCCTGCCCGTGGGGACTGGGCTTTGAACTGCACGGTGAAAAGTCGCCGCACTGGTTGGGCGAAAAGATGCCCGTGGCGGTAGCGGGGCACTTCGGCCAGTCAGGGACATTCTTATGGTTCCACCCGGAAACAAAGAAAGCCGCCGTCGTCCTCACGGATGAGGACTTCGGCGACTGGGCCAAGCAGCGCTGGGATGGTTTCAACCAGCGACTGTGGGAGGCCATGGGTTAGACCACTACTCGAAGGTGGTACGCAGATCCTTGTGGCCCTCTGCGTGCCAGTCCACGTAGGCATTGTCCTTCGTCTCGATACCCTGTTCCTTCTCGTGCGGCACCTTTGCAACAATGTTGCGGCGTGCACGGCCAGAGCGCAGCTGGGATTCGATACGCTCGGCCAGCTTCGCCAGACCCATGTTGATCAGGATCATGATTACAGCAATCAGCATCAGCGCCGGGATCATCGCACCGTAGTACTCACCCAGCTGGCGGCCGGAGCGGACAACCTCCACGAAGCCGATCATGTAGCCCAGCGCGGAGTCCTTTAGCGCAATGACCATCTGGGAGATGATCGCAGGCAACATAGCTGCCACGGCCTGTGGCAGCAGGATCAGGAAGATGGACTGGCGGTGGCTCAAGCCCAAAGCGATAGCGGCTTCGCGCTGGCCGCGCGGTAGCGATTCGATACCGGAGCGCAGGGTCTCTGCGATCACGGAGCCGTTGTACATCGTCAGGCCGAACACAACTGCCGTGAAGCCTAGCCAGTTAGAAGGCACCAGCTGCAGCAGGGAGAATACGGCGTAGGCGAAAAGCATCAGCACCAGCACCGGGATGGAGCGGAAGAATTCCACGATGATGCCACAGATCCAGCGGACCGGGGCGGCCATGGATAGGCGCCCCACGCCCAGCAGGGCGCCGATGACAATGGCCAGGACGATGGAGGCCGCGGCCGCGCCGATGGTGGAGATCAAACCGGGGATGATGTACGTCGTCCAGGTTGATCCTTCCAGGAAGAAGGACCACTTTGCGGATTCGAACTGGCCCTTCTCGTTGAGCTTCAAGCCAACTAGAACCAGGATCGCCGCGACTACTACGACCGTAATAACGGTCAGGATTGAGTTGAGCCTGCGGCCCTTGGGGCCTGGGGCGTCATACAAAACAGTTGCGCGTACAGACATTAGCGCTTCACCGCCCATCGCTTACCTGCCCAACCGAAGAACAAACCGGTGGGGAGCGTCAAGATAATAAACCCAATTGCGATGACTCCGAAGATCACCAGGATGTCGCTGGCGTAGTCCTCCGTCAGGGTCTTCATCAACAGGGAGGCCTCGGCCACACCAATCACGGATGCGATGGTGGTGTTCTTCGTCAACGCGATCAGAGTGTTGCCCAGCGGCACGATCGCGCCGCGCAGAGCCTGTGGGAAGATCACGTGGCGGAAGTTCTGGCCAAAGCTAAGGCCCAGGGAACGGGCGGCTTCGGCCTGGCCGAAGGGCACGGTATTAATGCCGGAGCGTAGTGACTCGGCCACGAAGCAGGAGGTGTAGGCCACGAAGGCCAGGACCGCAAGCCGGAAGTTCTGCTTTTCGATGAAGGAATCGTTCTCCACCGCCAGCAGCAGGCCAAGGTTGTAGTACAGGCCCATGGAAGCCAGCAAAATGATCAACGTCAGCGGGGTATTTCGAACGATGTTGATATACCACGCGGACAGGTTGCGCAGGATGGCCACGGGGCTCACGCGCATTGCAGTGAGGATGATTCCGAAGATCATTGATCCCACCGCAGAGAAGAACGTCAACTTGATGGTTACCCAGAATGCCGGTAGCAGTTCGGGCTTCATCTCGGACCATAGTTCGGGATTCATAGTGCGTTCCTCCTTCCCTACTTCTTATCGACGAACGACAGGTCGCCGATCTCCGGCTTCTCGCCGAGATCCACGTTGTCGCCCAGGTTCTTGGCGACGATCTTTTGGAACTCGCCGGAATCGTGCATTTCGTTCAGCGCTTCATTGACCTCAGTCTTGGCTTTGTCATCGCCCTTGGGCAGGCCGATGCCGTAGCGCTCGTTGGTCCAGTAGCTGCCGTCTTCCTTCTTGAGCTGGATCACGCTGTAGTTTTCGCCATAGCGCTGCTGGTAGCGCTGGGCAAAGCCAGCCAGAATGGTCGCGTCTGTCGTGGTGGCATCCACCACGCCCTGCTTAAGCCCTTCGGCGCAGGCGGCGTAGGTATCGAACTCCTGAAGCTGCACTTCTGGCAGTGCGTCCTTCACCTTCTGCGCTGGGGTGGAGCCGGATACGGAGCACAGGCGAGTGCCCGGCGCGATGTCCTTGAGTCCCTTAATGCCGGAGTCTTCGCGTACCAGCAGCGCCTGGTGGGTCACCACGTACGGGCCTGCGAAGTCGACGGCCTTGAGACGGCCCTTGTTGATGGAGTAGGTCGCGGTGATCATGTTGACCTCACCGTTGTTGATGAGGGTCTCGCGCTGCGCGGATGGGGTTTCGCGCCACTTGATTTCTGGCGTGGCCCAGCCGTGCTTCTTTGCGATGTATTCCACGACGTAGCGGGATACGTCGGTATCCAGGCCGGCGAACTGCTTATCGGGGGTGCGCTCGCCCAGGTTAGGTTGGTCGTATTTGGTGCCCAGGACAACGTGGCCGGATTCGATATCCGCCAGTAGGTCGCGGGCGCCACCGGATCCACACGCGGCAAGCGTCACCACGGTTGTGGTGGCAACCACAGCAGCCGTGAGCCGCTTGATTGCGCTTTTCAAAGTAGACATGTGCAAACTCGCTTCCCGAACTAGTGGTTCACGATCTTCGCCAGGAAGTCCTTGGCGCGATCGGATTGCGGGTTCGTGAAGAAGGTCTCTGGGTCGGTGTCCTCGACGATGGCGCCATCGGCCATGAACAGGATGCGGTCGGCCACGCGGCGCGCGAAGCTCATCTCGTGGGTGACGACCACCATGGTCATGCCGCCCTTAGCCAGGTCGGTCATGACGTCCAGGACCTCGTTGATCATCTCTGGGTCGAGGGCGGAGGTCGGCTCGTCGAAGAGCATTACCTTTGGATCCATGGCCAGTGCGCGGGCGATGGCCACGCGCTGCTGCTGGCCACCGGAAAGCTGTGCCGGGTACTTGTCAGCCTGCGCTGCGATGCCCACGCGATCCAGCAACTCGTCGGCGGTCTTGCGTGCGGCTTCCTTGCTGATCTTGCGGACTTTAGTGGGAGCCAGCGTCACGTTGTCCCGGATGGTCATGTGGCTGAACAGGTTGAACTGCTGGAACACCATGCCAACTTCTGCGCGGAGCTTGGCCAGGTCCTTGCCTTCTTCTGGCAGCAGTTCACCGTCGATGCGGATTTCGCCATCGTCGATGGTCTCGAGGCGGTTGATGGTGCGGCAAAGCGTGGACTTACCGGATCCGGAGGGGCCGAGGATCACGACAACCTGACCTGCCGCTACTTCGAGGTTGATGTCTCGAAGGGCGTGGTACTCACCGAAGTGCTTGTTCACTCCTTTGAGTTCAATCATTGGCTTAGAAACAGTGGGTGTAGACATAAAAGACATATTAAGTAATGCGCATCACTTTTAAGTAATCAAAGGAAGATGGCTCACCCTTGTTCGGCATTGTGTGGCGTTTTAGCTCTTCAAGCGGGGACGATGCCGGATGAAAGTCGGCGGGGTCGCTACTCAATGAAGCGGGGAGGCGTACGGTGGCGGTCATGAATTTTTCTGAATTTATACGTAACCGTCACTCCCCTCGCGCGTTCCTGCCGGACCCTATCCCGATGGCGGACATCAAGGAGATTCTTCTTGACGCCCAATCCGCGCCCTCGAACTCCAACACACAGCCGTGGAATGTCCACGTGATTGGTGGCCAGAAGTTGAAGGACCTAAGTACTGCCTTGATTGAGGAGTTCGACACCAATGGCCTGACCCCTGACTTCACTATTGATTACGGCCAGGGGGTGCATCTGCAGCGTTCGCAGGAGCTGGCGGCGAAAATGTACGGGCTGCTGGGCATTGCGCGTGAGGATAAGGAGGCGCGCACGGAGTTCGTCCGCGAGAATCTGCGTTTCTTTGGTGCGCCGTACTCGGCTTTGATGTTTATTCCGCCGATGGGCGACCGTATTCGCGCAGCGTTTGACCAGGGAACGTACGCGGAGAACTTCCTGCTGTCCCTGACTGCCCACGGATACCACGGGGTGCCCCAGGGCATGATCTCCCTGCTGGCGCCGACGGTGCGCGAGTTCCTGGACGTGGATGAGGAGTACAAGCTGGTGACGGCACTAACCTTCGGCCGTGCGGATGAATCCAGCCCGGTGTTCAAGACGGATCCGGGCCGCGTGGCACTCTCCGAGACCGTGACGGTGCACGGGATTGAGGGGTTGGGGGTTTAGGGGGTTAGCCCGGGATTGGGGCCACAAATCCCCCCACGTACGCAAATGCATCTTGTATGCCTTTTTCTAAGGAAAAATTGATGGCTATTCTTCTAAGTCAACAAGAGAAATCGATTTAACCAAACTGTTCAGTTTCTTGGTCAAAACCCTTGGTGTATCAATCAAGAAATACCTATCCTCTCTCTTGCCAACCACCCTCTTTTCAACACTTTCAATGAACGGATGCGACAAAAAGTCTAACGCTGATTTAATCTCCGAAATAGAAGGTTTAGATTCCACTTCGTCGCGCAACTTCAAATAGATATCGGATGCAGATAGTGCGCCACCCGTTACCACATCCTTTTCCCGAGCTTCCCCTGCCAAAGCCCCGACAATATGCCCTATCAACGCGAGCTGTCTTTCGCTTTGACCCCAACGCGCCTCTAACCGCCGTGCCGATTCGTCACCTGGAGTAACAAGATCAATGAACACAGAAGTAGATATTGGGCATTCACTATATCGCTGCAGGATATGAGCCAACTCATTTGTTGTCAGTAATCGTACCCCGTGCTCACGAGCACGGGACTGGATCCGACCAGCTTCAAAATTGGGCCCTACAACGACTACAAAATCCGCATTATGCTTCTGTTTGTGTTCACGCAGAGTGTCAAACGAGATTGCATTCTCTAAAACCTTTCCACTTGAAGCAGCTTTTGTATCGATAGCAACCTGCTTGATCTCCCCATCTTGATCATCAAGAGTCGCCAGAACGTCAGTTTGGCCACTTCCACCAATGTGACGCGTTTCAAAGCCTAGTGCCGAGAACACCTCTGCAACAGCCATCTCTAGGCGATCAGGATGAGCTGAATCAGTCGCACTCTCCTTCAAATCATAAATAAGCTTCTCGGCTAACCCCAAGACTCTCCTGCCACTGATTTCATTACACGGCTCTTCGCGTGAGGCCTCCGCGAAGGACTCTTCCGTCTGCTGCAAGCTAAAAACTGATGCAACCTTTTGACCTAGGGAAGTTGGCTTGTACCGCCAATTTGAATGCTCAAAAATAAGTCCAGCGGCAGAGAGGATTTGAAGTCTTGTTCTAACTCCTCCTACATCTTCGCGTTGAAACCCATAATGCTCTACAGCTGCGCGCGCGAGCTCTGGAGCCCTTGAGTACTCTCCAAGGAGTGGAATTATCTCCAGCACAAAAAGAAAGTGGGTGTGCAGGATCAGCGCAAGGTTGAAAGCTGTAGGGGATTCCAACCAGGATTTTCCTATCAAGGTCGGCTCAAAGCGATTATATCCGCATTGCTCAATCAATCCTGCTGCTGTTAATGTTGTTAAACTAGCACTAAAAGAACTAGCTGACACGCGAAATTCGTTTTGAGCAAATGTAAACAAATCATCTCTACTGATTTCCGGCGAACTAGCATTGACCAGGTTTAGCAATGCTTGAACCGCATCCATCCCCCCTCCGCCTCGAGGTATATAACCGAGCGAGGCACGGCGCTCCGATAGTTTCGCATCATTCAAAGATTCGAGCACTTCAAGAATTGATTCCGGGATTGCAGGTAAATCCACATCTTCTGCAGACTTACCCTCATCGATCCTCCTTGGTGGGAAACCTAAAACCAAATGCTTCTGAACATCCTCACCAAGAGAAGTCAGTCCGTAACTTGTATTGGTGTAAAACTCTGTGACCCCCAACGAGGAAAACCACATTAGCCGTCGAAGGACTTGATCCGTTGTTTGCCAAGGAAGATCGTACTTCTGCGAAGCTACCAAGCGAAGTTCTTCAGATGTTTTAGCTCCGTCAGCTAACTCTCTCAATAGTTCGCCGATAAAGCGCATTCTTCGGTGGAATAGCGCTATAAGGACGAAAGGATCGTTAGTATGAAGCCACTGATCAGCTTCACGGCTCACGGCCACATGCCCTTTATCCACTCGGTCAACTAATCCTGCTGGAGAAACCTGCTTAACGGCATCTTTGATTGTTCTAGCTACGCCATCATCGAATTTCACAAGCTCAGTATCGAGACCAGCGCATTCATCAATTGTCGTCAGCAGCACTCGCAGGGAGTTAAGTTGATTATTCCCACCGCCAGGCAAATACGGCATGGCTGAACTTCGAGAAGCCCAAGGGAGAGGTTCAACTGACCAATATTCCACTTTAAAATCTTTCATTCTCCGAATGATAAAACCGAATTCTTTATTATTGCTCATAACGGTTTCACCGCTTAACTCATTTAATGATTTCTTTGCATTTTAGATACGATGCTGTAAACAATCAACGATCTTACTGGGGAGCAGCTAGGCCTCTCCTCCCACTTCAGCTCAGCCCGCCGGAACCTCTCTTCGCAGGAACGCCAGCTACTCCTCAATAATCTCCGAGAACAGCGGCTCCACGTACGGGTCGAAGTGGCCGCCCTCGTGAATGTGCACCGTTGCACTCCGAACCTTGCCACGACTTTGAGGGTGACATTTGTTGGAGTGACGGCGTCATTAGACATCACCTGAAAAGAGCCAGGCAGCAAGCATTCCTGCCAGACGAACAGGGCACCCCTTCCGGCATGCCCTTTTTATGCGATCTTGTGGGGCCAGCGGGGCTCGAACACAACACCGCAAAACCGCAGGTCAAACCACATTCACACCCTACAAAACCCGCCCCCGTGGGAAATACGTGGGAAATAGCCCCCCTAGAAACCCCGCCACACCCCAATAACCACCACCCATCCTACGGCCCACGAACACACAACCACGAATCGAACAACCCCATGACGAACCGGCACCTACAACCGCATCTTCCCCGCCAACCGGTCCGCCTCACGACGATGCCGTTCCGCAACATCAGCGACAACACCCCGCGCCCAATCAATCTGTTCCACCGCAGCATCCACCACATCTTTACCCACCGGAGTAACCACCCCGAAATGCCGCCACGCAATATTCCGGCGCGTATCCGTATCAACAAGCACCCGCCCCCGGCGGAGAGTGAGACGGTCCCCCGGCTCCCGAACAATCTGCACGGGCCGCCATAGCTCCACTACAGCTTCCCAATAGTCCAGCCGGTGCGATACCTGGTCCGGGGCGTCGATAAGCTCCGAACCTTCAGCCTTCAGGGCGTCTTCGAGGTGTGTGCGGGCCGTCCGGTCCCGGTTAGCGGCGGTCCATTCAGCGAGAGCACGCGCAACGGCGGAAGTGATGGTGCCCCAACCAGATACCCCATACAGGTCCATAACGTCCGGTGTTGGGATGTCACATCCCGCTGGTAGTGCCTCATTAATGCTTGTGGCGAGGGTTCGCCATGCTTCCACATCATCAGCGGCGGTAGCGCGCACGTCGGCCCATTGTTCAGCCCGGAGCATAGCCGCATCCGCAGCATCATTAATAGATGTGATGCGGTTGGTGAGTTCCGTAGCGGCATCATCGGCGGATGAAAACAGCACCGGGGCGTGGATAGGGCCGTCCACAATGTATTCGGGCGTTCCGTCGTTAGGATCGGCGGATGCGCGGAGTGTGATGCCGTAGTAGGCGGCTTCTCGCACAAGGGTTTTTAGTTCAGTTGTTGTAGTCATCTTTTTCTTCCTTCCAGTGTTCCGCGGTTTTCTGTTCGCGGGCGTATTTCTCGTTGAGTGCGTTCGCCAACTGTTCAGCGAGTGCGTTTTCTTCTTGGCTTATGCCCACGCTGTAGTTAGCGGGTATGTCGGCCCCGTGTAGTTTCCGCCGGGATTCCGAGATGCGCAGCAGAACGGCGAGTGACTGCGGGTCTCCGTCGAGAGCTGCGGGGAGTGCCGCCCGGCGGAGCATGAGCAGGTGTGCATCTTCTTCGGCCCGGAAGTGTTCTACTGCGTCGGATTCGACGCGGTCTAGGGTGCGGTTTACGGCTACGCGGGCGGCGTCCGGGGTGGGGTATCCGGCGCGGTGGGCTACTTCGGCCCATGTGAGTCCGTGGGTTCGGAGTGTCACCGCGTGGGTTGCTTTCTCCCGTGCTTCGATGCGGGCCGGGGTGTTTCGGGCTAGGTCTTGTTTGCGGGTCATGGGGTGTTCTCTCGTTCGGGGAAGTTTTCGAGGTCGTCGTAGTCGAGGATTCCGTAGTAGGTGTTGTTGGCCGGTTGCTTAGGGGGTGTTGGTGAACCGGACGAACCGGACGGGTTAGGGTGCGCCGCGGCGCTTGTTACCGCCCGCGACTTAAAGAACTTCTCCCCCTCCCGTTCCACAAGTCCCCGCTCCTCCAAATGCTGTAGTCGCTCGCGCAAAGCCTCCTCTTGATCTTCGGCAGACCGGCTACCGTCCGCTAGGTCTTCAAGAATCCCCTTCGGAAGACTCCCCCTCACCACACTGAAACTAAGCCGGTGGGTTTCACTAAGAGAATCAAGTATTGAACGGGTTTCCGGCTCTAGCCCCGGTTGCGCACCAATGCCGTCACCATTTCCGTCATTCTTTTTTTCGTGACGGAACTGTAAAATCTGCCCATTTCCGTCATTACGTTTTCCCAGGTCGCGCCCAATTCCGTCAATTCCGTCACTCTCACACGTATAAGGGGATGCGGTGACGGTACTGTCCCCCGGCAACGACCACGTAGCCACGGGTGGGAAACCCTCCCTCTCGGACACGCCGCCCATCTTCTTAAACGCGCGTTCTATCGTTCTCTCAGACTTAAAACCCGCTTCCTTAGCGGCTTCCAAAACGTCTTTGCGGGGTGTAGCGCCGTTGTTGGCTAGATAGCTCCACAACCACTCTTCGGCCTCTGTGCGCCGTCCCCCATGCTCTTCCGCAACGGCCAACAGGTCAGCGGCGGAAACATTCGTCTCAGCGCCCAACACCGCCCGGCCAACTTCGGTAGTTCCCCCGTCATCGGTGCGGATAGACACAGACTCTAAGTGAACCTCCCGCGATACCTGCCGGGATGCAAGGTTGCTCTTCGTGTTCGTAACCACCAACCCGCCACTGTCCATATCCTGCGCGACAGACAACACAGAACGGGCAACTTGAGACCAGGCGATAGAACCTAGAATCAGCTTCCCCGAATCGGCGGATTGCTGTTTACCGAAATGCACTAAGCCAATGACGGATAGGTCACAGCGGTCACACATTGCTGCCAGGGGGTCTAAGAACCGGCGAACGTCATCATCTCTAAAGCCGTTAAGGCTTCCATGCATAGCGGATTTAGCGGCATCCAGGATCACAAGCCCCACATTCTTCTCTACTAGCGCCTCTTCGAGAGCCTGAATGTCGCCGGGTAGGGATAACGCCCCGGTTACCCCTTCCAGCGTTGTCACTTTGAAAGAGAAAACCTTTTCCATGTCCGCCCCTGCTGCTTTAAGGCGTGGCGCGACTGTTAGCGAAAGTGAATCCTCTGTAGCTAAGTACGCTACGTTCATTGGTTTGCCGGTTAGTTTCCCTGTAGACGCATCAGCGGCGATAAGACAGGCGATAGTGGATTTACCTAGCCCTTCACGCCCGGCTAGTAGGGTTAGTGATTTTTTCGGTATCCAGTTAGGCATAAGCCATTCCAGCTTTTCCGTTTTCACTTGGGAGAACGGTTCTAGCGTTACTTTTCGTGGGTTGTTGCCCGTCAATTTATGCCACCCCCTTCCACGAGCGGGTTACATTGTGGGGGGTTATCTACTATGGGTTTCTCAAATGGTGCTAGGATAGAAACCAACACACCGTGTTCTGTCGCCGTGTGGTTGGTTGGTCCCGTCGTAGTTGCTCTTTTTCCGGTGAGCGCTACGGCGGGTTCTTTTATTGCCGGGTTACGCAACCGCATCACCGCCCTGCACACCCTCAATGAGGCTTGCTAGGAACCGCATAAGGTCCAGAGCTTCCGGCAACTGTTTCGTGTCGCGTATCTGCGCTATGGCAATGAGCGCCCTGCCGGTCTGCGTAGCCCCGCGCCACATACGGTCTTCTTTGAGCGCTTTCACACGTTCAGCGAACACATACGGGTTATCAATCGAACCGGAGAACTGGTCGCCCGTCACCGCCTTTTCTAGAGCGTCTTGTGTAGCCCGGTCATAGTCACCGTTGGTTTTGAGCGTGTTCAGCACTTCCACGGGCGCTACCTGCACGTTTTCTTCGCCTTTATCGCGGAATTTTTGTGCCGTGGCGAAAATGGTGCGGAAAATGTGGCGACGTTGTTCACTATGGAAGTCGGCGGGTTCCAGCCCGGTTTCTTCAACATGGCGTAGAACGGTTTTCGCTTTCCACGCCATTAGGTGCCGGAGGGCGGCTATTTCATTGTCTAGCCGGGCGTTTCCGTGTAGGCGTGCCGTTGGGTTTTCCGGTTGGGGGGTGTTGTCCGTTGGTGCCACGGTTATTTCACCGCCCACGGATTAACGGGTTGCATTAGTGCTTCGAGGTCGCCCCGTTTGACGCGCATGATGCGTCCGGTGCGGTAGGCGGGGAGTTGGCCGTCGGCGATTCGACGGCGGATGGTGCGCACGCTGCACGGGATTAGCGCGGCGGCGTCTTTGAGTGAAAGAAATTCGTTGTGGTCTTCGGCCCGTGTTTTCGGCATACCGAACACACTCCTATCGTCTGATAGTCGTTGTGTCCGGCCACGGCACCGAACGGAAGTTTACGAAATCCTTCGCGCGTGTATGCCCGCGAACGTACTAGCTATTTACGCAACTGTCAACGCTTAGCCCCCTTCGGTCACTTCGGCAGAATCACATTCCGCTTCCCACTCTTTAGGTCTTCCCGCACATCCCCCACGCGCAACACCGCATCCATGTGTTCACATGTCAATTCAATAATACCGTTCGGCGGTAAATCAGATAGTCGCGCGCCCCGCGCCCGGAACTCCTCCCCCTCCCGTCCAAGGCCGCGCGCTTCGCGCCCCGAACTCGTTCGATACCCAGTCGCAACACCAAACCGATCCTCAAAGCCCCTAACACGGTCCAGCACCTTCCCCACTGCATCAGCATCGGCAGAGTCAGGCACGTCCCCATCCCCCCAACGTTGCAGCGTCTCCGGGTCGATTAACCGCACCCCCTTCCCGCCATGCCATACTAGAAACACATCACCATTCTTACCGGGCACCGCAGCAGCGAGAGCACACCTTCGGCGGCACCGATACTCCACCACCCCTTCAGCGAGAAACCGCACCCTATTCGGCCTCTTATCCAAAACCCCGGCAATCCCATCCGCGATTACCTTCGCCTCCTCCTGTTCCCGTATAAAATCCCCCTCCAAATCATCCCCTTCAGCCGCCCACGCCTCCTCAAAACGACGCTGCACCTCCGGGTCCCGAACCTTCTCCTCCCACGCCTTCACCTCATCAAAATCAAACCGTCGACCATCCATCACTCATCAAATCCTTCCAACATTCAACTAATTCTCATCAACGGGCGGCACAAGAGCATCCAACGCCACCGCCGCCCGCTTCTCATACCCCACCGCGGCACGCTGGTAATCCAACAATTGCTCCACCGTCTCATGCCCCATCAACCGCCGGGCCTCCTCCAACGAAACCCGCCCCTCCGTCACAAGCTGCGTTCCATAAAACCGGCGACAATCATGCGGACTAATATCCGGCCTACCCGCCGCCTCCTTCGCCCGCGCGAAACGACTACGAAACGACGTATCAAGCATTTGAGCACCCGCCCGCGTCGTCACAATCAACGCTTCCGCATCATCGGCAACAAACTCCCGGCAATGAAACCGCAGCGCCTCCGAAACAGTCCGAGGCAACACAACATCCCTATTCCCCGCATCCGTTTTCGGAGTATCGAACGAAACCATAACTTGACGATGCGTTACCGGGTCCTCCATACGTTGAGCACTTCGCCGCACCTGCACGGTCACCAACCCACTACCTTCAAGGCCCCGCAGGTCCTTCCGCCGGAGTTCCAACAACTCCCCTAACCGGAGCCCCGCCCACAACAACAACATCACCGGAGCACGGAGACGATCAGACACCCCATCGGCTAGCGCCCCGGCTTCGGAGAGTGTGATAAGGGGCCGGTCTCTAGACTTCGGGCGTGGTGCCTTCCCCGCGCCTTTAATCTGCACCGGATTCGCGTCGATAATGTCCAGCGTGTTTTTAGCGAATTGAAATGCGGTGTGTAGTCGCTTATATGCCGTTGCGTTCGTGTTCCCCGTATCCGGCCACTTTTCCTGTACTTCTACCCACCATTCAGCAACACGGGCGCGGTCTACCTTCACAACGGGTTCGTTGGCGAGCGAGGTGCAAAAGACGCGGTTGTTCAGCTTCCGGCGGTGAGATGCCACCGTGGATTCTTTAAGGTAGCCCGATGCTAACCATTGGTCACAGAGGTCCCGGACAGTAAGTGCTTCCGCTTGTCGTTTCTTCTCCCGTTCTTCCGGCGGTAGCCATGTGCCTAGGTCTATGAGGCGGCGTTGTTCAGCCAACCAGCCTTCGGCGTCGATCTTTTCGGCGAAAGTATGGGGCGCGGTGATTCGTTCGAGTGTCGGCGCGGTGTAGCGGGCGCGCCATCGCCCGGAGCGGAGTCGTTCGAGTTGTCCGAATGAACGGCGTGTGCGGGCCTTTTTCTTCGGCATGTGGTTCTCCGTGGGAAATACGTGGGAAATAAGTGGGAAAAGAGTGGGTTTCAACGGGGTTAGTTGTCACTACTTGTCAATCCTACACATTCCCATTCCCGCAGGTAAAAACAACAAAACCCCCGGTCACGCGATAGTGAACCGGGGGTAGTTCGTGGGGCCAGCGGGGCTCGAACCCGCGACCAGCGGATTATGAGTCCGCGGCTCTAACCGACTGAGCTATAGCCCCAGTAAAGCCATGCCACTCTACGAAAAGCGGCTCGCTCACAGAAGATTCAACCACACTGCCCTGCACACGCACGCATATACCCCACCTTCGGTGCTTTATACGCGTTTAACTACCCTTCTGAACTGCCGATTTGTTTGTTTGCACCACTGGCATATAGAGTATGTTCTCGTTGCACAGGGCAAGGGCATTCGCCCCGAAGCTCATACAACTTAATCCCCTATAGCTCAGTTGGCAGAGCATTCGACTGTTAATCGAAAGGTCACTGGTTCGAGCCCAGTTGGGGGAGCAGATAACAAGCCCCAATCGGCTGCACTACGCAGGCGGTTGGGGCTTTCGCGTTCGAGCTATAGCCAAAGCGGAAGCTGCTACTTCCCCACTACACCCACAGCCCCTCAAGCACATCCACCACTTCACCTGCACCCCGGTGGCGGACACGCGCCAGAATCTTGCGCCGTGGCGCCCCTGAACGCAAGCCCAGAGCCTGGGCAATCCGGGCCTCCAGTTCCGCTTCTGTTCCCTCCGGCGATTCGCCCATGTACTCCGCTACTCCGGCCAGTCCAGTCGCACCCGTTAACCCCGCAGCACGGCGAACCTCGAACCACTGCCCCTCGTGTACGTCAACCCAGGCACGGTCTCCAGGTTGCAAGCCAAGGGCGTCACAAAACCGCTTAATAGAACCCAACGAATGCATGGTCGCCCAATAGACCTTCTGCGGGCCCAATTCACTCGGTATCTCCAGCGGCTCCCCGTAGCGCACACCCAGCATGGCGGTCAGACCACTCGGCACCGGACAACCGGATCCACGCAGGTGATCCGGGGTGACCGTCAGCAGTAGCTGCCACCGGCCATCGCGCATGTACATGCGATCAGATTCCTCGGGCGTGCCATTATTCACGTTTTCCGATACTCGGGGAATCACTAGGCCATCAACCAGTTCAAAGTCGCCCTCCGCGGCGTAGACCCGAACCGAATTCTCGGCCACCCCAAACTTCTTCGGCAGCTCATCCAGTAGGTCGGCCAGCGGCACACCAGCCTCGCCGGCGGCCACGGCTCGCTGCACGCGCAGCCCAATGGCATCCTTCAAGGAGGAATACTCCTCGCCACCCCAGCGTCGCAGCGCCCACTCGTCCATACTCGTGCGCATCAACTCGTCGTTCGCATTCAGCGCGTTGCGGAACGACCGCTCCGTGCGCCCCTGCCCCACGGCCTTATAGATTTCAGCCACACTCATTGGAACACCCCGGATGGAAAGGATGCCCGCTGCCCGCGCCGGGAGCGAACCGACGCGCGTCAGCACATGGCCCTCCAGCACCTGGTAGCCGCACTGCCGCAGCCATTCTGTCAGCAGCGCCGGGGTTAGATCCGTCTGCAGCTCGTCCAACCGCACCACGCCCTCCGCGTTCGTGCGTTCCTGCAGCAGCTCCTTGGTGCGTGCCGCAGCCGTCTTGAGGTTCGGGAAGCACACCCATCCCTTCTCCACCAGGAAGGAGTCGTCTAACCGGTCCAAAATCAGCCATAGGGGCGCGCCCCACCATTCCACCTGTTCGTCCAACTCGGGGTGGCTGTCCACAATCTGCTGCAGCGTACTTACCGGGTAGGCCTGGGCACGAATCGCCTCAATCAGCTCCGCGATTGGCCCAGCCTTCGCAACCTCCTTCAGCCGCTTCACCACAGCCCTTTCGATCTGCCGCACGCGCTCACGCGTCACGCCAATCTTGAGCCCCAACTGATCTAGTGTCTTTGGCTTCACAGCTGCGAAGCGCTCCTGCAGGATTAGTTGTTCGCGCGCATCCGCATTCGCAAAGAACTCTGACAGCACGACCACCGCCGGTGCTTCCTCGTTGCTGTAAGTAGCTTCTTCAGGCTCTTCGTAGAATGACGCCCCCTCGCCCGCGTCTTCATACAAATTCCACTGAAGGGCGCTGACCGCATCTACCTGCGCAGAGGAGGCACGATCCGCCACGTCCATCTCACCGAGCAAGCGTGCGAAGGCAGCCTCGTTGACGATGGGCACACCGATCTCGAGTGCCTTACGGGCTTTCCCGCTTCGCGACTCCGGGTCTGCGGCGACCAATAGTTTCGACTTTTTCGTCACTCCTCCAACGGTCAGCCCAGCTTCGACTGCGCGAGTTTCCCACGTCTCGCGCGGCAGCTCCATCGCCCCAGTGAAGGTCACCCGGTCGCCCGCTTTAAGTGCGAATTTCTCCGTGCAGGACTCATGCTCGACCTCTGGCTGGCGTACCTTAGGCTCAACGACTCCCGGCCCTTGCAGAACCTCATCTACAACGCTCTGATCCACCCCGAGGGATTCCGCTACCCCCTCCAGCTCCATGCGCTCGTCATCTGTGACCACACCATCAGCCCATGCCAACAGACCTAGCTGGCGCACGAAGTTCACGTGAAGTTCGCGGGCCTCTTCTTGCCCAATTCCCAGATCCCGGGCTGATTCCTTTAACTGCTCAATTTCGCCAGTTGTGAGTACCCGATCCAACATTGCACGTTCCAGCAGCTCCAAGTAGCTGTCCACGTTGGGGAAGCCCTTAAACGGCACGCCGGAGGCGAGATCGCGTACCCACGCGCCCGGCTGTGTCCGCCCTTCCCCACGCGGCACCGGTGTGGCCACCGGCAGAGATGCTCCCAGCGCTCGCAGTGCCTCCACCGGCTGTACGCCATTGATGCGCACATTGCCGGTGGCGATGTAGTGGCCGAGGAGTTCCGCCGTCGCCATCGCATCGCCCAGCGCAGAGTGGGGCCAGTCGTTGCTCAGGCCGGCGTAGGCAAGCGCGGAGTCCAAGCTACGTCCCGACGATCGGTGCACCCGGCCGGTGATAAGCATCGTGCAGACGAAATTATCGATCAGGTTCAATCCGCGGATGCCAGCCCGCTCAAATTCCTGGCGCACCATGCGCGCATCGAAGGCAGCGTTGTGAGCCACGAAGATGCGTCCATCCAGCTCATGCGACAGAGCCGAGGAAATGTCGTCGAACGTTGGCGCTGTGGCCACGTCGACCGCCTTGATCCCATGCACCCACGAGTTGGGGATGTCCCGCTCTGGGTTGATGAGGGTAGACCAGGTTTTGGTTACGGAACCTGTGGCGTCAACATGAACAACAGCGACCTCCACAATCCGATCGTGTTTGCCGAAACCCGTCGTCTCCACGTCGAGAACTGCAAACTGGGGTTGGGTGGGGCTGGACATGTGAGTGTTTTTCGCTTTCTGCCGTATCGGAAGCCCGCATGAAAGGGCACCATTTGGGTAGGTAGTCGTGGAGCTCTGATTCAAAATGATATGGAAATCACCTAATAGTCAACCACCAAACCAGTACAACTTGTTGGTAAGGAGCCAGCCACCGGGAACAAAACACCCCGCCCAGCGAATCCCTAACTACAGCCGGGCAAAGTGCCTGCGCCACTTGACCCCTTACTCCCCTTTCGAATCCCAGGAATCTAGACAGATGAACTCCCCCGACAAAGCTCCTAAAAACAAGCTCGCTTTCCTCCTCATCGGCGCCATTGTCCTTATCGGCATTGCTGTCGCCGCAATTTGGTACACGACGAACGAGAAAGACCACAACCAGGACGGCGAGGCGAAACCCGCTGTGACGTCCACTGAGAACTCAGACGGTGGCACAGACGGCGAAACCTCCGAAGCTAACAGTGGCGCCATGAATTCCACTGCTTCCACGGCTCCCGCCGTTCCAGCAGCTTCCGGTGCGACGTCCGGCACTCCGGGAATTCCCACCGACTTGGAAGATCCGAATCTCATCCCGCCCGTCGACGAATCCAAGACTCAGCAAGAAGCCGATGATGCCGCCCAGATGGCTCTAGATTTCTTCTCTTCCGAAAAGATGCTTCGCTTCCAATTGAAAATGCAAGGCTTCTCCGAAGAGCAGATTAAAAAGTCCATCGAAAAACTCGCCCCAGACTGGAACCAGCAAGCTCTAAAGGCCGCGCGCAAGATCAACGAGCAGGGTCCGCCGCTGCCGAAAGACCAGCTCAAGTACATGCTGAAGGTTCATCAACGCTTTACCGAGGAGCAGGCCCAGTACGCCATCGACCACCTGTAACGCAGCCCTGCTCCCTGCCCCTGCTAACCCCTACCTACCCAGCAACCTACCGAACCAACCGCTTCACGGCCTGGGATACCTCCGCCAACTTCTCCTCGGCCTCTTCTCCCCCAGCCTCCGCGGCGTGCCGCACACAGTGATTCATGTGGTCGTCCAGCAACCCCAGCGCCACGCCCTTTAGCGCAGACTGCAGCGCACTGACCTGCGTGAGAATGTCGATGCAATACTGCTCCTCATCCACCATCCGCTGCAGCCCGCGCACCTGACCTTCGATCCGCTTCAGCCGCGCCAGGTAACGTTCCTTATCGCTCAAGTACCCGTGCATTATTTGAATCCTTTCAGCCGCAGACTGTTGCTTACCACAAACACACTAGATAGCGCCATCGCCGCCCCGGCCAGCATCGGGTTCAGCAACCCGAATGCGGCCAGCGGGATCGCCGCGACGTTGTAGGCAAACGCCCAGAACAGGTTCATCTTGATCGTCCGCAGCGTCTTTCGTGCCAGTCGCAGCGCATCAGCCACGGCCAGCAGATCGTCGCGCATCACCGTAATGTCCGCCGCCTCAATCGCCGCGTCCGTACCCGAGCCCATCGCAATGCCCAGGTCCGCACTCGCCAGCGCCGCCGCGTCGTTCACACCGTCGCCAACCATCGCCACATTCTCCAGCGAGCGGATGTGCGCCACCTTGTCCTCCGGCATCACCCCGGCGATCACCTCGTCGATGCCGACCTCGCGCGCCACGGCGTCCGCCACCTGCTGATTATCGCCAGTCAACAGCACGGTCTTTAAGCCCATCTCGTGCATCTTCCGTACCGCTTCGGCACTGGTGGGCCGCACTGTATCGGCCACGCTGATGGTGCCGATCGCCCGCCCATCCGCGCTCACCTTGACTGTGGTTGCCTTATTTGTGGACGCCCCCTCGTCCCCACGGCCAACCCGTATCAGCTGGCCATCGACGGTTCCCTCTACGCCGTGTCCAGGCAGATTCTTAAAGCCGGTGACCTCCGGCAGGCCACCAAACTCCTCCCGGCCAGCCTCTGCAATTGCCCGGCCAATGGGGTGCTCCGAGTACGCCTCCACCGCCGCCGCAGCGCGCAGAACCTCCTCGCGATTGCCGCCTGCCGGCTCCACGTCGACTACCCGCATCGTGCCCGTCGTAACCGTGCCGGTCTTATCCATCACAACGGTGGTGATGGCATGCGCGCCCTCCAGAACCTCGGGTCCGCGAATCAGAATGCCCTGCTCGGCCCCACGGCCCGTGCCAACCAGCAAGGCTGTGGGCGTCGCCAAACCAAGGGCGCAAGGGCACGCGATAATCAGCACCGCGACCGCATTGCTGAAGCCCGCGAACAGCAGCGTTAACAGCGCAATCACGATGACGACCGGAACGAAAATGCCGGAGACCTTATCGGCCAGGCGCTGCACGTCGGCCTTACCAGACTGGGCCTCGTCGATCAGCTTCGCCATCTGCGCGAGTTTCGTCTGCTCGCCCACATGGGTGGCCTCCACAACTAGGCGACCGGAGGTGTTGATGGTGGCACCCGTGACCTCATCGCCGGGGCCAACGTCAACTGGTACGGACTCGCCGGTGAGCATGGACTGATCAATGGCGGACATGCCGTCCAGGATGCGGCCGTCCGTGGCGATCTTCTCGCCCGGGCGGGCCAGGAACCGGTCGCCGATCTGCAGCTGCTCGATGGGGATCAGCTGCTCCTGCGCACCAGCATCATCCACACCACCCCGCAGCACGGTGACCTGCTTGGCGCCCATGTCCGTCAGCGCACGGATGGCATCCCCGGCGCGCTGCTTGGAGCGCTTCTCAAAGTACCGGCCCGCCAATACGAACGTCACCACGCCCGCAGCGACCTCGAAGTAGATGTCCCCCATCGGGTCGCCCGCATGGTTCAGGATGGACCAGCCGTGGCGCATACCGGGATCGCCCGCATGGCCAAAGAACAGCGCATACAGCGACCACAGATAGGCCGCCGAGGTGCCGACGGTGATGAGGGTATCCATCGTCGCCGCGCCGTGCTTGAGGTTCACCCACGTGGCCTTGTGGAAAGGCCAGCCCGCCCACAGGATCACCGGGGTGGCCAGGGCGAAGCTGATCCACTGCCAGTAGTCGAACTGCAGCGGCGGGATCATCGCCAGCAGGATCACCGGGGTGGCCAACGCGATGGCGACCACTAGGCGGCGCTTCAGGCCGCGCAGCTCCTTGGCGGCCGGGTCGTCGGCGGGTGCTACCGGCGCGGGCACGCTACCGCCGTAGCCGAGCTTCTCCACAATGGCGATGTAGGCGTTCGCGTCAGTGGCCGCCCCCTCCCCCGTTTCAATGTGCGCCTTCTCGGTGGCGTAGTTGACGGTGGCAGTCACGCCCTCCTGCTTGTTTAGCTTCTTCTCAATGCGATTCGCACAAGAAGCGCAGGTCATACCTGTGATGTCAAGATCTATTACAGCCATACCCCCATTATACCCCTAGGGGGTATCAGTATCCACGTTCGATGTACTCCTCGATGCGCGCGGCCTCAGCGCCTACCGTGGTGCTATCACCGTGGCCGGGGTATACCTTCATATCGTGCGGCAGCTTAAACACCGTCGACTGCAGCGATTCGATGATCGTCGGGAAGCTGGAGTATTTGCGTCCCGTTGCTCCCGGCCCACCGTTGAACAGCGTGTCGCCGGATAGCAGCGCGTTGCGCCCCGGAACTTCTACGACAATGCAGCCCGGCGAATGCCCCGGGGTGTGGAACAGGCGCACGCCCCAATTCGCCCAGCGCGGGTCCGCTACGTCGATTGGGGTGAAGGGGGCATCACCATTGGATTCCTCCCACAGCATCTGGTCGTTCGGGTGCAGGTAGACCTCTACGCCCCACTTCTGCGCCAGCTCCGGGGCCAGCTCGCAGTGGTCGTTGTGCGCATGGGTCAGCAGAATCGCTTCCACGGTGCGGTCGCCTACGTGGTCGATCACTGCCTGCGCGTCGTGTGCCGGATCCACCACGATGCAACGGTCGCCCTCGACCAGCAGGTAGACGTTGTTATCCACGTCCCACTCGCCGCCGTCTAGCCGGAACTTCCCGGAGGTCACAAACTGCTCGATCTGCGGGTTTTCAAACTTCTGCTCGCTCATGTCTTACCTCTCTTGGTCTCTGACGCTGCGTCGTGCGCGGCTTACTTGAACTCCACTACGGAACGCAGAACCTCGCCCTGCTTCATCTTCTCGAAGGCCTCTTCCACCCCTTCAATGCCAATGCGCTCATCCACGAAGCGATCCAGCGGGAAGCGACCCTCCTGGTACAGGTCCACATACATCGGGAAATCGCGCTCGGGCAGGCAGTCGCCATACCAAGAGGACTTCAGCGCACCACCGTGGCTGAACACGTCCAGGAACGGCAGCTCCAGAGTCATCTCCGGAGTCGGCACGCCCACCAGCACCACACGGCCAGCCAGGTCTCGCAGGTAGAACGCCTGCTTAAACGTCTGCGGCACGCCCACGGCGTCCACCACCACGTCCACGCCGAATCCCCCGTTGATCTCCTGAACCTTCGCCACCAGCTCTTCATCCGAAAGCTCCGAGCTGTTGATCGTGTGGGTTGCGCCGAACTCCTCAACGGCACGGGCGAGTTTGGCGTCCGAAATATCGATAGCAATGATCTTCGTCGCACCTGCAACGGCTGCACCGGCGATCGCGGCCATGCCCACGCCACCTACACCGATGACGGCGATGGATTCGCCGCGCTTGACCTCACCGGTGTTCACGGCGGCACCGAGGCCGGCCATGACGCCACATCCCAGCAGACCCGCAACGGCAGGATCGGCATCCGGGTTCACCTTGGTGCACTGTCCTTCGTGAACCAGCGTCTTTTCAGCGAAAGCTCCAATACCCAGGGCGGCCTCCAGCTCCGTGCCATCGGCCAGGGTCATCTTCTTCGAGGCATTGTGGGTATCGAAGCAGTACTTCGGCTCGCCCTTCTTGCAGGCGCGACACTGGCCGCACACGGCGCGCCAGTTCAGCACCACATAGTCGCCGACCTCCACGTGGGTCACGCGGTCACCGACCTGCTCGACCACACCAGCGGCCTCGTGGCCCAGCAAGAATGGGTAGTCATCGGTGATGCCGCCATCGCGGTAGGCCAGGTCGGTGTGGCACACGCCGCAGGCCTGGATGCGCACGATCACGTCGTTATCGCCCGGGTCGGGAATCACAATGTCAGTCAGTTCGACGGGTTCGTTTTTCGCGCGGGAAATTACCGCTTTAACAGTTGTAGTCATGTCACCCACTGTACGCGCTTCTTTGCCTTTGGTGGGTTCGCGTAAACTTGAGCTATTAGCTAACGCAACCAACGCAAACCTCCAAGGAGCCAACATGATCCAGCTCGTCGTCGGCGCCGCCGCGGGTTACTTGATGGGCACGAAGGCCGGTCGCCGTCGCTACGAACAGATCCGCCGTGGCTATCAGACCGCAGTGAACTCGGATATCACCAAGGCAGTTGTGCGTTCCGGCCGTAAGGCACTGGCCAACCGGCTGGATCCGGAACCGCGCATGCACGAGGTGCGCGATCTGAACCGCTCTACCCGCGATTCCCTGGGTGAGGGCCACACCATCGTCGAGGCGGATGATGTGCACCCAAATGACCGTATTGAATCGCCCAAGAGGGCGCCAAAGAACCCCTTTAAGTGAACATGGCGGAACACTCGCGCTCGCGACGTGAGTGAAGCGTGCTGGGTTTAGTCCCTTCCTTACCTGAGGTAGGAACTAACCCCAGGACGCTTCACCACTGCAAACCAAAAGGTTAAACTGGCGAAATGACCATGTCCATTGACTATGTGCGCTGGATTGGAATTGCAGCGTGGACCAGTGGTTTAGCCATCCCACGAAACTGCCAGACGTTGGCTGTTCTTCCGGGGGATTCTCCCGGAAAAATCTTAATCCAGAGCGCCGGGGGACGCGCCACAACATTCGAGGACATTGAGCGTGAGTACACACATATCCAGTGGTTGCTAGCCGGAGCTCCTAGTGATGAATCTGTGCTGGATTATGTGAACCACCAGCAGCTCTGTTTAACGCATTATGAGCTCATCGACCATGACTTCGCCATCCTGGATGTCAGCGATAGCGCGTGCGGGAGCAAAAACTACTCCTTCAGGCAGTCGTCTGCCGCTGATCGCCGCCCCGACTACAGTCCCAAAGAAGCATTAGCTGCAGCTCAGCGCCTCAGCAACTCCGCAATAGGATCGGCTCTTTCAGAACATATCCCTGCCTGGAATATGGCCGAGTCATTAGGGCTGCTAGCTCTTGCTGTTCGTGAATACTTCACGGGCGCGGTGGTACGGGAACTTACTCGGAAGTATGTAAAGGATCTTCGTTCGGATTCTCTAAACACCCAGGAAGTGCTTGGTTGTGGCCGCCTCGCCTATAGCGTGGCGTTTAAAGTTAATGATGACTCTGCAACCACCGCTCCGGTGATCACCCTGCACGTTCAGGAAGATGATCCTCTTTTCACAGAATCTGTGTTGAAGCACATCGTTGACCGGGCACAGGCCTTCGCTAGCGCATGTGGAAGTGGCGTTCATTGCGAGTCGGTATTCCACAACATCATTTTCCACCAGGCGTTCCCTAGCACCGTCCATGAACCAGATGCTGAAGAAACGCCAATCATTCTGTACCGAATCCCGCTCAGCACTGATCTTCTCCCTGTCCAATCCTTAACGCAGGTGTTGGGTGACAGCGCCGCCCGCACAGCCGATGACGCACTGAGAGAACCTGCCCAACGGACTTCGCTCAGTATTCGTCGGCTCCCAGATAGCGGCATCATCCGGGTGCGCAGTTTCATCCCAGGAACAAGCATCGTCGATCGTGCAATTCACCGCGGCGGCTATCTCGCATCCTCGGAACTTGTTTCTAAGTTACAACAGGAAAAGGCGATGGCTGATCCTGATTGTCTCGCCGCAGCTGTAACACCGACGCTGATCTGGGAATCTCTCAGCACTTGGGGTCTCGCGTCCGGCAGCACCGCAAGTTCAGTGTGTTCCGTGCTTGGCGTGCGTGCCAATTGCATCTCCGCTGTGGAAAGCTCCATTCATCAACCACTATTGACAGTTGAGGTCGATGCGCAGGCGCCACTCGGCACTGTGGCACATGACGTGTGTGATGTTCTCGGTGACCTGGGCATCGATTCCTTTACGGACTTCCCGATTGAGTTACTGTGGTTCGATCCGCCGAAAGAGGCCGGTGTCAGCACCTCCTCTCCCAACGCTGCACCCCCACAGACCACGTCGCTGGAACTCCCCGTCTTATGGCCCCGTGCTTTAGGGGCACGATCAATAGCTGCCACAAATCAGGCACTCGCGCTCGCCGCCGTTCGCCGAGCTCTGCGCCACTGTTGCACTAACGGCCTGTCATGGATCGGGGTCGCTCATGCTAGAAAGACGTCTGCCAGTGGGAGGCATCTGATTAGGGTGGCGGTCGCGTTCGAGTCTGAATACACAGACAGAGTGACCGTCAATCAGGAATTATCCTTCGCAGTGAATGAGGTTTTTGCCGAAAACTCTATCGGTCCACATGTCACGTGCGAGGTTATCGATGCTAACCAAATAACCGACGTCTCAACATGGGTCACGGCGGCTGGGTACCATCCCGTTACTGGTTTCCTGCCTGCATATATTCAGCTTGAACACCTCAACACCGGCTATGCACCAAATTCTTAATTGCTATCACCCGAGGTTTGATACCCATGCTGGGGTGGTCTGAGAATCAGGGGCAGTAGGCTTAAGCGACTGCCTGCTGCTTTTTCTTCCAATTCTCCGCATACCTGCCCGGGCTGAGATGGCCCAACGCCGAGTACGGATGTTCAATATTGTACCGGCGCGATAAATGCCATGATCGGCGACATCAACTATCCAGGTGCGGATGGAACCGCGATCGAGTGGCGCTACAGGGTTTGAATTAAGAAGAGGCGTTAGCGCGCAGTTTTCTTAGCGGTTTTCCTAGCGCGTAAAGTCGCCGAAATCCGCCGCGCGCTCATGCAGCGAGCGGCGGTATTTCTCCAGCGCAATCACATCCGCAAACAGCGCGTTGTACTCCTCTTTCTGCAGGTCGGGGCGCATACGCTGCATTCGGGACTTCATATCCGCGATCTCGCTTCCCACCCAGCGTTCCTGCATCCGCGCCATGATCGCATCGGCGTAATAGGGCAGCCGTTCCGGCGGGCAATGCAGATCCTCCACCGCCAGCTCCGAAACCACAGCCGCCCCCATCGGGTCCTGCATCTGGGTTGCGACCTTTTCAATCCAACCTGGCCCACCGTCGTTGTTCGCCGCCCCTCCGAGCGACGCCACCGCCTCCGCCATCGCCACGTATGTCGGATGCACAAAGCTCTCCGGGGGCATGAGGTCGAAAATGGTGGAAGCTAGCTGCGGTTCCTGCAAAGCTAGCTTCATCACCTCGCGCGGACCTTCCAAAAAGTCATCGTTCGGATTGGGGCGTTCCATACCCTTGACCACGTGCAAGTTGGGCCCGGTTGCATTTCCTGCACCGCCAGCGCCAGCACCACCCTGGACTGCCACGCCATTAACCTGGCCGGCACCCTTCTTTAGCTTTAGGTTTGGCCGCTGCCCGCCGGACTTTCGGGCCTCCTTGCGCACCTCGTCCAGAACATCATTGGGGTTATCCCAGCCCACCCAGCCCGCGGCCTGGCGCGCGTATTCATCGCGCAGCGCCTCATCCTTAATTCCCGCGAGCACCGGCACCATGCGCCGCAATGCGTGCACTCGGCCATCAATGCTGGCCGTATCGTAATCCGCGATAAGCGTGCGGATCACGAACTCGAACATCGGGATACGGGAGGCCACCAGCTCGCGCACCGCCGCATCCCCGCGCTTAATGCGCACATCACATGGATCCTGCCCGCCCGGCGCGACCGTCACATAGCTCCGGCCTGCGAACTGCTGGTCCCCCTCGAAGGCACGCATCGCTGCCTTTTGTCCGGCCTCATCACCGTCGAAGGTGTAAATGATCTCCCCGCGGAAGAACTGGTCGTCCAGCATAAACCTCCGCAGGGCTGCCAAGTGCTCCCCACCGAACGCGGTACCACAGGCAGCTACTGCGGTATCCACCCCGGCGGCGTGCATGGCCATGACATCCGTGTAGCCCTCCACCACTACGGCCTGGTGCTTGGCCACGATATTTCGCTTCGCCTGGTCGATACCAAACAGCACCTTCGACTTCTTGTACAGCATCGTCTCTGGTGTATTCAGGTATTTGCCCAGCTTGTCATCGTCGAAGAGCTTGCGGGCACCGAAGCCGATCACATCGCCACTAACCGAGCGAATTGGCCACAGCAGGCGACGGTGGAAGCGGTCGATCGGGCCACGCTTGCCCATGCGACCCAGGCCCGCTGCCTCGATCTCCTTGAAGGAAAAGCCTTTCTGCTGCAGATGCTTGGTCAGCCGATCCCACCCGGCTGGTGCATACCCGCAGCCAAACTGCTCGGCGTGCTCCAGGGTGAAACCTCGCTCCAAAAGGAAATTACGGGCGACATCCGCGCCTTCGGCGTCACCAAAAAATTCTTTGCGGTAGAAGTCAAAGGCCGCCTTGTTCGCGGCCACCAACCTGCGCCGCGTACCGGGCTCCTCCCGGTTGCCCGGCCCGCCGCCTTCGTAGTTGATGCGGTAGCCGATGCGCTCGGCGCACGCTTCCACGGCCTCGGGGAAGGACATGTGTTCCATCAGCATGAGGAACTTAAAAACGTCGCCGCCCTGGTCGGTGGAGAAGCAGTGGAAGTAGCCGTGGTTCGGGCGGACGTGGAACGAGGGAGTCTTTTCGTCCTTAAAGGGGCTAAGGCCCTTCATGGAATCGACGCCACCCGGTTTGAGCTGCACATACTCCCCCACTACCTCTTCGATGGGGGTCTGCTCTCGAATTGCTTCGATGTCCCGCTCCGGAATCCTGCCCTTAGCCATAGCCACATGCTAGTACAACCCCCGGACAGCCTGGATCGGGCAGCATTCCGGCGCCGGAAAGCTATTTTTCTTAAACAACACATCACGGCTATTCGTGGCGCTAACGTGATCAAAATAGGATCTACATCACACAAATGGAAGAGGGATGGTTGACTACCATGTCCAGCTCGACGACTAATGCAACGCCGAACCCAGCACCGAACTCACTCAACTCCACCGGCGCAGCCGACTCTGCTGAAACAGGCGGCGCCACCCCTGCCAATCACTACGACGTGCTGATCATCGGCTCCGGCTTCGGCGGCTCCACCACTGCCCTGCGGCTGGTGGAGAAGGGTTACAAGGTCGGCATCCTCGAGGCCGGCCGTCGCTTCAAGGACGAGGAGTTCGCCAAGAACTCCTGGCACCTCAAAGACTTCCTGTGGATGCCACACATCGGCTTGTACGGCATTCAGCGCATCCACCTACTCAAAGACGTCATGATCCTCGCCGGCGCGGGGGTCGGCGGCGGCTCGCTGAACTACGCCAACACCCTCTACCAACCGGGCGAAGCCTACTTTAACGACAAGCAGTGGAACACCATCACCGACTGGGAAGACGAGCTCACCCCCTACTACCAGCAGGCACAAAAGATGCTAGGCGTGGTGGAAAACCCCACCATGACCCCCGCCGATGTGTACTCCAAAAAGGTAGCCGAGGAGATGGGCGTGGGCCACACATTCCGCATGGCGCCCGTCGGAGTCTTCTTTGGAGAAAAGGTCGGGTTGAAAGGTAAGCCGCGGGAGACTGTAGCCGACCCCTACTTTGGTGGCGTCGGACCCGATAGAACCGCCTGCCACGAGTGCGGCGAGTGCATGACCGGCTGCCGTCATGGCGCAAAAAACACCCTGCTGAAGAACTACCTCTACCTGGCCGAAAAAGGTGGGGCGAAGGTGCACGACCGCACCACCGTCACCGACATCACTTTCGACGGCACCACCTGGACAGTGCAGGCCAAGCAGACCGGGCCGATCACCAAACGCAACCCCCAAACCAGCACGTTTACCGCCGATAACCTTGTGGTTGCCGCAGGCACTTGGGGTACCCAGAACCTGCTGCATCGACAGAAGGCCAATGGCAACCTGCCGAAGCTCTCGGACAAACTGGGGCACCTCACACGCACGAACTCCGAAGCACTGCTGGGTGCGAATCGCTCCGACTACTCCCCCGACACGGATTTCTCGGAGGGCGTGGCCATCACCTCGTCCTACTTCCCCGCCCCGGATACGCACATCGAGCCGGTTCGCTACGGCAAGGGCTCCAACGCAATGGGCTTGTTGCAGACCCTGATGACCGATGGCGATAAGCTGCAGCCGCGCATCCTGGAGTTCATCAAGCAAATATTTCTGCAGTACAAGGCCATTCCGCGCCTGATTAACCTCAACAGGTGGTCGCAGCGTACCGTCATCAACCTGGTGATGCAGACCCGAGATAACTCGCTACGCACGTTCCTGCGCAAGGTCGGCCCGTTCAACATGCTGAGCTCCGAACAAGGCACCGGCGAGCCCAACCCCACATGGATCCCAGAGGGCAACGCCGCCACCCGCATCCTCGCGAAGATGCTGCCGAAGGGTGTGGCCGGAGGCGTGTGGTCGGAGGTCTTTAATATTCCGCTGACCGCGCACTTTCTGGGCGGCTGCGTTATCGGCTCTTCTCCTGAGCACGGCGTGGTGGACCCGTATCACCGGGCGTGGGGCTACCCGAGTTTGTTCATTACCGACGGTTCGGCAATTACCGCGAACCCGGGCGTGAACCCCTCCCTTTCCATCACAGCCAATGCCGAACGCGCCGCCGCCATGTGGCCGAACAAGGGCGAGGCTGACCCGCGTCCCCCGCAGTCCGAGGGCTACCGGCGTATCGACCCGGTGCAGCCGAAGAATCCGATGGTTCCAGACGACGCTCCAGCCGCTCTCCGCCTACCTCTGCGCGTGCTCTAAACTCTTCCCTATGTCTCAGGGAAGTTTGCAGCAGCTGTTGCCCAAAAAGTGGGCCAAGTACGCCACCCCGGTCGTCGGCGCGGCCATCGTCGCGGCTGGTTGGTTCGGCATTCAAGGTGGGGACGACAACGGCGGTTCTGGCGGTTCTAGCAGCGCTAAAAGCTCTACTAGCGACGCCGACACCTGCACCGTCGACACCCTCCCACCGGAGGCTAAGAAGCAAATCGACGATATCTTGCAGGACGCCCCACCAGACGACGGGGAGGCCGACGGCAAACACTTCGGCAACTACGAGGGCCTGCTGCCGAAGAAGAAGAACAGCTACTACCGCGAATACACGGTGAAGACCCCGGGGATTAACCACCGTGGCGAGCGCCGCATCGTCGTCGGCGGGGGCACCAAGACTGATCCGGAGGTGTGGTACTACACCTCCGACCACTTCGAGAGCTTCTGCACCATCCCCGACGCAGAGGACTAGCGGGGGCGCTCAGCCCACGCTGGCCTTCCTTCCTAGGCCCAGGCCGCACTCATCCCGCTGGCATGCTTATCCAGCCGCTCAAGTCGGGATTCCGTCAACGACGCAACCTGGTCAATGACTACGCGGAGTGCTTCGCGATCGGAGGCGGCGGCGTCAAACCACGACGAAAACATCGGATCCAACGCGCCCGAACCGCCGCGCCACAGGTAGTCCGTGACGCGGAAGATACGCTCGCGCTGGCGCTGCTGGTTAGCCAGATGCTGGGTTTCGTCCATCACGTAAAGCACCGCGACGGACTTCAACAGCGTGACCTCGGCCTGGACGGGCTGCGGGATCACCAGATCAGCAGCGTAGCGGCCCAGCGCGCCCTCTCCGAACTGCTGGCGCGTACCCGTCACCGCAGCAGTGACGAAGCGGGAAACCAACTCAGAGGTCATGGCCTTCAACGCCGCCAGATCCTGCAGCGAACCGCCGAAATCCGCAGCGCGGGAGACGAGGGTCATGGCTCGCAAGCGGTCGGCTGCCTCCAACAGCTCCTCCGGGGTGCCACCGAAAACACGGGCACCCTTTTCGGCCAGAGCCGCCAGCTCCACCAGATCCCACAGCACATTTAGGTTGATGCGCCGGGAAAGAATGCCATCCTCCACGTCGTGCACTGAATACGCCACATCGTCGGACCAATCCATGATCTGCGCTTCCAGACACTTCCGGCCCTCCGGGGCGCCTTCGCGGATCCACGTTAGGGTTCCCACGTCCTCCGCATAGGCGGAGTACTTGGTGCGCTTGTTGCCCTGCTCGTCGACAGGGCCCCAGGGGTACTTGCAGGCGGCATCCAGGCTCGCACGGGTGAGGTTCAGGCCATAGGACACGGGCGCGCCTCCCGCGGAATCATCTGTGCCCTCCAGCACCTTCGGCTCTAGCCGAGCCAGAATGCGCAGCGTCTGCGCATTGCCCTCAAAGCCTCCGCACTCGGCGGCAGCCTCATCCAGCGCACGTTCGCCATTGTGGCCATACGGCGGATGCCCGATGTCATGGCTCAATCCCGCCAGCTCCGTCAGATCCGGGTCTGCGCCAAGGGTCTTACCAATCCCCCGGGCAATCTGCGCCACCTCCAGCGAGTGCGTCAGCCTCGTACGTGGTGTATCCCCCGACCCCGGCCCCACCACCTGGGTCTTATCCGCCAGTCGCCGCAGCGCTGCGGAGTGCAGCACTCGCGCCCGGTCGCGGTCGAAGCTATCGCGCCCGTCCACCACCGCTCCGGGCAGCCCCAGAGTTTTCGGCCTATCGGGCAGCCGCCGCTGGCGGTCGTGATCGCTGTAGGAGTAACGCATAACTTCTTTCTTATTTCTCAAAGGCCTCGTAATACAGCATGCCTAAGGTCTCGTGCAGGATCGAGTTGAACTGCGAACTGCGGGTAAACACCGACGGCCCCTGGCGCGTCGGGCTCGCCCATGCATTCATCCCTTGGTCGCGCACCATACGGGTGGCGCGCAGTGAGTGCGCCGGATCTGTCACCACTACAGATGACTGCCAACCATTTTCCTTTGCCACGTCGGCGAAAGCCTTCGCGGAGGCCAGCGTATCGGCCCCCTCTGCCACCGAAACCACCGCCGATTCCGGGATATCGAAGTTCTCCACCAGGTAGTTCTTGCCTGACTCGGCCTCGGTGAATTCGTCGCCCTCGGCCTTGCCGCCGACGGTGACGATCGTCGGAGCCACTCCCTCCTCATACAGCTTCGCTGCGTGGTTTAGCCTTGAGGCGAACCAGTTCGATGGATTGCCGTCGTACTGCGCCGCGCCGAGCACAAAGATCGTATCCGCAGGTCGCCGGTCATCCGACCGGGCAAAGTGCCACACTTGAAAGGCCGTCACTCCACACACTCCCGCCGCGATCAGGATGATGCTCAGCAGCGTGATGAAGAAATACTTCACCGCGCGCCTCACCGGATGCCGTGCTTTTGCCATGCGCAAAACCATACGCGGTTTCCCCTGTCTTTTTGGTTAAGGTGGGCTGTATGAAACCGACTTTTTCCCCTACCCGTTTCCTGGCGATCCTAGCCGCCGGCGCCGTGCTCGGATTTGGCTCCTTTCTTATTGACGCCCCCTCGGCCTCAGCAGCCACCGCCACCAGCGAGGTAGAGCTCTCATCCCAGCTTGTTGACAAGTCCGGGGTGTTGTCTGAAAAGGAAAAATCGGACATTTCGGCGTCATTAAAAGAAGCGACCAAGGAATCCGGCAAGAAGCTCTACATAGTCTTCGTCCCCAGCGCATCAGGTGACATCACGAAATTGGCCGAACAGCTGCGCGCACAGGACGGCACCGGCAATGTGATTGTGCTGGCCGTAGCGACGGAATCGCGACAGGTCGGCTACGCCGCAGGAAACGACGTGAAGACTAGCGACGCGGAGAAGATTCAAAGCGCGGCGCGGGAGCACTTTGCCGACGATGACTGGGCCGGTGGCGCGCAAGCAGCAGTTGACAAGCTGACGGGCAAGACGTCCACGGCAACGAAAGTATGGATCGGCGCCGGAGCAGCCGGTGTAGTTGGCGCGGGCGCCGGGGCCGCGCTATGGACCCGCCGCAATCGAAAGAAAACGCACACCCAGCAGCTGGAGACAGCTCGTGAGATCGATCCGGGCAACATCGACGACCTGTACAAGCAGCCCACGGAAGTACTGCGCGAACTAGCGGATGAGGAGCTGACCAGCACCGATGAGTCCATCCGCAAGGGTGAAGAGGAGCTTTCCGTGGCCCGTGGCGAGTTCGGTGAGGAGCGGACCCGCGAGCTGGAGAAAGCTCTGAAGCACAGCCGCTCGACACTGAACAAGGCGTATAGCATTCACGAGCGGCTGCGCTCCGGGCTGGTGTCGACGGAGCCAGAGGAACGCGATCTGCTGATCGAGATTGTCTCTAGCTGTGGGCAGGCCGACGACAATCTGGATGCGCAGGCCACCAAGTATGCCGAACTGCGCCAGAAGCTGATGAACGCGCCGGAGCTGGTGGATAAGCTAACCCAGACCAGCATTAGCCTGCACAATCGCATTCCCAATGCCCGACAGATTCTCACTGACGTTGAGACGCGGGTGGACCCGGAGCTGCTGGAATCCGTGCGCCACAACCCGGACATTGCCGAAGACGAAGTCGCGGAGGCCGAAAAAGCTATCGACACCGCACGGGAGTTGTTGGATAAGCCCGCTGGCCAGCAGGGCGGTCTGATCGACGCGCTGGGAGCGGCGCGGATGGCTTTACAGCAGGCGGATTCGCAGCTGCTGGCGGTAGAGCGTGCGGAGGAACACCTGCGGTCGGCGCAGTCTAACCTGCCGGCACTGATTACCGAGGTGGAAGGCGAGATTGACGAGGCCCGCCAGCTGGAGAAGTCCGGTGCGGAGATAGACCGGGCAGGATTGCAGTCGGCTGTGGGACAGGCACGTGCGGCTCTGGAGAAGGCGCGATCTTATGGGTCGACTGATCCGCTGGGGTGCTACTCCGAGCTGTTGGAAGCTGATGGTGCGCTGGATATTCAACTGGACGAAGCGCGCGGCAAGGCCGATGACTTTAACCGGACTGTGGACCTGGTGGACCGGACGATCATGGATGCATCGCAGCGGTTGGAGGGCGTGGAGGATTTGATCCGCAACCGCCGGCGAATTATTGGCGTGGATACGCGCACGTCCGCGCAGGCAGCGCGAACTGCCTTGGATGAGGCGACGCGGTTGCGTGCGGAGGATCCGAAGCATGCACTGCGTGAAGCCCAGCGGGCAAGCCAGCTGGCACAACAGGCAACTCGCCAGGCGCGGAAGGACGTGAATGACTTCAATAGGCGCAATAGTGGGGGCTTCGGCGGCTATGGCAGCGGAGGCAGCGGCAACTTTGTGACCGGCATGGTTCTGGGCTCGCTGCTGAGCGGAAACGGTGGTTTCGGCGGCGGCTTTGGTGGCGGCTTTGGTGGCGGTTTCGGCGGCGGGGGCGGCTTCGGTGGCGGTGATTTCGGAGGCAGCGGCTCTTCCAGCTTCTAACTGGATGGGGCTGGCGCCTCCTGCCCAAGCTCCGTTTCCCCAGGTCCCCGCTCGCGCCAGGTCACTCAGATAAATTTTCTTCCCATTAACCCCTTCAGAAACAGGCGAGGCGGAATGCTGCCGGGGCAAAATTCCCAAATGTCGCTAGATCGGGAATCTGTTATTGCGAATCATTTTCACCCAAAGAAAACAGCAGGTCAGCGAGTTAGTCGAAAAATAGAACCTGGATTCAAATTTTCAGATTCCCGATCTAGCGACATTTCCCCTCACACAGCCCCCTGCCCTCCACGCCGCGCAGACTGCACACCACACCGAACAGCCCTCAGCCACACAGCACAGTCTTCAGCCCCACCGCGCAGACCAAACAACCTTCAACCACACAGCACAAAGGCGCGCCCCGCTGGACGCGCCCCTGAAAACTAATCCCAAACAGTAGTTCGCTAGAACACCACGCGCAGCACGGAAACAGTACCGCTGGCGATAATTGCAGCAGCCGGAAGAGTAATTACCCAAGCCAGAGCGATGGGCTTCATCAGACCCCAGTTGGCGTCCTTGTTGACCAGCCCAACACCCAGGACAGCACCGATCAGAATGTGAGTGGAGGAAACCGGCAGACCCAGGACGGATGCGCCCATCACCACGGCAGCTGCAGACAGCTCTGCAGCAAAACCAGAGGCCGGGTGCATCTTGGTCAGTCCGGAACCAACAGTGCGGATAACGAAACGCCCAATGAACCACAGTCCGACAATCAAGGCAACACCCATGGCAACCATGACTGGCAGAGCCACGCCGGATTCCTCAGAAATGGTGTTCGTCTTCAGCACGTCCAGCACTGCAACGAACGGCCCAAGCGCATTAGCAATGTCGTTGGATCCGTGGCTGAAAGCAAAGGCAGATGCGGTGAACACCTGCATCCAGCTGAACAGAAGGAATGTAGAACGGCTCAGAGCATGCTTCTTGAGAGTGCGCGAGAAGATGTAGACAGCCATCCAAACAACAGCTGCAACCATGCCCATGATCAGGAAGTTGCCCAAGCTGGACAGCTCCAGGTTCATGTTCTTCAGCCCCTTAAACAGCAGCATCGCGGAAATAATGATGGACCCGCCAGCGGCAAGCAGTGGCACCCAAGTGTCCAAGGCGTGGTGCGCCTCGACTTCTTCCGCAGACTTATTGATGCGGTGCAGCTTCTTGTAGTAGTCGGACTCCAGATCCTCCTCTGTATAGCCCTGCTCGCGCATCGTAGTCGAGTCGCGGATCATCGCATCGGTCAGAGCCAGTCGCTCATCCTCGCTCAGCTGTCCGAAGGCCAGCTTATGCTTAATGTTCAGCTCCTTCTTTTCCTTCTTGATCTCATCGAGGCGCTGATCAGCCAGCTCGTTGTAAACAAGAATGCCGCGCTTAATTGCGCCGTAGAGAAGATGCAACGATGCCACCAAGCGCCGGACCCCTCGAAGATAGCGGCCACGACAAGAGCCTGTTTCATGCTCAAGGTGCCCGCCCCCCACGGAAGTACCGAAGGAGTTCGCCACGTCGTTACCACCAATGTTGAACGCCATAAAGACGCCGAAGAATAGGTGCCACCAAGTATTATTCTCATCTTCCGGCACTGGGGTGATGCCGTCGGGCGACGCGGCCACAGCTTTTTGGGTTGTCGTCGACAAGATTCCTCCAAAACGTCAAGGTAAAAGACCATATCCACCTGACTGATGGAGGTAAAAAGGACGAGTTCTGATAGTTAACTGCGGGCTGACATTAATTGAACTCTTACTATCCTTTTTGCAAACATTAATCTCTTACGATCAGCACTTTAGACAAACCCAATCCAGTAGAGCACCACAATCGGAATGCACAGCAGCAGCGCAATCGTAACCGCCCACGAGGAGCTAATCATCCGCGTTTCCATGCACAACCGAGCCGCCCAGGAAACGAACACTCGCACGTCAATCGGCAACTTCTCCCCCAGCCCTTCGAACTCCACGTGAAGGTTCCGCAGGCCGCGGTTTTCGCTGGAAAACTGCCCTGCCTTCTCACCATCAATATCGAGCACGAAGTTCTTCTTCGTCTCCGCGATAATGGCAATGCGGTGGCGATCCGCCTGCACCTCATAGCGCTCCGACTTGCCGAAGCTCTTGCCGTCACCGGTCACTGTCCAGGTGCCGGTCTGGGTCGTCGCAGAGGCAGTCGCTGCCTTCTTGACGCCACCTTCTGCAACCTTGCCGGCGCCTCCACTGTCGTGGCTGGCATCATTGGCGGCATAGCCATCCCGACCCTTCGCATCGTGGCCGTCTTTGCCACCGCGATCATCCGGGCCGTGCAGCTGCCACGTGTCACCGCCGAAACGGATGTTCGCAACTCCACGCTCGTCGGCGTACTCCGCCACCTTCACCAGGTCGTTGCTAGGACCTTCATAGATGGGGAATGTATGCCCGTCGCTCGGCAGGCCCCAGCGAATATCACTCGACATATCTAGCAGCCCGCCAGGCGCTCAGCGAAGTAGCTCTGCAGGTCTTCGATCTTGATGCGCTCCTGCTCCATTGTGTCGCGCTCGCGAACGGTCACCGCATTGTCCTCCAAGGTGTCGAAGTCGACGGTGACGCAGAACGGGGTGCCGATCTCATCCTGGCGGCGGTAGCGACGGCCAATTGCGCCGGAGGTGTCGTAGTCGACATTCCAGAAGCCGCGCAGCTGATCAGCCAGCTTCTCAGCAGTCGGCGTCAGCGTCTCCTTCTTGGACAGAGGCAGAACGGCAATCTTCACGGGAGACAGACGACGATCCAGCTTCAGTACCGTGCGGGTGTCGGTCCCGCCCTTCGCATTCGGTACTTCTTCCTCCGTGTAGGCGTCAACAAGGAAGGCCATCATCGCACGACCCAGGCCGGCGGCAGGCTCGATGGTGTACGGGATCCAACGCTCTTCTGCATTCTGGTCGTAGAAGCTGAGGTCCTCGCCCGAGCCTTCGGAGTGAACACGCAGATCGTAGTCGGTGCGGTTGGCCACGCCTTCGAGCTCGCCCCACTTGGAGCCGTTGAAATGGAATGCGTACTCCACGTCGACGGTGCGCTTGGAGTAGTGGGAGAGCTTTTCCTTCGGGTGCTCATATAGGCGCAGGTTGTCGGGGTTGATCCCCAAGTCGATGTACCACTGGTGGCGGTCATCGATCCAGTACTGGTGCCACTCTTCGTCCTCGCCCGGCTTGACGAAGAACTCCATCTCCATCTGCTCGAACTCGCGGGTGCGGAAGATGAAGTTACCTGGGGTGATCTCGTTACGGAAAGACTTTCCGACCTGGGCGATGCCGAAAGGTGGCTTCTGACGAGAGGTTGTCATCACGTTCTTGAAGTTCGTGAAGATACCTTGTGCGGTCTCCGGGCGCAGGTAGTGCAGGCCTTCCTCGTCGTCCACCGGCCCCAGGAAGGTCTTCAGCAGACCAGAGAACGCCTTCGGCTCGGTCCACGCACCAGGCTGGCCGGTCTCCGGGTCGTTAATGTCGGCCAGGCCGTTCTCCGGTGGGTGGCCGTGCTTCTCCTCATAGGCCTCCAGCAGGTGGTCAGCACGGTAGCGCTTGTGGGTGTGCAACGACTCGACCAGCGGATCTGTAAATACTTCAACGTGCCCGGATACTTCCCACACACGCTTAGGCAAGATCACGGAAGAATCCAGGCCGACAACGTCGCGACGGGAGGTGACCATGTGGCGCCACCACTGACGCTTGATGTTCTCCTTCAGCTCCACGCCAAGCGGGCCATAATCCCAGGCGGAGCGGGTTCCGCCGTAGATCTCACCGCAGGGATACACCAGACCCCTGCGCTTGGCTAGGTTGACGACGGAATCAATGGTGCTTGCCATGGTTGGCGTGTCTCCTTAGTCGGGATGGGCTTCGGAATGTGAAGGTTCAGCTTTGCAGCTGTCGTACCCCACATCTTAGCCTGTCCCAGGCGAAAGCCAACGCTCGGGGTAGCACGCCTCAAGCTGTATTCGGGGGTTAAGTAAAGAAAAGTGTGTCCGCATGCCACCATAACCCCAGACCACACACCACAAATCACCAAAGAATAGCTCCCCGAAAGCTATTACCCACACCATCCCGCACCTCCGGCCACATTTGTGCT